>NZ_JBIUWJ010000025.1:0-95231 GCF_044743405.1 Pseudomonas sp. NPDC087626
TTACTTTTGGGCTCCTCCAAAAGTGAGCCGCTGTAAAAGCGGAACCATAGGAGGCCGTTACCGCAAGAATGGATATGTACTCGGTCTAATCCAACACCCCGGTCGGCCCAGAGGCCGCCCCGGGGAAGATGTCAGGCCAGATCCACCAAGACAATCTCACTGTCCTCGATCGCGGTGACCCGCAACACCCGCTCATCGGCAACCGCCACACCGTCCCGCGCCTCGGCGCGCAAGCCATTGACTTCAATGACCCCCGTGGCCGGCACCAGGTACGCCCGGCGGCCGTTATCCAGGGCGTATTCGGCGCTTTCCCCAGCTTTCAGGTTGGCCGCCACCAAACGTGCATCGGCGCGGATCCGCAGGCTCTGGTCGTCGCCGGCCTTGCCGCTGGCCAGGGTCACGAAACCTTCGCGTTGGCCCTTGGGAAAAGGCTTGGCGCCCCAGGACGGAGCCGAACCAGCCTCGTTGGGGATGATCCAGATCTGGAAGATCCGGGTCGCCGTCGACTCCAGGTTGTACTCGCTATGGGTGATCCCGGTCCCGGCGCTCATGACCTGGACGTCTCCGGCCTCGGTACGGCCCTTGTTGCCCAGGTTGTCCTCATGGCTGATAGCGCCTTCGCGAACGTAGGTGATGATCTCCATGTCGCGGTGCGGGTGCTTGGGGAAGCCGGTGCCCGGGGCGATCACATCGTCGTTCCAGACTCGCAGGTTGCCCCAGTGCATACGCTTGGGATCGTGGTACTCGGCGAACGAGAAGTGATGGTGGGCGTCGAGCCAGCCGTGGTTGGCGCCGCCCAGGGAGGTGAAGGGTCTGAGTTCAAGCATGATCGTCTCCTGAAAGGTTCGTCATACAACGAGAACCGGTGGTTGATGGCGTGCATCTTCCATCAGGCATGAATCGATAAAAAGCGTAAAAACCCCTTCAAACCGATCTATAAATTAGATATTTATTCGCGAGGCCTGCTTCGGCAACACCTTCACTTCATCACTTAAACCAATGATGGATAAGCATTTGACTAGAACTCCCGGGCAAATGCAGACACCATAGCCCGCAACAGCCTCACACCCTGGAGTCAGCGTGCCGCAACACACCCCCGATCTTCCCCCCGAGCTTTTGCCCCTGGCCGAGATGCCCTTGTTCAAGCGCCTGGCCGCGCGTTTCTTTGGCCATGGTCTGACCCGTTTGCGCGCCCAGCATCGGGCTTCCTGGCTGCACGGCCAGGCGGACGGCTTTCGCAGCGGACATACCGCCGGGGTGGATTACGGTTATCAGGAAGGCAGGGCCGAAGGGTTGGAGGAAGGGCGCCAGGTCCTGCTGATTCGCGATAGCCGCTGCACCGAGCACCCGGCACCACGGGTCGACGAGCACTTGTTCGACGACTGGCGACTGCCCCTGAGTGCTGACCTGAAGAAGCGCGTCAAGGCTGATGTCGCGCGCCTGCTGCCGGGGGCAGCGCAACCCAGCGCCGCGCAGTGGAAGATGATCTTCAGCGATACGCCGTCTACCTCGGTGATTGCCGGGGCGGGCGCCGGGAAGTCGACCACCCTGGCGTTGCGCATCGTGTTGCTGACCCAGTACCTGGGCTTTGAACTGGACTCCCTGACCGTGGTGACCTTCACCCGGGAGTCGCGCAAGGACTTCATCAACAAGCTGATTGCTCTCTACGCCTTGTGGGGCCGGGCGCTGTCGCCAAAGGACGCGCGCGACCTGGTGCGCACTTTTCATTCGCGGATTTTGCCGATGGTCCGCAGCCTGCCTGGCTTCGAGCGCCTGCAAGCCTTCGAGAACCTTAGCGAGCGGACACTGCTGGATGACACGCAGGTCGACAGCAACCCCTTCGACCTGCGGATCAACGACACTCAGCGCCAACAGCTCAACGCCTGTTTTCACCGATTGTTTACCGATAACCTGCGTTTTCGCGAGTTGATCACGCCATTGTCGCGGCACGCCTTGCAACTCAAGGAACTGGAGCGCGACCACCCGGATGTACAAAAACGCATGGCAGTGACTGAGCTGGCGGCCAAGCGCGACGAAGAACTGTGCGATGTCGTCGAGGACCTGTGGTTGCGTGCCGGCGCCTGGCCGATCAAGGGCATCGAGCCTAGCCGGCAGACGTTCGAGATCAATGGCGCGACCTTTCATTGCCACGGTTACATCCCGAGCCTGGACGCCTGGGTGGTGCTGGGCTTCGACCCCCAGGAAAATCCCCAGGTAAGCCGCCCCAACGCCAAGCTAACGGTGCGCGCAGAATGGGCAGTAAAGCGCACCCTATTTCAAGCTTTCTGTCGTAAGCCTTTGATTTGGATAGATAGTTATCAATCGTCAAGACGGGTCTTGGCGACGCTGGCAGGGGATGCCAGCGCCGGTCCCGGGTTCGACTACAAGGTCAAGGGCGAGCTGGCCAGCGCGCCGTTGCTCGACTGTTTTGTCGGTGCCGCCAGCTTTATCGAGAACCTCGGCCTCGACGTGCCCACCGCCGTGGGCCAGATGTCCTTTGCCAAGGATGATCCAGACCGGTTTTTCTTTGAGGCATTGAGTCTGTTCTGGCGCACGTTCGAGGATCATCTACTGGACCAGAAGCCACCAGTGATGACCTACAACCGGATGTTCGCCTTGTTCAGCGAGCACTCGCCGGAAAACCTCAGGCTGCTCAGCGATGAACTGCTGCGACCGATGTCGCACCTGATGATCGACGAATTCCAGGACGTATCGCCGCAGATCGTCTCCTGGTTGCGGGCAACTCTTCGCGAAATCCGTCGCCGCGGGCCGGCCATGCATGTCGGCCGTGGGGCCCAGCGTTCTTCACTGCTGTGCGTGGGTGATGACTGGCAATCGATCTACGGCTGGCGTGGCAGTTCGCCCAAGTACTTCATGGAGTTCAACCAGCAGTTCTCGTCACCCAGCACTACCCGGGTAATGCTCAGCGATAACTACCGTAGCCACCAGTACATCATTGATGCGGCCGAACATATCGTGCGTGCCGCCCCGGCGATCCCAGGCAAGAAGGCCAAGGCGTGCGGGCAGGCGACATCTTTGTTGCCGGTGCAGATCCATGAGCGGGATGAGGCTGCGCTGGGCAAACGCCTGACGGAGCACTACCAGAAGGGTGATTCAATCTTAATGTTGTATCGAAAAAGCAGCGATAAGTTATTGATAGAGAAGCATGTTTCATCTGTAGTTAATGTTGATTCTAGCTTGCCGTACGAGGCCAGACGCCTCAAGCAGTTGACCTATCACAGTGCCAAGGGGCTCCAGGCGGACGCGGTGTTCCTGCTGGGGGACTGCCAGCACCTGACCAGTTCGCCCTACAAGAATCAGGTCTATCGGATGGCGGGACTGGGCAAGGACGCAGATGCCGATCCGTACGACAGCGCGCAGAAAGACGAAATCCTGCGCTTGGCGTATGTCGGCATCACCCGTGCGGTCAGTCATTGCTATTGGTACGTCGATGCCCAGGAAGGCCCGATGGTGAACATGCCGCGGGCCTCCGACCGGATCGCCGCCAAGCCGTTTTTCGCCGATCACCGTACAGGTGGTGGGAGCGAGCCCGCTCCCACAGATTTCAAAGCCATCGGGTTGGGGGCTCAGGCGTAACTCTTGAGCGCCTGGGAGGGGATGAAGGCTTCGAGTTCATCCTCCACGGCTTCGATGATGCGCTCCACATCTGCCGCGTTCATCACCGTGGTGCAGGGAATCCCGGCGATGGCCAGCAGCGTCTCGCCGCTGACACGGTCGAACAACCGCGCAATCATGCTCCCCGGGGCATCCATGTTGGCCTCGAAGCCCACGGGATGAAAATGCCAGCGCATCAACTGGCAGGCGTTGGGAAAGGTGACCTTACTCTGCGAAGCCTTGTTCATCTGTTGCCCACCTGGGTGATCGAGCGCTTCCGTTAGCTCATGGCAGGAGAGAGCGCCCTCTGTGGCGCCACCGGTTGAGTGAATAAAAATAGCACTCGTTCAGCCTGCAGTTACTGGGTTTTTCAGGCCATTTGGCGATTGAACGCGGTTTTTATGCGCTGGATCACGTTCCGGCGTTGCCCATTGCCATTGAAGCCCGCGGGCAAGTTCGGCAAGCTCGGTGCTTTATGTCGTCGAGTGCCCTATGCCTGCCCCAGAAGATGGCCCGTTGTTGACCCAGGCTACCGGCGAAACCGTGCTGCGTTATCACCTGTGCTGGAAGCACCGCGACCTCGACGGCGTGATGGCGCTGTATCACCCGGACATCCAGTACCACGACTTTTTCCAGAACCGGGTCCTGGGCTTGAGTGAGTTGCGTGAATACGTGCGCAGTAGCATGCCCCGTGATCCCGAGGAGGCGCTGGAGCATTCGGACCGCATCCGCCTGGATGGCGATACCGCGTTCATCCAATACCGCATGACCCTGCGCGGTGGCGAAGGGCTGGTGTCGTTTCGCTCAAGCGAGGCCATCACCGTGCGTGACGGGCTGATCTGGCGCGTCAATGAGTACGCGTCCCTGGTCCACGAACCGCGTGACAGCCAGACACCAGGTGCGCCGCGTCCGGCAGCCAGCCGGCTGGGGCTGTCACCCCGGCAGCTGAGTTTCATGGCCCAGGACCTGCAGCAGTATTTCCAGCGCCAGCAAGCCTATCTCGATCCACAATTGGATCTGCAACGGGTCGCCGAGGAGTGCGGTTACAGCCGCAACCAGATTTCCTACCTGCTCAACCAGGTCCTGGGGCAAAGCTTCTACCGCTACGTCAACCAGGCGCGCTTGCAGCATCTGCTGGCGGCACTGGACCGCGCCACGCCCCCGGTGCGCATCGACGAACTGGCCTTCGCCGCCGGGTTCAATTCGTTGTCGGCGTTCTATAGCTGTTTTCGCCAGCACACCGGGCTGTCGCCCAAGGCCTACGTCAAACAGATTTCTTTGCGTGCACGCGCGCAAGACAAGCCCTGAGCCAACCCACTAGGATCGACGCCATCGAAACTTGAATGGCGGAGACTTGCATGCCGGCGTGGCGCACGATCAGTTTGTGGATGGACCAGCTCGAGGAGCCGCTGTTGCCGAGGTCTGCCCTTGAGCACGACCTGGATGTCGATGTGGTGATCATCGGCGCCGGGTACACCGGTCTCTGGACCGCGTACTACCTCAAGCGCCAGGCCCCGGAGCTGAACATTGCCATTGTCGAGGCGCAAACTGCCGGTTTTGGCGCGTCGGGCCGCAATGGCGGCTGGCTGATGGGTAACCTGCTGGGCGAAGACCGCCTGCTGGCCGGCTTGTCCGCCGAACAACGGCGGGCCTCCTTCGACTTGCTGCACAGCATTCCCGATGAAGTGGCGATCGTCATCGAACGGGAAGGCATCGACTGCGATTACCGCAAAGGCGGGGTGCTGTATTGCGCCGCTCGTTACCCCGAACAGGAGCACAGCCTGCGCCAGTATCTGGACGGGCTCTATGCCCAGGGCCTGAATCAGTCCGACTATCGTTGGCTGACCCCCGAGCAGCTCAACCAGCAGATCCGGGTTGCCAAGCCCTATGGCGGCATCTATGCGCCGCACTGCGCGACGATCCAGCCGGCCAAGCTGGTGCGGGGCCTGGCACGAACCGTGGAGCGCATGGGGGTGAAGATCTTCGAAAACAGCCCCGTGACTGCCTGGCAATCGGGCAGCGTGCGCACCGCCAAGGCCAGCGTGCGTGCGCGTTGGGTGGTGCCGGCGGTGGAGGGTTATGCCGTGACGCTGGCCCCGCTGGGTCGTTATCAATTGCCGGTGCAGAGCCTGCTGGTCGCCACCGAGCCGTTGTCCGCAGCGACCTGGGACGAAATCGGCCTGAGCCGCGGCCAAGCCTTCAGCGAAAGCAGCCGCCAAGTCACCTATGGCCAGCGTACAGCCGACAATCGCCTGGTGTTCGGCGCCCGTGGTGGTTACCAGTTCGCCGGTCAACTGCGGCACAACTTCGACCTGACCAGCAGCGAGGTGGAGCTGCGGCGCTACCTGTTCGGTGAATTGTTCCCGCAGCTCAAGAACGTACAGATCACCCATTCCTGGGGCGGCAACCTCGGCATGTCGCGCAACTTCAAGCCGCACATGCTGTGCGACGTGCGCAGCGGCATCGCCCTGTCGGGTGGTTACGGCGGTGAAGGCGTCGGCGCCAGCAACCTCGGCGGCCGGACCCTGGCCGACCTGATCCTGCAACGCGACAGCGAGTTGGTGCGCCAGCCCTGGGTCATCCCCCAAGGCGGCCTCGACGCGTTGCGCGCCTGGGAGCCGGAGCCGCTGCGCTGGCTGGGCTACAACGCGATCATCCGCAGCTTCATCCACGAAGACCGCACCCTGGCCGACCTGCACAGCGCGCCCTGGCGCCGCAAGCTTGCCACGCAGGTAGCGGGGTTCATGGAAGGCTTGATGCACTAACGCGCTTCACTCACCCACAGGTATCGACATGAGCATTACCCAGTTCAAGAACACCCATCATGTGCCGCTGCAGGAATCCGCCCCGGTCGCAGTTCCGCTCGGTACGCCGGTAGCGGTCACCTCGACCACCAGCGTGGAGCGCAGCGACGGCGTCGAAACCGGGATCTGGGAGTGCACCCCGGGTCGCTGGCGGCGGCAGATCGTCGCGCAAGAGTTCTGTCACTTCGTCCAGGGCCGCTGCACCTTCACCCCGGATAACGGCGAGCCCCTGCAGATAGAAGCCGGCGATGCCTTGATGCTGCCCGCGAACAGCACCGGGATCTGGGACATCGAGGAAACGGTGCGCAAGACCTACGTATTGATTTTTTGATCCTCTGATCAACCGAAGACCTGCCAATAAAAACGCCAAACAGGAATCGAATCATGATCCGCTTACCCCGTGCACCCCTGATGCTGGCCCCGCTGATGTTGGCTGCGTCCCTCAGCCAGGCCGGCGAGACCGTGAAGGTCTACAACTGGTCGGACTACATCGCGCCGGACACGATGAAAAACTTCCAGAAAGAAACCGCTATCGGTTTCAGCTATGACGTCTACGACAGCAACGAAACCCTCGATGGCAAGTTGATGACCGGCCAATCGGGGTATGACGTGGTGTTCCCCTCCAACCACTTCATGGCGCGGCAGATCGCTGGCGGGGCGCTGAAGAAGCTCGACAAGAGCCAACTGCCGAACTGGCAGAACCTCAACCCGGTGTTGCTCAAGGCCCTGCAAGACAACGACCCGGGCAACGAGCACGGCTTTCCCTACCTGTGGGGCAGTACCGGGATCGGCTATAACATCGCCAAGGTCAAGGCGGTGCTGGGGGACAACGCCCCCGTGGATTCCTGGGACCTGATCTTCAAGCCCGAATACATGGAGAAGCTGCAGAAGTGCGGCGTGGCAATCCTCGATAACGGCCCGGAACTGCTGCCCGCGGCCTTGAACTACCTGGGTTTGCCCCACCACAGCAAGGACCCGGCGGACTACAAGAAGGCCGAAGCCCTGCTGATGAAAGTGCGGCCCTACGTCAGCTATTTCCATTCCTCCAAGTACACCAGTGACCTGGCCAACGGCGATATCTGCGTTGCGGTGGGTTTCTCCGGTGACATCCTGCAGGCCGAAAGCCGGGCCAGGGAAGCCAATAACGGCGTGGACATCGGCTACGCGATTCCCAAGGAAGGCGCGGCGATCTGGTTCGACATGGTGGCCATGCCCGTCGATGCTCCCGACGAAATACAAGGCTACGCGTTCATGAACTACCTGCTGCGCCCCGACGTCATGGCCAGCATCAGTAACCATGTGCACTACGCCAACGGTAACCAGCAGGCCGATAGCCTGATCGACCCGGCTATCAGGAACGACACCAAGGTCTACCCGAGTCCGGAAATGATGGGCAAATTGTTCGCCCTGCAAGCCATGCCCCTGAACATCGACCGGATTCGGACCCGGCTGTGGAACAAGATTCGCACCGGGAGTTGATCGGCACTATCCCGTAGGGGATTGCGTCCCTGTGCTTGTGGGGGGCATACCCCAACGGGGTAATGGGCGCGACAGTCGGGGTTCTCTAGAGTAGCGGTCCTTCGCCGGCGCAAACCGGTGCTTGAATATTGCTGAGGAGAGGACATGCGTGCACGTGATTTGGGCATCACCCTGGGCTTGGGCGTACCGGGACCGTTGAATGCCATTACCGATGTCCCGGGAGTTCGGGTCGGGCACAGTACGCTGCGCGAGCAAGTCAACGGCAAGCAGGTCAGGACCGGCGTCACGCTGATCCAGCCGCGGGCCGGTCATGCGCGGCAGCAGCCGTGTTTCGCCGGTTGCCATGTGCTCAACGGCAATGGTGATGCCACGGGACTGGAATGGATTCGTGAAGCCGGGCTGCTGACAACCCCGATTGCCATCACCAACACCCACAGCGTCGGCGTGGTGCGTGACGCCCTGGTTGCGCTGGAGCGTGACAGCCTCGCGGACCCTGCGACCTACTGGTGCATGCCAGTGGTGATGGAGACCTACGACGGCGTGCTCAACGACATCTGGGGCCAACACGTAGGCCCGCGACACGTGGCAGAAGCGGCCGCCAATGCCAGTGCTGGTCCCGTGGCGGAGGGCGCGGTCGGCGGTGGCACCGGGATGATCTGCCATGAGTTCAAAGGTGGAATCGGTACCGCGTCGCGGCAGGTACCGGCCGGGCAGGGTGGCTACACCGTCGGCGCGCTGGTCCAGGCCAACCATGGCAAACGCCGCGAACTGCGGATCGACGGCTACCCAGTCGGCCGCCAACTGGTGCCAAGCCCATCGCCCTTCGAACACCAGGGCACGCCTGGCATGGGCTCGATCGTGGTGGTCCTCGCGACCGATGCGCCCCTGCTGCCGCACCAGTGCCAACGCCTGGCCCAGCGCGCCTCGATCGGCATCGCCCGCACCGGCGGCGGCACCGAAGACTCCAGCGGGGACATCTTCCTGGCGTTCGCTACCGGCAACCAGGACCTGCCGCCTGCGGACTACGGGCGCAAGGACCTGCCATTGAGCACCCCCCTGGCGATGCTCAACAACGATTACCTCTCGGCCCTGTTCAGCGCAGCGGCCGAAGCGGTGGAGGAGGCGATCATCAATGCGTTGCTCGCAGGCGAGGATATGTGCAGCGACGATGGCCGCCAAGTTGAGGGGCTCAAGCCCGGGCTGCTGCTGCAGGCGCTGGGTGCTACTGGATGGCACAGTACGACGTAGTACTGGCCTGATGAACCCGTGAGGCGAAAACCTCACGGGGGTGAGCAATGCGCTTACTGCACGATGCTGAAGTTGGCGGGAGAAACTGCGAAAAATACACTGCTGTTGCAGCTCAAGCGAATGCGCGAGTTGGCGCTGCCCTCGTCAAGCGTAGGCAGCGTTACTTGAGCCTGTCCGGTGTTTGCAGTTGACGCGAGTAATGGTTGAGTCAGATAAGTGTGACCGCCATCAAGGGACAGTTCGATCCGCACGGTCTGGCAGGCGATCGGCGTTTGGGCGGTACCTGCAACGAGCCAACTGACAGATTGGGCAGTGCCGACCTGCCATGTGGTATTGCTGGTGGGTTTAGTCACTGCGAAGGCCTGGCCAGTATCCATGACGTGGATTTTGCGGTCGATGTAGGCGGTGGACGCCAGGTCCGGCAGATTGTCACGCACGGTCAGGCGGAAATTCAGCTCGCGTGTGGTCGCGGGGTAAACTTCTCCATTCAGGCGCTGTTCCGCGAGAATCGCCTCTAGCTTTGGAAAGGTACGCGTTCCTTCAAGGCTGGGCGGGTATGAGCGGAAAATCGGACCTTGGATCTTATCGCTCAATGCTTCGTTCTCCAACTGCTCCGGCCCCAAATCGATTTGTTCCCAGGTATAGGTCAATTGCGCATTCGGGACGGTGGAGTAAGCATGCCCGGTAAGCGCAAACGGGGTCCGCGCCGGGATGAACAGGCTCGCATCACCATAGGGAGTCGCAATTACCGGAGGGCGGTTGGGGTTGATCCGTTCAACGCCACAGGTCGCGCCGGCTGCGGAAGTGAAGGCGTGCACCTGCTCGATGTTTTTTGCATGAAAAAAAGTGTCTTTATGGTTCTGCAGGTTGTGCAGTGGGTTTATGGTTGGCGGCCATTGTGTTGACAAGAAACACTCGCCCGCATAACTCATGATGGTTGAGCCGCTGCCGGGTTCGAAAGCAGCATCTGCGTCACGTATGCAACCATTAAACGTGTGATCTGCAGCAAATTGATGGCCCAGTTCGTGAGTGACAGTGTTAATGAAATACTGGTTAAGTAGTTCGACATCATCCTCTTTCGGGGTTAGACCGCTACTGGCCTTGGCCTTGCCTTCGTCATCACAAACAGCAGCGTTTATTGCTCCGCCCCCTTCAGACATTTCAAATAAATGCCCCACATCAAAGTTTTCGCTGCCAATCAACTCTTTTAATACACGGGTATTTTGTTTGCGCGAATAGTCGAAATCTTCGTCATCCGTGGGGGAACGATAGGGATCCGTGGTCGGATCAGTAAACATCAATTTGTCGTTGTCTTCGACCAGCCTCAGGTGTATTCCAAGATCCCGTTCAAATACCGCGTTCACTCGATTGATAGATTCGACCACACTGGCCAAACTGGCTGCAACGCTGCCACCGAAGTATTGCGAATATGCACTGGTGGTTGCCACTGCAAGACGATACTCGCGCGAGTGCTGATTAATCGGCGAGGTCTGGCTGGGTTGGGGGCTCGTTAGTGCCGGCACGCCCTGGCGTGGCGGCTCGGTCCTGTGTGGCGGGGCACTGGCAAGGAGCCCAGGAATACGAAAGCTGCGGTAATTATCGGGGGAAGAGGAGGGTCGATTAAGGTTGGGTACGGGCTGGATCTGCCATGTGCCTTGTGGGTCAAATATTATCGCCCGCATTCCGCGATCAGATATGTCCATGCGTATGTGGCGGCCATGCAAATCAGTGCCTTTCATGCTTTGTATCTGCGGGTAACGTTGGGCAAGTTCTGGCGGTAGAACATTGGAGTCGGTGAGGGTGAATACCGTGTCGCCACCTTCTGGTAGGGGTAATTGCAGTTGTCGGGAGGTGCCATCTTTGGCGGTTTGCTGGATGGATTCTAAAACAGAAGGATCCAAGCGAAAAGTGTCAGGTGCGAGCCGCGCTTGTTGAAACGAAACAATTGTCGATGAGGGAGCGGGGAAGGGCTGCGCAAAGACTGTGAGTGGTGCAGTGGTGGTGGCTATGCTAATGCAGTTGATGAGGTAACTTAAGTTAATGTTTCGGTGTGTGCTGGACAATGAATAAAACATGCGATCACCTGGCTTTATAATGTTTGTAAACTTCCGATGACTCGTCTGTTTATCAACAAATATAAAGCACTTCAAATGATCGCCTGTTACTTGGGGTTTCCTGTTGCAGCGTGAAGGCGCAGGGTCATTTTTCCTTGCGGATGGTGGCGACATCATCCGCCTTGACCTTGACCGTCGCGCCAGAAATGTCCTTGAACTCGACAAAACCGTCTTCAGCGGTGGTGTCCGGCATATCTTCGGTCAGGTATTGGGTGCCGTTCTGCAGGGTCACTACCGTTGGGGTCGAGCAACCTGCCAGCGCCAGCAAGGCGACCACGGCCAGGGGCATGCACAGAGTACGGATGTTCATACTAAAACCTCTCAATCCAGAATCACTCGATCGGCCTGATGCAAGGAGCAGCGGCGCGATATCACTAGGCCCTTGGTCCCGCTTATCCCGGGAAAGTTCGCTTAGGCCCTGAAAAAGCTGGAAAAATACCACATCAGGGTAGATGGAATGGACAAAACCCGGCCATTTATCTTTTTCCATTTGCCAGCGGCGCGGCTGAACTGCTATCTGTATGCATAACCAGTATCCGCTCGCCATGGCCCTTTCTATCTGTGACCGTCAATCCGCTCGAAGATCCGTTCTACTACCTGAATAACTTTCAGCAGGTACTCGCCTGGCTGCAGCAGCGTTATGCCGATGTGCTCAGCCCGCAGGAGCAGGCATTCATTGAGTCTTTCGGCCAATTGCCGCGAACTTCCCAGGCGCTACTGGTGCGCATGGTGATGCGCAAGGGCGAACACTTTCGCCCGGGCAAGTTGCAGTACCCGGAAATTGGCGCGACGGCACTGGCGGTGCAGCCGTTACTGGCGCTGGGCTGGGTCGACGATCAGGCACCATTGACTCTGGATGCGTTGTTCGAGGTGCTGCTCAAGGCCGAGATCCTGGCCTGTTTCGGCACGGCCATCGACCAGCCCAAAGCGAAAAAAACCGCCTGGCTCGACGCCTTGCGTGAGCCATTCCCCCACCCGCAAACCCTGCGACAGTGGTACCCGGCCCTGGATGATCGGGTCCTGAGCCTGACCATCATGGACCTGTGCGATCGCCTGCGCTTGATGTTCTTCGGCAACCTTTACCAGGACTGGTCGGAGTTCGTGCTGGCGGACCTGGGCATCTACACCTACGAGAAAGTCGAGTTCTGCGCCGAGTCCCGGGGTTTGCGCAGTCGCGAGGACGTCGAGGCGTTTCTCTATCTGCATGGCTGCCAGCAAGCCTTCGAAGGCGCTGAGGACGTGAGCCAGGTGGTGGCTCGGATTCACGCACTGGACAGCGCCAACCCCTGGCTGCAGAGACGCCGCGACAAACTGCTGTTCCTGCTCGGGCAACACTGCGAACGCCTGGCCGACTGGCCGGCAGCGCTGGACATCTATCGCCAGTGCCACTATCCGGGTGCCAGGGCGCGCCTGATCCGTGTGCTGGAGCGCTGCGCCGAGTATGCCCTGGCGCTGGAGTTGGCGACCCAGGCCGAGCTCGCGCCGCAAAGTGCCGCCGAGCAGCAGCAAGTGCTGCGGATGCTGCCGCGCTTGCGGCGCAAACTTGGCGGGCCGCCGGCGCCACGCCTGAAGCCGCGGGAAGTCGAGCGCCTGGACCTCAACCTGCTGCGCGTCGACCCGGCGTTGTCGGTGGAGTTTCATGTCCAGGCCCACCTGGATGACCCGGCGGCACCGGTGCATTACGTTGAAAACAGCCTGATCAATTCATTGTTCGGCTTGCTCTGCTGGCCGGCGATCTTTGCGCCACTGCCCGGGGCGTTCTTCCACCCGTTCCAGCGCGGGCCGGTGGACCTGCTGAGCGAGGATTTCCATACCCGCCGCGCCGAGTTGTTCCAGGCTTGCCTGGGCGAACTGGACGATGGCCGTTATGCCGCGACCATTCGCCAGCGTTTTCACGCCAAGGCGGGTGTGCAATCGCCCTTCGTGTTCTGGGGAGTGTTGACCGAGGAACTGCTGGAACTGGCATTGCTCTGCCTGCCGCCGGAACACCTCAAGCACTGGTTCGATCGCCTGTTGCAGGACATCAAGGCCAACCGCGCCGGCATGCCCGACCTGATTCAGTTCTGGCCGCAGCAAAAGACCTACCGGATGATCGAGGTCAAGGGCCCCGGCGATCGCTTGCAGGATAACCAGGTGCGCTGGCTGGAGTTCTGCCATGCCCATCAGATGCCCATCGCCGTGTGCTACGTGCAGTGGGCGTTACCTTGCGAGTGAGCTACAGCATCGCGGTGCGTGCCCTGTGTGAGTTCACCGCCAAGTGCGGTGACCTCGACCTGCGCTTCACCCCATCGCCCACGGCGCTGGAGGGCATTGTCGGGCATCGCACCGTGGCCTCGCGGCGCAGTCCGGGCTACCAGAACGAAGTGGCGGTGCAAGGCCAATACCGGCAGTTGACCGTGCGGGGGCGGGCAGACGGTTATGATCCGGCGCAGAACCGCCTGGAAGAAATCAAGACCTACCGCGGCGACCTCGAGCGTATGCCGGCCAACCACCGGCAACTGCATTGGGCCCAGGCGAAAATCTACGGCTGGTTACTGTGCCAGCAACTGCAGCTGGCCGAGATCAACCTGGCGTTGGTGTATTTCGACATTGTCAGTGAGCAGGAGACCAGCCTGGTGTCAGCCTGCAGCGCGCTTGAGCTGGAGACCTTCTTCAACCAGCAGTGCGGGTTGTTCCTGGCCTGGGCCGAGCAGGAACTGGCTCATCGCGAGGCGCGCAATCAGGCCGCACAGGCCCTGCGGTTTCCCCACCCGGACTTTCGTCCCGGCCAGCGTCACCTGGCGGAATCGGTGTTCAAGGCGGTCAGCACCGGCCGCTGCCTGATGGCCCAGGCTACCACCGGCATCGGCAAGACCCTCGGCACGCTGTTCCCGATGCTCAAGGCCCTGGCGCCGCAGAAGCTCGACAAGGTGCTGTTTCTCACCGCCAAGACTCCAGGCCGCAAACTGGCGCTGGATGCCGCACAGGTACTGGTCGACAGCGCACCGGGGTTGCCCTTGCGAGTGCTGGAAATGGTCGCCCGGGACAAGGCCTGCGAGCACCTGGACAAGGCCTGCCACGGTGAGTCCTGCCCGTTGGCCAAGGGCTTTTATGACCGCTTGCCGGCAGCGCGCCAGGCGGCCAGCCAGTTGACCCTGCTTGATCAGGCGGCGCTGCGCCAGATCGCGCGGGAGCACCAGGTCTGTCCTTACTACCTGAGCCAGGAAATGGCGCGCTGGGCCGACCTGGTGGTCGCCGACTACAACTACTACTTTGATTTCAGCGCGCTGCTGTTCGGTCTGGCCCAGGCCAACCAGTGGCAACTGGCGGTATTGGTGGACGAGGCCCACAACCTGGTGGAGCGCGGGCGCCAGATGTACAGCGCCAGCCTGGATCAGTTCAGCTTCAACAGCATGCGCAAGATCGCCCCCCAGGTCCTGAAGAAAAGCCTGCAGCGGGTCAACCGTGAATGGAATGCGCTGCACAAGGAGCAGGCCAGCCCTTACCAGGCCTATGCCAAGGCGCCGGACAAGCTGTTGCAGGCGCTGGCGCTGTGCACCGCGGCCATCGGCGACCACCTCAACGACCACCCGCAAGGGCTGGACGCCGAGGTGCAGCGTTTCTATTTCGATGCGCTGCAGTTCTGCCGGGTGGCGGAGCTGTTCGACCAGCACTTCGTGTTCGACATCAGCAAGCGCCAGTCCAGCGGCCAGCGCAGCCTGGCGCTGCTGTGCCTGCGCAACGTGGTGCCGGCCGGCTTTATTCGCCCCAGGCTGACCGCGGCGCGCAGTGTGGTGATGTTCTCCGCGACCCTCAGCCCGCAGCGCTATTACCGCGACCTGCTGGGGCTGCCGCCGGCGACGGTGTGGATCGACGTCGAGTCGCCATTTCATGCCGACCAGCTCCAGGTGCAGATCGTCAGCCAGATCTCCACTCGTTTTGTCCATCGCCAGGCCTCCCTGGCCCCCATCGTCGAGTTGATGGCGCGCCAGTTCAGCGCACGCCCCGGCAACTACCTGGCGTTTTTCAGCAGCTTCGATTACCTGCAACAGGTGGCCCAACTGTTTGCCCACAGTCACCCGCACATCCAGCAATGGTCGCAGTCCCGGGGCATGGACGAAAGCAGCCGCCAGGCGTTTCTCGAACAGTTCACTGCGCAGAGCCAGGGCGTTGGTTTTGCGGTACTCGGCGGGGCATTTGGCGAGGGCATCGACTTGCCCGGGGCACGGCTGATTGGCGCCTTCATCGCCACCCTCGGGCTGGCGCAACTGAACCCGGTCAACGAGCAGTTGAAGCAGCGGATGGCGGCGATTTTCGGCGATGGTTATGACTACACCTACCTGTTCCCCGGCGTGCAAAAAGTCGTACAGGCCGCCGGCCGGGTGATTCGCACCCAGCAGGATCAAGGGTTGGTGATGTTGATCGACGATCGATTCGCCGAGCCCAAGGTCCAGCAGTTGCTGCCACGCTGGTGGTCCGTCAGCGGCCGTGCGTAAGCTCGATGCCGTCAGGGGATGCGGAACTTGAACAAGGTGCAGGGGTAACCGTCCACCGGCAACCGGTGTTGGCTCAGTTCGCTTGCACCCAGCGCCGGGATGACCTTGGCCCAGAACGCCTTGGCCGCCAGGTTGGCGTCCAGGTGGAAAACCTGCCAGCAGCCGGGAAACTGCTGCAGCAGGGCGTCTACCACATGGCGGCCAACGCCCTGGCCACGGTATCGACGGCTGACGAATAGATAGCTGATATTGAACGTCACCCCGGCCAGGTGTGCCGTATCGTCCACCGTGACAAAACCGGCCAATGCGCCATCCACCCGGATCAGGAAGGGCTGGGTGGCGGGCTTGCGCCAATAGTCGGGCGGCAGTTGCACATTGAACAAGCCGCGCTCGGCGAAGGTCAGCGGCAGCCATTCACTGAAGTCATAGAGGTAGAACTGCATCAGGTTCTCGATGCAGTCCAGCTCATCGCGCTGAGCGCGCAGCAGTTCGATGCCGGGCATGGGGTAGGGTCCTCAAACAAACCACACTGTAGGAGCGAGCCTGCTCGCGATGGACGTCAACGATGACGCGTGTTTGCTGATTCAACGCGGTGCTCTCGGGTTTTTCGCGAGCAAGCCGCAAGCGGGCGCTCGCTCCTACATCAAGGTGGCAAGACAGCGCGTCCATTTGCCCAGCCCATCACCCGACCATCTCTTTCAACCGATACCACGCCATGCCCAATGCCAGCAGCGGGGTGCGCAATGCGCGGCCACCGGGGAAGGTCAGGTGCGGCACTGCGCTGAACACGTCGAAGCCCTGGCTGTGTCCGGCATGGATCGCTTCGCCCAGCAGGTGTGCGCACCAGTGGGTGACGTTCAAGCCGTGGCCGGAGTAGCCCTGGGCGTAATATACGTTCGGGTGCGCCGATAGACGGCCGATCTGCGGAAAACGGTTGGCGGAAATCCCGATGCGCCCACCCCATTGATAGTCGATGCGCACATCGGCCAACTGCGGGAACACCTTGAGCATCTGTGGGCGCATGTAGGCGCTGATGTCCGCCGGGTCCCGCCCGGAATAATGGCAGGCACCGCCAAACAACAAGCGCCGGTCGGCCGATAACCGGTAATAGTCCAGGCCGACTTTCTGGTCACACAGCGCCAGGTTCTGCGGGATCAACTGATCCGCCGCCTGCTGCGACAGCGGTTCGGTGGCGATGATGTAGCTGCCGGCGGGCAGGACCTTGCCGCTGAGCTTGGGCTCCAGCTCCTCTAGGTGAGCGTTGCAGGCCAGCACCAGTGTGCCGGCGCGTACCGAGCCGCTGGCACAGCGGACTTTGACCGTACTGCCGTGAACGATCTCCAGCACCGGGCTGTGTTCGAAGATCCGCACCCCCAGGGATTCAGCCACCTGTGCCTCGCCGAGGACCAGGTTCAGCGGGTGCAGATGCCCCGACCCCATGTCCACCAGCCCCCCGGCGTAGACCTTGGAATTGACCACCTGGTCGATGTCCTGCGCCGCCACGAGCCGGGTCTCGTGGGCATAACCCTGGGCCTGGAGGCTCTGTTGCTCAGCCTTGAACGCGGCAAACTGCGCCGCGGTGTTGGCCAGTTCGCAAAAGCCCCAGCGCAGATCACAGTCGATGCCGTGCTGGCGGATACGCTCGGCCACCACTTGCACCGACTCGATCCCCGCGCGCTCCAGGTAACGCACGCCGTCCTCGCCGACGTAGCGGGCAAATCCCGAGACGTCATGGCCGACGCCGCGGATCAGTTGTCCGCCGTTGCGCCCGCTGGCGCCCCAGCCGATCCGCCGAGCCTCCAGCAGGATCACCGAGAGCCCGCGCTGGGCCAGTTCGATGGCGGTATTGACCCCGGTAAAACCGCCGCCGATCACACAGACGTCGGCCTCCAGGTCCGCGCCCAGCGCCGGGCGTTGGCGCATGCCCTTGGCGCTGGCCGCGTAGTAGGAGCGGGCGTGCTCGGTGTCTGGGTTGAATTGAGTGGCCTGGTTCATTTGTTGGACTTCACTTTGCTCCACGAGCGAGTCATCAGGCGCATGATTTCTGGCGTCGGGGTGGTGGAAATGTAGAGTTTGTCGAGCACCGCCTGGGGCGGGTAGACCTCAGGGTTGTTTACCAGCTCGGCATCCATGAACGGCTTGGCGGCCGGGTTCGGGTTAGCGTAGCCGACGGTGGCGCTGACCTTGGCAATGACCTCGGGGTCCAGCAGGTAGTTGATGAACTCGTAGGCTTGCTTGGGGTTGCCGGCATCGGCGGGTACCGCGAGCAGGTCGAACCACAGGTTGCTGCCTTCCTTGGGGATGGCGTAGGCGATGTTCACCCCGTTCTTCGCTTCCTTGGCCCGGTTGGCGGCCTGGAACACGTCGCCGGAGTAGCCGAAAGCGATGCAGATATCACCGTTGGCCAGGTCCGAGACGTACTTGGAGGAGTGGAAGTAGGTGATGTAGGGCCGAATGGTCAGCAGCTTGGCTTCGGCCTTTTTGTAGTCTTCGACTTTTTCGCTGCGCGGGTCCATGCCCATGTAGTTGAGGATGGCCGGGTACACTTCATCGGCCGAATCCATCATCGACACGCCGCACTGGCTGAGCTTTTTCAGGTTCTCGGGTTCGAACATCACTGCCCACGAGTCGATATGGTCAACTCCCAGTACCTGCTTGATCTTGTCGACGTTGTAACCGATGCCGTTGGTGCCCCACAGGTACGGCACCGAGTGCGCGTTGCCGGGGTCGTTCTTTTCCAGCAGGGTCAAGAGTTTCGGGTCGAGGTTCTTCCAGTTCGGCAATTGCTCGCGATCGAGCTTGAGGAAGGCCCCGGCTTTAACCTGGCGCGCCAGGAAGTGGTTGGACGGCACCACTACGTCGTAGCCGGTACGCCCGGCGAGCAGCTTGCCTTCCAGGGTTTCATTGGAGTCGAACACGTCATAGATGACCTTGACCGAGGTCTTGGCGGTGAAGTCGGCGAGGGTGGTTTCGCCGATGTAGTCGGTCCAGTTGTACACGCTGACGCTGGGCTGCGCATGGGCAACGGCACTGCACAACAGCGCCAGGGCAACGGGAACCACGGATTTCATAAGACGCATTCGACACCTCTTGGAATAATTGTTTTCGATGTACAGGACCCAATGTAGGAGCGAGCTTGCTCGCGATGACGTCAGATCAGTCGACATCAGCTCGAGGATCAGCTCCCCACCGCGAGCAAGCGGAGCGCCGCCCGGCCCGCTCCCACAGTCCCGGTATCAGACGCTCAGCAGCAGGAACTCGCGCTCCCAGGAGCTGATCACGCGCTTGAAGTTTTCATGTTCGGCGCGTTTCACCGCGACGTAGCCGCGCACGAACTTGCTGCCCAGGTAGCTTTCAATGGTCGGGCAGTTCTCCATGTGCGCCAGGGCGTCTTCGATGGTGATCGGCAGGCGCAGGTTGCGTCGTTCGTAGGCCCGGCCCTCGACGCCGGCGCTCGGTTCGACTCGTTCGACCATGCCCAGGTAACCGCACAACAGGCTGGCCGCGATCGCCAGGTAGGGGTTGGCATCGGCGCCGGGCAAGCGGTTTTCCACGCGCATCGCGTCCGGGCTCGAGGTCGGCACCCGCAGGCCGACGGTGCGGTTTTCCACGCCCCATTCGACGTTCACTGGCGCCGAGGTGTCCGGCAGGAAGCGCCGGAACGAGTTGACGTTGGGGGCGAACATCGGCAACAGCTTGGGAATGTACTTCTGCAAGCCGCCGATATGGTGCAGGAACAGTTCGCTCATGCTGCCGTCTTCATTGGCGAAGATTGGCTTGCCGGTGGCGATCTCGACCACGCTCTGGTGCAGGTGCATGGCGCTGCCTGGCTCATCGCCGATCGGCTTGGCCATGAAGGTGGCGGTGACGTTGTGCTTGAGCGCCGCTTCGCGCAGGGTGCGCTTGAACACGGTGATCTGGTCGGCCAGGTCGAGTGCGTCGCCATGCCGGAAGTTGATTTCCATCTGCGCCGGGCCGTCTTCATGGATCAGCGTGTCGAGGTCCAGGCCCTGGGCTTCGCACCAGTCGTAGACATCTTCGAACAGTGGATCAAATTCGTTGGCGGCATCGATGGAAAACGACTGCCGACCGCTTTCGGCACGGCCCGAACGGCCCAGTGGCGCCTTGAGTGGCAAGTCTGGGTCTTCGCAGCGTTGGGTCAGGTAGAATTCCATTTCCGGGGCCACGATCGGCTTCCAGCCTTTGTCGGTGTACAGCTGCAGGACTTTCTTGAGCACGTTGCGCGGCGACAGTTCGATCGGGTTGCCGAATTTGTCGAAGGTGTCGTGGATCACGATCGCAGTGGGCTCGATGGCCCATGGAATCACGTACACCGCGTCGGACACCGGCTTGCACACCATGTCGATGTCGGCCGGGTCGAGCAGGTCGTAGTAGATGTCGTCGTCGACAAAGTCCCCGGTTACCGTTTGCAACAGCACACTTTCCGGCAGGCGCATGCCTCGCTCATGCAGGAACTTGTTGGTGGGCGCTATCTTGCCGCGAGCGATACCGGTCAGGTCAGTGACCACGCATTCGACTTCGGTAATCTTGTGATCTTTCAGCCAGGTGGAGAGCTGATCGAAAGGGGCGTTCATAAAGACCTCGTTATTGGTTTTATCCGCGCCAGAGTCAGGCTTGCTGTGCACAGAGACTTCCCCTGTAGCGCGTTGACGACTATCTTGGGCCAGCGTTACGGTTCCATCTATCCACTTTCAGCAGCCATCAAGCGCACCAAAAGAGTGCGCGCGGATCTCCCCATGACAGCGCCAAATCCCTTGCATGTGCAGGCTTTCAACACCGCAGACGTCGCCGACCAGATACGCGCGACCCCTGGGTGGGTGCAGCACTACCAGCAGATGTCACCCGGGCACTTCGCCGGCCTGGTGCGTTATCTGGACTTGCAGGGGGTAGAGATTTACGAGGAATGCATGAACACCCGGGTCGAGCAGAATTTCAGCGCGCCACCGGGGGCCTTGGCGTTCTGTTTCGATCGCAGCGACAACGCGCTCTACGTGCTCAACGGCGAAAGCCGCAACATCTGGATCACTCCGGAGAACTACCAGGAAGTGGCCGTAGTCTTCGGCCCGCAGTTCCTGCAGCGCCATGGCGTTAGCATCGAACGCCTGGAAGGCCTGTTCATGGCGCCGCTCAACTCTCAGCAGAACGCGCTGTTCAGCCGCTGGCTCAGCGGCACCCTGACCCGGCTGTCCCAGACCATCGACCCACCGAGCCGGGACGCCCTGACCCAGCAACTGCTGGACGACTGCCTGTTCATCCTCGACAACGCCTGCGTCTGCCTCGACCAGGGCGCATTGCAGCGCCGGGCAGGGGAGCGGGTGCTCATGAAACGGGTGGGCGAGTGGGCAGCCGATACCCCGGAAGAACAGCTCAACCTGCTGCAGTTGTCCCAGGTCGCCGGGGTTTCCCTGCGCCAGTTGCAACACGCCTTCAAGACCTACACCGGCATGGCCCCGACCCAATGGCTGCGCTTGCGCCGCCTCAACAGCGCCCGCCGCGAACTGCTCGGCAGCCACCCCGGCCAGACCACCGTGGCCGAAGTGGCGATGCACTGGTCATTCTGGCACCTGGGACGTTTTTCCAGCAGCTACCGGGCACTGTTCAAGGAACTGCCGAGCGACACCCTCAAGCGTGCGGGGGCTACAGCAACCAGTGGGCGCGTGCGGCGTTAAAACGTCGGCGGAGTAATCACCCAGATCACCACCGCATCCACTTCGCCAGGGTTGCCGTAGCGGTGTGGTTCCTGGCTGGAGAAGCTGAAGCTGTCGCCTTCGCTGAGCTGGAAATGCCGATCGCCGACCCACAGCTCGAAGCTGCCGCACAGCAGGTAGCCAGCTTCTTCGCCGTCGTGGCTGTAGCTTTGCTGGCTGTACGTGCCGGGTGGGAAGCGCGAGTGGAGCATTTCCAGTTGGCGGTTGGGTTGGGGGGTGAGCAGGTGGTCGACGATGCCGTCTTCGTAGTGCACGCTCAGGCGGCTGTTCTTGCGCACCACCACGCCCTGGTCTTCGGGGGCAGTGGGCACTTCGCTGGCGAAGAACCACTGGATGGTCACGCCCAGGCTACGGGCGATGTTGAACAGCGCCGGGATCGACGGGTAGGCGAGGTTGCGTTCCAGTTGGCTGATGTAACCGGCGGTCAACTCACTCAACTGCGCCAGCTGCGCCAGGGTCATGCCCCGGCGTTTGCGCAGGCCGCGAATCCGCGTGCCGAGGAAATGCGGCGCAGCGCTGCCGATGTCGGGCGCAGGCGTGTTGCTGTTGCTCATGGCGAATTCCAGACCGGGAGGGGCTTGAGCGCGGTCCCACCTTTAAAAGCGGGGATTTGCGCCCAAGCCAAAACCTAAAGTCCCGGAGTATAAACAGGCTTAAAGCTCCCAGGCGACTTTCAGGCCTTCGTAGATGGCTTCTTCGGCGGTGCGCGGTGCCAGGCAGTCGCCGATCCGGCGAAACTCCACCAGCCCTTGCAGTTCGGCACCGAGGGTATCCACCGGTTGGTGGCCTTGGCACAACACCAGGGTGTCGATGTTCTCCAGCAGCATTGGCTCGCCACTGGCGGTGTGTTGCAGGTACACCGTGTTGTCGTCGCAGCCATAGAGCCGGGCATACGGAGTGATCGGGATGCCGAGCTTATGCAGTTCGCCGGCCAGTTGGTCACGCACGTACAGCGGCAGGTTTTCCCCGCAATGAGTGCCATTGACCGCCAACTGGACCTGATGCCCAGCCCGCACCAGGCGCTCGGCGATACCTGGGCCGATCCAGTCGCAGCGCCAGTCCACCACTACCACTGAACGGCCGATCGGCACCTCGTCCTTGAGCACCTGCCAGGCGTCGACCACCTGCAATTCACCGCCACGCTCGAAGTTTGGCCAGTAAGGTTCGGCCCCGGTCGCAACGATCACCAGGTCCGGCTGTTCGCGCTCCACCAGTGCCCGGTCGACCCGGGTGTTGCGCACTACGCGCACCCCGGCCAACTGCATCTCGCGCTGCAGGTTGGTGCTGGCTCCGCCGAACTCGGCGCGGCGCGGCAGCAGTTGGGCCAACAACACCTGGCCGCCGAGTTGCGAGCTGGCTTCGTACAGGGTCACCTCGTGCCCGCGCTGGGCGGCCACCGCTGCGGCCTTCATTCCGGCCGGGCCACCGCCGGCGATCATGATGCGCTTGCGCCGAGTCGCTGGCGCGCGTTGGCTGTAGATCAGTTCGCGCCCGGTTTCCGGGTGCTGGATGCAGGAAATCGGCAATCCCTTGTGGAAGTGCCCGATGCACGCCTGGTTGCAGGCGATGCACGCGCGCACGTCTTCGGCACGCCCGGCGTCGGTCTTGTTGGGCATTTGCGGGTCGCAGATCAGCGCCCGGGTCATGCCGCAGACATCGGCTTGGCCCCGGGCCAGGATCAGTTCGGCCTCCTGGGGCTGGTTGATCCGGCCAGTGACGAACAGTGGAATCTTCAGGCCAGCCTTGAAGGTCCCGGCTTCTTTGGCCAGGTACGCCGCTTCGATGGCCATCGGCGGCACAATGTGCACCGCGCCACCCAGCGAGGCCGAGGTGCCGGCGACGATGTGCACGTAGTCCAGCTGGGCTTGCAGCGCTTGCACGCTGGCCAGGGACTCATCTTCGCTCAAGCCTTCGGGGTCACGCTCGCCCGCGGAAATCCGCAGGCCAATGATGAACTGTTCGTCGGTGCTGGCGCGCACCGCCGCGATCACTTCCCGCAGGAAGCGCAGGCGTTGTTCGAGGTCTCCGTTGTAGTGATCGGTGCGTCGGTTGACCCGGGGGTTGATGAACTGCGCGGGCAGGTAACCATGGCTGGCGACCACCTCGACCCCGTCGATTCCAGCCTGATGCAGGCGGCGAGCGGCCGCCGCATAACCGGCGACGATCTCATCGATCATCGCCTGGTCCAGCGCCCGTGGCATCACCCGGAAGCGCTCGTTAGGCACTGCAGAGGCGGAGTAGGCCACGGCCAGCAGACCGTCGCTGGACTCCATGATTTCCCGCCCCGGGTGGAAAATCTGCGACAGCACCAGGGTGCCATGCTCGTGGCATGTCCGCGCCAGCTCACGGTAACCCTCGATGCAGGCGTCGTCCGTGGCCATCAGCACATGGGAGGTGTAGCGCGCACTGTCGTGGACCCCGGCCACCTGCAGCACGATCAGCCCGACACCGCCTTCGGCGCGTGCCCGGTGATAGGCGATCAGTTGCGCGTTGACCAGGTTGTCGGTCGGCATCGAGGTGTCGTGCCCGCTGGACATGATGCGGTTTTTCAGGCGTTTGCCGCGGATCTGCAAGGGCTCGAACAGATGGGCAAAGGCGGGGGACGAGGTCGGCATGGTGCGCTTACTCCAGGCAGGCTGAAGCCGAAAGGCCGTGCTTCGGCGTTGTTATTATTGCCCTATAGAAATTTACCGGCAGTAAAAAATCAACTTGTTTTTTTACTAAGGCTTGCAGTACTTTCATTTGGCGCCCGCTCCTGGGGCGAACCTCACAACAATAAAAATGGGTCACGCCGGTCCTGCTCCGGGTGGCACCTGCACGAGGACTGCTAGATGAAAGCCAATAGACTCAAGCTCGCTCGTTATCCCTTGCTGTTGTCCCTGGCCATGGCCATGGGCAGCGTTCAGGCGGCGCCGGACATGGTGGTGGTCGGATACGGCGGCGCCGGACAGAAAGCCCAGGACGTGGCGTTTTTCCAGCCCTTCAGCGCGCTGGACCAGAGCAAATTGATCCAGAGCGAATACAACGGCGAAATGGCCCGGATCAAGGTGATGGTCGACACCGGCAACGTCGATTGGGACGTGGTGCAGATCGAAGGCCCGGACCTGATGCGCGGCTGCGAAGAGGGCATGTACGAGCGCCTGGACTGGACGCAACTGGGGCATGCCGCACGGTTGATTCCCGAGGCCGCGCAGGAGTGCGGTTCCGCCGCGTTGGTGTGGAGCGTGGCGATTGCCTATGACACCGACAAGCTGGCCCAGGCCCCGGCCTCATGGGCGGATTTCTGGAACGTGGAGAAAATCCCTGGCAAGCGCGGCCTGCGCAAGCGCGCGGTGTACAACCTGGAGTTCGCCTTGCTGGCCGACGGGGTCAAGGTCGAGGACGTCTACCAGGTCCTGGGCACTCCTGAAGGGGTCAACCGCGCCTTCGCCAAGCTGACCGAACTCAAGCCCCATATCCAGTGGTGGGAAGCCGGCGCACAACCGGCGCAATGGCTGGCCGCCGGCGACGTGGTCATGACCTCGACCTACAGCGGGCGGATTGCCGCCGCCGCCCAGGGCGGCAGTCACCTGGGCCTGGTCTGGCCGGGCAGCCTGTACGGCATGGACTACTGGGCGATCATCAAGGGCTCCCGGCATGTCGATCAGGCCAAGCGGTTTATCGCCTTCACCAATCAGCCCGATGCCCAGGTCAAGTACGTGCAGCAGATTCCCTACGGTCCGACCAATACCGAGGCCGCGGCACGCCTGGATCAGTCGCTCGCGCGCTGGGTGCCGACCGCGCCGCAGAACCTCAAGGGTGCGCTGTCGATGGACGTCGGCTTCTGGGTCGATCACGGCGAAGAACTGGAAGAGCGTTTCAACGCCTGGGCCAGCAAATAAGCCGCGCGGCTGGACGCTTGCCCCGTCCAGCCTTACTGTCTGCCCAGCCATCTGCCTGGAGAACCTCGCCAATGAAGCAATTTGTCAGCCACCCTGATACGCCCACCGCGCGCAGCGCCACCGAGCAGCGCCTGCGTGAAGAGTTGGCGGCGTGCTATCGCTTGATCGCGCACTTTCGCATGACCGATCTGATCTTCACCCATATCTCGGTGCGCCTGCCTGGGCCGGAGCACCACTTCCTGATCAACCCCTACGGCTTGATGTTCGATGAAATCAGCGCCTCCAACCTGGTGAAAATCGACCTTCACGGACATGCCGTAGAGCCATCGCAATACCCGGTCAACCCGGCGGGTTTTGTCATCCACAGTGCGATCCACGGCGCCCGTGACGACGCCCAGTGCGTGCTGCACACCCACACCCGCGCCGGTTGTGCGGTGGCGGCCTTGAAGTGCGGGCTGTTGCCGGTCAATCAGATTTCCATGGAGTTCTACGGCCGGGTTGCCTACCACGACTACGAAGGCGTGGCGCTGGACCTCAGCGAGCAGCAGCGCCTGGTGCACGACCTGGCGGACAAGCCGGTGTTGATGTTGCGCAACCATGGCCTGTTGACCGTGGGCGCCACCGTGGGCCAGGCGTTCTTGCGCATGTATTACCTGGAAAAGGCCTGCGAGATCCAACTGGCGGCCCAGGCCTGTGGCGAATTGCTGCTGCCGCCCCACGAGGTCTGCGCGCACACCGAGCGCCAGTTCAACGACCCCGGCCGGCCCCTGGAAGAGGGCCAGTTGAGCGATCCGGATGCCATGCAACTGGCCTGGGCGGCGATGTTGCGCCTGCTCGAACGCATTGCCCCAGGCTATCGTGACTGAACGCGGTTGAGGCTGGAGACTGGGCGCACTCTTGCTGTACAGTCGTTCAACGCAGGGGCGGTGCAGGGCCCCAATGATCGATCCAAGGAGAGAGTCGCCCATGAGTCAGGAAGCCCGTTTTTCACGCATGGAGCCGGAGCTGCGCAAGGCCAATCTGATCGAGGCGACCCTGGTGTGCCTCAAGCGCCATGGCTTCCAGGGCGCATCGATTCGCAAGATCTGCGCTGAGGCCGGGGTCTCGGTGGGGCTGATCAGCCACCACTATTCGGGCAAGGACGAACTGGTGGCCGAAGCCTACATGGCGATCACCGGGCGGGTCATGACTTTGCTGCGCGAGGCCATGGAGCAGGCCGCGCCGACTGCGCGGGAGCGATTGTCGGCGTTCTTTCGTGGCTCGTTTTCCGCCGAACTGCTGGACCCGCAACTGATCGATGCCTGGCTGGCGTTCTGGGGCGCGGTAAAAACCGCCGAGGCGATCAACCTGGCTCACGAACACTCTTACGGCGAATACCGCGGCATCTTGCGCAAGGTGCTGGCCGAACTGGCCCAGGAGGAGGGCTGGGAACACTTCGACGCCGACCTCGCGGCCATTGGCCTGAGCGCCTTGCTCGATGGCCTGTGGCTGGAGTCCGGACTCAACCCCGGGACCTTCAGCCCGGAGCAGGGCATGCAGATCTGTGAAGCCTGGGTCGATGGGCTCCAGGCCGGCGGGCGCCAGCGTTTCTGCGTGCCGACCAGCAGCTGTTGATCGATCGTTCAGCAGAGGCTAGGATCAGCCGCTGAAACGCAAAACCACTCTAATAAGAAACACGCCTTCGGGCACACGCAGGACTTCAAGCGATGACTCCTCGGGTACTGATCGTCGACGACGATCCGCTGATTCGCGAACTGCTGCACGCCTACCTGTCCCAGGAAGGGTACGCGGTCCACTGCGCCGAAACGGCGGAGGCCGCGGATACCTTCCTCGCCAGCCAAGCGGTCGACCTGGTGATGCTCGACATCCGCCTGCCAGGCAAGGACGGCCTGACCCTGACCCGCGAACTGCGGGTGCGCTCGGAAGTGGGGATCATCCTGATCACCGGCCGCAACGACGAAATCGACCGTATCGTCGGCCTGGAGTGCGGCGCCGATGACTATGTGATCAAGCCGCTGAACCCCCGGGAACTGGTGTCCCGGGCGAAAAACCTGATTCGCCGGGTGCGTCATGCCCAAGCCCCCCAGCCACTCGCCGCCGCGGCCAAGCCGGTCAAGCAATTCGCTGCCTGGGCCCTGGATACCGATCGCCGGCGCCTGATCGATGACGCCGGCAACGAGACCCTGCTGACCCACGGCGAATACCAGTTGCTCAGCGTGTTCCTGCGCAACAGTGGCCACACCCTGAGCCGCGACCAGTTGATGGACCAGATCCGCAACCGCGAGTGGGTGCCCAACGACCGCTCGATCGACGTGCTGGTGGGGCGCTTGCGGCGCAAGTTGCATGACGACCCGGCCGAGCCGCAGTTGATCATTACCATTCACGGCGCCGGTTACCTGTTTACCGCCAGTGTGGCGGCCTGAGGCGATGGTGCGCGCCCTCGGGCTGTTACTGATGCTCGGCGCCGGTACCGCCATGGCTGCCGAGAAGGTCCGCTATTGCGATTACCCGGTGTACCCACCGATCTCCTGGAGTGACGGCAAGCAGGTGCGCGGCCTGGCCCCGAGCGTGGTCAAGCACCTGTTCGGCGCGCTGGGCTATGAGGTCGAGACCGTGGTGCTGGGCAACTGGAAACGCTGCCTGCTGGACGCCGCCGAGGGTCGGGTCGACGTGGTGCTGGCCTACAGCACTGCGCAACGCGAGCAAAGCCTGGTGTTTTCCCGGGTGCCGGTGCTGCGCGAGGACGTCGCGGTGTTCATCAATCGGCAACACCCGGTGCGCTTCGAACGCCTCGAAGACCTCGCCCGGTACCGCGGCGGCCTGCTGTTCGGGGAAAGCTACGGGGTGGATTTCGACCGGTTGGTGGCTCGCAGCAACAATATCGAATGGGTCTCCAACAGTGAGCAGAACTTCGGCAAGCTGATTCGCGGGCGCATCGACTTCATCACCCAGGAGCGGCGCACTGGCGAGTTGTACGTCGAACACCTGAAAGGCGCCCAGGACATCGTCGCCTTGCCCCAGCCCCTGAGCGTCGACTACCTGCGGATCGCGGTGTCGCGGCGCTCGGCGCTGGCCAGCCAGATGCCGCAGATCGATGCCCAGTTGCAGCACATGGTCGAGGCCGGCGACATCGAACGCTGGCTCAACGAAAGCGAAGTCACCTACCGCGACATGGTCAGCCTGCCGGCGGACGCGCAATGATCCGCGCCCGGCCCGGTGGGTTGTTGCGACGCCTGCTGCTGTTCATCCTGTTGTTCAGCCTGTGTTTTACCGTGCTCGCCAGCACCGTGCAGCTGTACTTCGAGTACCGCCGCGAGATGCGTGACATCGACTCGCGCATGGAGCTGATTCGCGCCGGTTACCTGGCCAGTCTGGAACGCAGCCTGTGGGACCTCAACCAGGAGCAGTTGAATGTCCAGCTTCGGGGCCTGGTGGATTTCTCCGACGTGGCGCGGGTGCGCCTGAGCAGCCCGGACTTCGAATTGTTGCAGGGCAATCCGCAACCGGTCGGACCCTTGCGCATCGAGCGCTTCGAACTGGATTACCAGCCGCCTTCCGGAGAAAAACGTCACCTGGGGCAACTCGAAGTCAGCACTGACCTGGGGGCCGTGCACCAGCGGCTGTACGCCACTGGCTTGACCAGCCTGCTGTGGATGAGTGTGTTTCTCTGTGGCCTGGCGGTGGCGCTGTCCGGATTGTTCTACCGTCTGGTGACCCGCCACCTGCAAGTGATGGCCGGGTTCGCCCGGCGCATCGCTGCCGGCGAGTGGCAGGAACCCTTGCGCCTGGACAAGAGCCGCAGTGGCATCCCGGATGAAATCGACACGGTGGCCCACGCCCTGGACGACATGCGCCGGGCGATCCTCAGTGACATCGACCGCCGCGAATCCGACCGCCTGGCCCTGCAGCACAACCGCGATGACCTGCTGCGCATGGTCGAACGGCGTACCGCCAGCCTGATGCGCGCCAAGGACGAAGCCGAGGCGGCCAACCTCGCCAAGTCGCGGTTCCTGGCGACCATGAGCCACGAATTGCGCACGCCGCTCAATGGCATCCTTGGCATGGCGCAACTGCTGCGCAGCCCGCGCCTGGACGAACTCGACGGCAAACGCCTGGATGCCCTGCACAAGGCCGGTGAAGGTTTGCTGAGCATTCTTAACGAGGTGCTGTACTTCGCGCGCCTGGAGGAGGGCGAAACCCACCTGGAGCCGGTGAACTTTTCCTTGCGCCAACTGCTGGATGAGGTACTGACCCTGCTCGAACCCCGGGCGCTGGACAACCGCACGCGCCTGCATTGCCTGATCGACCCGCAGCTGGCGCCACGCCAGTTGGCAGCCGAACAGTTCCTGCGCCAGGTGCTGAGCAACCTGCTGGCCAACGCCATCAAGTTCACCGAGGGCGGTGAGGTCAGTGTGCTGGTGATGCTGCTGGCGCCGACACCGGGGCTCGACGGGCAACGCGTGCGGGTCAGCATTACCGACAACGGCATCGGCATTGACCCGGCGATGCAGGAAAAGATCTTCGAGCGTTTCACCCAGGCCAGTGAGGAAGTGGCGCAACGTTTTGGCGGCACCGGGCTGGGCCTGGCCATCTGCAAACACCTGGTGCAGAAAATGGGTGGCAGCATCGGGGTCGACAGCCAGCCGGGACGTGGCAGTTGCTTCTGGTTCGAGCTGACACTGGCGCCGGCGGGCGAGTTGGTCGATGAACCCGTCGAGCAGGTCAGCGGCCCGGCGCTGAAGATCCTGGTGGTCGAAGATGTGGCGCTCAACCGTGAGGTGGTCAGCGGCCTGCTGCAACAGGACGGGCACCAGGTCTGGCTCGCGGAGGAGGGCCAGCAGGGATTGGCCGAGTGCGCCGCCCAGGCGTTTGATGTGATCCTGCTGGACGTGTACCTGCCGGGGATCAGCGGCGTCGAACTGTGCCGGCAGATCCGTGGCGGTGTCGGGCCGAGCCGCGCCACGCGGATTTTCGCCCTGACCGCCAGCGTACAACCGGCACTCGTGCGCGGCTATCTGGATGCCGGGATGGACGGCATCCTCGCCAAGCCGCTGAAACTGGCCGAGCTGCGCGCGGTCCTGGCGGGGCAGACGCCGTCGGCCGAACCCGCAACGCAGGACGGGGCCATGGACTGGCCGCTGTTGGATACCCATCGCACATTGCTCGGCGAACAGAAGGTGTTGGGTCTGCTGACGGTGCTGCGCACTTCGATCATCCAGCACCGTGGGGTCCTGGCGGAAGCCATCGCGGCCGAAGACTGCACCGAGGTCGCACACCTGGCCCATCGCCTGGCCGGCAGCAGTGACTCCCTGGGTTTCCGCGCCCTGGCCCAGGTGTTGCGGGCGCTGGAAGACGCGGCGCTGGGCAACGCCGAATCGGCCCTGCGTGACCTCGCACCCCAGGTCGATGCCCAGCTCCACGAAGCCCTGCAGACCCTCAAAGGCCTGTTGCAGAGCTGACGTACAAATCTGTTACGACTTTCTACAACTTCGATCTTTACCGTCAACGCGAACTTACATGGCCTTCCAATAATCGGGGCAACCGCCACAGCGCGGTCTTCGAAGCTTATTGGAGATAATAATAATGAATGGCCGTAAAGCTGATCCCGTCCACCTCACTCGCCTGGGGTGCTGACATGACGCAAACCACTGAACGTACAGGCATCCACCTGACCCGCGCCCTTAAAAGCCGGCACATTTTCATGTTGTCGCTGGGCGGCGTGATCGGCACCGGGCTGTTCATGGGCTCCGGCGTGACCATCAATCAGGGCGGTCCGGTGGGCGCGATCCTGGCGTACCTGGTAGCAGGTTTCCTGATGTACCTGGTGATGGTCTGCCTGGGCGAATTGTCGGTGCAGATGCCGGTGTCGGGGTCGTTCCAGACCCACGCCACCAAGTTCATCGGCTCGGCCACCGGCTTCATGATCGGCTGGGTGTACTGGATGAGCTGGGCCACCACCGTAGGCCTGGAATTTACTGCCGCCGGCATGCTGATGGTGCGCTGGTTCCCTGAAGTACCGATCTGGTACTGGTCGGCCCTGTTCGTGGTGGTGCTGTTCGGCCTCAACGCCCTGGCCACCCGAGCCTTCGGCGAAGCCGAGTACTGGTTCTCGGGGATCAAGGTCGCGGCGATCCTGGGCTTTATCGTGGTCGGCGTGCTGGTGATCTTCGGCGCGATCCCGCTGAGCAGCGGTGCACCGGCACCGGGCATGAGCAACCTGATCGGCGATTCAGTGTTTCCCAACGGCCTGTCAGCGGTGTTCGCCGTGATGATGACCGTGGTCTACGCCTTCCAGGGCTGCGAAATCATGGGGGTGGCAGCGGGTGAGACCGACCAGCCGGAAAAGAGCATTCCGCGGGCCGTGCGCAACGTGGTGTTCCGCGTGCTGATTTTCTACGTGCTGGCGATCATTGTGCTGTCCGCCATCGTTCCGTGGCAGCAGGCGGGCCTGATGGAGAGCCCGTTCGTGCAGGTGTTCGACATGGTCGGCATCCCCTACGCCGCGGACCTGATGAACTTCGTGATCCTCACCGCGATCCTCTCGGTGGGCAACTCCGGCCTCTACGCCTCGACCCGGATCCTCTGGGCCATGTCCAAGACCGGCATGGCACCGAAAAGCCTGTCGCCCCTGAGCAAACGCGGCGTGCCACTGCGCGCCCTGAGCATCACCTTGTGTTTTGCCCTGGTGTCGCTGATGACCAGCTTCGTCGCCGCCGACACCCTGTTCATGGTGCTGATGGCCGTCAGCGGGATGTCCGGTACCGTGACCTGGATCGTCATCGCCCTGGCCCAATACAAATTCCGCAAGGCCTACCTGCGTGATGGCGGCAAGCTCGAAGACCTGAAATACCGCGCCCCGTGGTTCCCGGTGCTGCCGCTGGTGTGCATCGCCCTGTGCTGCTCGTTGTTCGTGTTCCTGGCCCTGGACCCAACCCAACGCCCATCGCTGTACTGGGGCTTCGGCTTCATTGCCCTGTGCTACGGCGCCTACTTCCTGATCCACCGCAAACGCCAGGGCGTCCTGGCCCCGCAACTGCCTACCACATAACCCCCCACCCACAGGTCCCTGCATACACCAGACCCTGTGGGAGCGAGCTTGCTCGCGATGGTCGCCAACGATGACGCACACTGCCTGATGCACCACGTCGTCCTTGCAACCATCGCTGGCAAGCCAGCTCCCACAGGTCCCTGCATACACCAGACCCTGTGGGAGCGAGCTTGCTCGCGATGGTCGTCAACGATGACGCACACTGCCTGATGCACCACGCCGTCCTTGCGATCATCGCTGGCAGGCCGCAAGCAGACGCTCGCTCCGTCAATGTCCGGGTCACCACCGTCCATCAACATGCCACAAGACTTACCAGCCAAACTCGGCCAAGAAAATACGTGCGTCCTGATATTACCCACTCCCTACTTGCAACCCAGGCTCCCCAGCCTTGGGCATGGCGCTGTCCGCGACTCCAGGTCCATCTCCGCCGGCCAGACGACTTTGGGCGCGAGACGCCGAGCCAGGTTGAAGCTCACGTCTTCGTTGTTCCAATCGCGGGGCATGTAGGGGAAGGTGGGCAGGGCATGGGGGCCCTGCTGCATGAAGAGTTGAGCCATGGCCCAATACATCTCGCCGCGCTGGATTTCGTGGGCGAACAGAAAGCGATCGATCACCTCGTGTGTACCGGGTTTTGAGCACGGCCAGCGTGACGGTTTCGATAAAACCACCGGTGCCCATGGGGCCGTAGATGCTGCAGGCTTCGGCATGCAGGTCGTCCCAGTCATAGGCCACCGGGCGCACGCCCCAGGCAGTGCGGCTGAAGGGTTTGGCGCCGTCATGGAAGAAGCGATAGACATAGACTTTGCGACGCAGGCGGTTGAAGCGGATGGGCTCATCACGTGGGGCTTCGGTATCCATTCGCCATATATATATTGCAGCCCAGATGCAGATACCTATCGAGGCTAATCCTACGGCACTCATCCCCAGAGGGATGAGGGAAGGGGAAGTAATCGCGATCATAGCCAGGAAGAATGCACAAACAGCTACCAAGGCAATGATGAAAACAGAGCACCAAACACCAAGGCCCCGCATTCGGTATGTGGCGCGCGCTAGTTCCAAATAAATGTCGTCTACATAGTTGGGCGGATTGGGAAGGACTGGTGGATACGGCGTCGAAGTGGGTAGTTGGTTGGGGCCCGGAAGGTCATGCTTCCAGCCTTCAGCCGGCTTGTTGAGTAGTGGAGCGGTATATGCCATTGCCTGGTTCCAGTAAGAGATTAAAACGGCTGCCACCTTGGATCTGATTCAGGCTGGGGGCGCCGTCCGTGACTCCAGATCCATCTCCGCCGGCCAGACGACTTTGGGCGCGAGACGCCGAGCAAGGTTGAAGCTCACGTCTTCGTTGTTCCAATCGCGGGGCACGTAGGGGAAGGTGGGCAGGGCATGCGGCCCTTGCTGCATGAAGAGTTGAGCCATGGCCCAATACATCTCGCCTCGCAGGATTCCGTGGGCGAACACAAAGCGATCGAGCACCTCGTGTGTACCGGGTTTGAGCACGGCCAGCGTGACGGTTTCGATAAAACCGCCGGTACCCATGGGACCGTAGATGCTGCAGGCTTCGGCATGCAGGTCGTCCCAGTCATAGACTACCGGGCGCACCCCCCAGTCCGTGCGGCTGAAGGGTTTTGCGCCGTTATGGAAGAAGCGATAGACATAGACTTTGCGCCGCAGGCGATTGAAGCGAATGGGTTCATCGCGGGGGGCTTCGGTATCCATTCGCCAGTAATAAATCGCTCCCCATATGCCCGTAGACGTCGCTAGTAGGCCGAAGATATGAAATACAAAGGACGGTACCTCTCCTACTTTTAGCGTCAGAAAGATCCAAGCAATGGGTGGAATCATAGAAAACAGAAAAAAATAGATTGCTCCCCATGCGGATACGCCACGCATCCGAAACGTTGACCGCGCCAACTCCATATAGATGTCGTCTACGTAATTGGGCGAATTGGGAAGGACTGGTGGGTACGGCGTCATTGTTGGTAGTTGATTGGGGCCTGGAAGGTCATGCTTCCAGCCCTCCGCCGGCTTGTTGAGTAAAGGGGCTGTATAAGCCATTGCAATGCTCCAGTCTGGGTGGTCAATACGTTTTGCTGCACGGCCTTCTGCACTTCATAGAAAATCCATCGTGATCAGTTCTGCATAAGCATCCTGTACATCCCGGTCTGGCCAGTAGGTCAATGACAAGGTCGCGCCCTCGATGTTGTAGTGGCGAGACTCCAGCAGTAGGACAATTGCGCCCTGGATGTCCTTCACTTGCATGGGGCTGCCATCAGTCGAGCGCACGGTGCGCAAGTTGACGCGGGGAGTGATGCTGTTTTCCTTGTAGTCAGGCTGTCTTGGTCGGGTTGATGCCTTCAGTGCTGCGCGGCGCTCGCTGGCGGAGGTAAGGATGGGTGGGGGATTCAGCTCGCCTTCCACGATCACTTCACCGCCTATCGACTGGTTGCCAGTTTCGTCACCGCGGCGATGGATCGTCACCGCCCAGCGGTAGGCAGAGCGGGTCGCGTCGAAGTACGGCAGGGATATCCGATACTCCAGACATTGCTCGTAGACCGGGGCACTGAGGCCCGGGATGAGGCCGCCATCGTCAGGTGAACTGAGTCCGGTCAAACGCAGTCGGAAATGGATACCGGCTTCAAGGCCCAGGGTAATGGCATTGAGTTCGGCAATCGCGATGTGGGCTTGATCAGGTCTGATCCAATGAACCTTGGGGGTTTCGTTGGCGTTTCCGAAGTAACAGCGTTTTGCCCATTGCTCGAAGGGAGTCGATTCTTTGCTCTGGGCCAGTTTGTACATTGCATATCCTGCCAGACCGAGGATTACTCCAAGCCCCATTGGACCGAGCAAAGCAGTTTTTCCGGAGGCTGCGGCCACCACGCTAAATCCCGCTCCAAAGGCTAAAGGCACCATGGAAAGTGTATACAAGCCCGCAGCAGAGCTATCCCCGGCGCTTAATGTTCGATATGTGGCCACCCCAGCCTGCATTACCTCAAAAATCCCCGCAGCAGCCCCTATGACAGCCCCCGCCCTCGCGAGTACATCCCCAGCATCCGCAGTTCTCTTGATAGCCGCCACTCCCCGCACAGACAACCCACCATTCACCAACACCCGACTCCCCCCTTTCGCCAGCGCCGACCCCACCAACTCCACCCCACCCCCCAACACCCCCAGACTGCTGCCGTACAACGCCAACCGCGCTTCCAGGGCCTTATCCCCGACAACTCGCTCCGCTTCCTGGAGGTTCTTGTGCAAGGCGTCGTTGAGCAAATACATCCCACCGAGCGCCAGCAGCATGTTGCCGTCAGCGGCGCCGCGCAGGCCGCTGAAGCCGGTGCGTACCCAGTGGGTCGCCTGTTTTGATGAGACTTTGAGCCCCTGCAGCACTTGACGCGCCTGGGGCTCGAGGGTGCCCATGCCGACCCTGACATCGAGCAATGCCGAGTGCGTGCTGTCAGTCAGTTGCGCCATGCCGCGCAGGGTTTCCTGCAGCAAGCCAGCCGCCTTGCCTTCGACCCAGACACTCACGGTGATGGTCAACGCAGCCAGTTTTGGATCTAGCAGCGCCAGGCTGAGTAAACCGCCCTGGATCAGCGGTCGGACTTTGCCGGTGACCTTGCGGTTTTTCGGGTCCCACGTGCCCGTCTCGTCGAGGATGTTGTCCCAACTGCGGGGCATGGCCGCGACGGCGTTGCGCTGCAGGTTGCGCAAATGCTCCGATTGCAGCGCGTAGTACTCGCTGAGTTTCATCTGCACCTGGAGTTCGGTGAGGTGCAGGCGGTTGTGCAGCAGTTGGCTGGCACTGTTGACACGGGAAACCACGCGCCCTACCGCGGGACTGATGATCGGTTGCAGGCGGGCACTGGCGGCATTCAGGGCGCCGAGCAGGTCGGCCATGGATTGTTTCAGGTAGGCGCCAAGCAGGAGCCCGCCCTGGTCGCTGGCGATCAGTTTGCTCAGGGCGCTGTAGAGCCGTTCGCTGTCGTTCCAGGCAAGGCTGGCGTTGTCCTCGAAAGTCGGCAGCAGGTTGGCCAGCAGGGACTGGTCACGTAACAACAGGGCGCGGTAGATCGGGCTCTGTGGATTGCTGAGCCACGCCCGCCAGAGCTGGGCGCTGGGACCGTGCTCGTCGCCGTTGGCAGCCGGTGCTTCGCTGATGCCACCGCGCAAGCACAGCGCCATGGTGGTGGCGTAGGCCCGGCCGGAGGCGCCGACAGCACCGTCGTAGTCATGCTGTTCGATGCAGTTGAAGCGTGGCGTGCGGCACGCTGCGGCATAGGCCTCGGCGGCTTGATCAATCAACTGCTGGTAACGTTGCAGCCGTTTATCGTAGCCCTGCTGAAACCGTGCGCGCGCGGCTTCGTCGTAGCGCTGCTCGAGGTCCTGATCGGACTCGACGGCCGCGTGGTCGATGATACGCTGGCGTTCAACTCCAGGGTCGACAAACACCGGGGGGCCGTCACCGCTGAAGGGTTCGAAGGATGGGGTGTGCGCCTGTGCCCGGTCACGGTGCTGGGCGCGGATGGCCAAGAGAATCTGCGAGGTTTGGTGCTGGTAGGCCCGTAGCGGATCTTCCAGCCATTGCTGGCGGGCGTGAATCCAGGCGGTGCGCTGGGCGTTGTATTCCTGGACCAGGCCGACGGTGTCATCGAGGACGAAGGCCAGCACCCCCTGCTGCAATTCATGACGCGCGGTGTTGTTACGCAGGAAACCTCTTAATGCCTGACAGCGCAGGGCGCGCGGGTAGACACCGTGCACGCTGGGGAATTGGCCCGCCTGCAGCGACTGGTACTCCAGGACCCGCTCATTCACTTGCAGCGACTCCGCGGTCATGGCCAGGCTCAGGCTGGCCGGGTTATCCCGTGCCTGGGCGAGGTCCAGCGCCTGGAAACGGTGCGAGGCATGTCCGGCCTTATAGGCATCCAGCACACTGACCGGCCAGGGATCACTGGCAAACGCCAACCAGGCTACGCGGTGCTCATGGGTGTCGATGTTGAGGAACGAGGCCGGGGCATCGTGATCGGCCGAGACACATTCCGAGGCGAGCAAGGACTCGTTGCTAGCCGGCGGCGTATAGGGATTGAACTGCCGAAGATAGCCGTCAGGTGTGACCTGGTAGGCCTGCCAGATCGAGCGGTCGAGCAACACATACAGGTAACCCGCGCGCAAGGTGCGCCAGCCCAATCGGGTCTGGACCTGGCCATTCTCGGCGAGGAACGGATCGACCGCGTAGTCCGGGACCAAAGCCTGGCGCAAGGGCAGGATCGGTAAGCCCTGGCGCTCGCAGGCCCGGCACTGGTCGGTGAACAAACCGGTTTCCGAGACGACGATGGCCAGTTGTTCGCCGAGGGTCATTGGGCTCGCCCCCGAACGCCAGCATTAACGGTGGCCGCCTCATAGGCCGCACAGGGAGCGAAGACGCAGGTCCGTTGTGACATGAGCTTTCCTTGTCTGAAGTGCCGAGCACCCTATGCAAGGAGTGGGGGAGGGATAAATCAGCTGTTTCGGTGTTGGGTGTAGGACGCTTCGGGTTTTGATTTTGAAGGCAGGCCCTCACCTCAGAACGCCAGGACCAGGATTACGGCATTGCTATACCCATATCCCGCGTCCTGTCATCAGTTGTGCAAAGTTGTAACAGCGCGATCTCCAGCTAACCGCCACCAACAAACAAACCCTTTAAATACAACAAGATATAAACGATCAACCGCTGTTACAGCAGATTTCCCCAACGATTGCCGCCTTGTTGAACACTCGTTTAGTATGGCCTCAAGTCGCAGCACCTCAGGCCAAACACAATAATTCGAGGATTCCCATGACTACTGATTCTGCCGTGCTCAGCCAGGTTGAAGCCGGCGTTGCCTGGATCACCCTCAATCGCACCGCCCAGCGCAACGCGCTCGACATTCCGACCCTGAAATACCTGCACGCTTTGCTCGATGGCTACAACGCCGACCCGCAGGTGCGGGTGGTGGTGGTGACCGGCAGTGGCCGCAGTTTCTGCGCCGGTGCCGACCTTGATGAATGGGCGGCCGCCGAGGCGCGGGGAGCCCTGGAAAGCTACGGCTGGACCGAAACCGCCCATGCCCTGATGAACCGCCTGCACAGCCTGGAAAAACCCACCATTGCCGCCATCAACGGCACCGCCGTGGGCGCCGGGATGGACCTGACCCTGTGCTGCGACCTGCGCATCGCCGGGCAATCGGCGCGCTTCAAGGCCGGCTACACCAGCATGGCTTACTCGCCCGATGCCGGTGCCAGCTGGCACTTGCCGCGCCTGATTGGCAGTGAGCAGGCCAAGCGCCTGTTGTTCCTCGACGAGCTGTGGGGCAGCGAACGGGCCTTGGCCGCGGGGCTGGTGGGCGAAGTCTGCGCCGACGAGCAGTTGCGCAGCGTCACCGCGCAACTGGCGACGCGCCTGGCCAATGGGCCGACCTTTGCCTTCGCCCAGGCCAAGCAGCTCATGCGTGAAGGCGCTGACCGTTGCCTGGCGCAACAACTCCAGGCCGAACTGGCCGCTGGCCTGCTGTGCGGGCGCAGTGAAGACGCCAGCGAAGCCCTGCGCGCCGTCGCCGAGAAACGCCCGGCGCGGTTTATCGGACGCTAACGCCCCCACCTCATTCAGCACACGAACAACAGGTAGCAGCATGAATTTCCAACTGACCCAAGAACAAGAAATGTTGGTGGACGCCGTACGCAGCTTTGTCACCAAGGAACTGCTGCCCTATGAAGAGGCGGTGGACCGCGCCGACGAAGTATCGCCCGAGCTGGCGGCGCAGATTCGCGGCAAGGCGATCGCCGCCGGCTTCTATGCGTTCAACATGCCGGAAGAGGTGGGCGGTGGCGGCCTGGACTACCTGTCCCAGGCGCTGATCGAGCGGGAGCTGTCCAAGGTCTCCTGGGCGCTGCACGTGTTCGTCGCACGTCCCTCGAAGATCCTCATGGCGTGCACCGGCCAGCAGATCAACGACTATCTGTTGCCGTGCATCCAGGGCGAAAAAATCGACTGCTTCGCCCTCACCGAACCGGGTGCCGGCTCCGATGCCAACTCGATCAAGACCCGCGCGGTACGGGACGGCGACGACTTCGTGCTGAACGGCAGCAAGCACTTCATCAGCCACGCCGGACACGCCGACTTCGCCATCGTGTTTGCCGTGACCGACACCTACGAGCATAACGGCCGTACGCGCAACGCCGTGACTTCGTTCCTGGTCGACCGCAATACCCCGGGCATGACCATCCGCCGCGGCCCGAAATGCGTGAGCAACCGCGGCTACCACACCTACGAAATGTTCTTCGACGACTGCCGCGTGCCAGCCTCCAAGGTGCTGGGTGAAGTCGGCAAGGGCTGGGACGTGGCCAATGCCTGGCTGACCGCCGGGCGGGTGATGGTTGCCGCCAACTGTGTCGGCCAGGCGCAGCGGGCGCTGGACGTCTCGCTGCAATGGGCCGCAGACCGCAAGCAGTTTGGCCAGCCGATCGGCACCTACCAGGGTATCTCGTTCAAGTTGGCGGACATGGCCACGCAGATCCGTGCGGCCGAGTTGTTGACCCTGCACACCGCCTGGAAGATGGACCAGGGCAGCATGACCGATGGCGAAGCCGGCATGGCCAAGCTGTTCGCCAGCGAAACCCTGGGCAAGGTCGCCGACGAGGCGGTGCAGATCTTCGGTGGCATGGGCTTGATGGATGAGTGTGTGGTCGAGCGCATCTGGCGCAACGCACGGATCGAGCGGGTCTGGGAAGGCACCTCGGAAATCCAGCGGCACATCATTTCCCGCGAGCTGCTGCGGCCGCTGCTGCGCTGATCGGTCCCGGAGAACCCCCATGCCCCTGACGATTCGAGACAACCTCAAGCGCCTGCTCGCCCCACGCCACGTCGCGTTTGTCGGCGGGCGCAGCATGGCCCGCGCCCTCAAGCGCTGCGCCGAAGGCGGATATGCCGGCCAGATGTGGCTGGTCAACCCGCAACACGACGAACTGGAAGGCGTGCCGTGCGTCCGCCAGGTCAGCGATCTGCCCTGCGGGCCGGACGCGGTGTTCATTGCCACCAACCGTGAACTGACCCTGACCTGCGTCCGCGAACTGGCCGCCAAGGGCGCGGGCGGGGCGATCTGCTACGCCTCCGGTTTTGCCGAGACCGGCGCCGAGGGCCAGGCCCTGCAACAGCAACTGCTCGAGGCTGCCGGTGATATGGCCTTGCTCGGCCCCAACTGCTACGGCTTGCTCGACTACCTGCACAGCTGCGCGCTGTGGCCGGTGGCCCATGGCGGCAAGGCGGTGGAGCGGGGCGTGGCCGTGCTGACCCAGAGTGGCAATTTCGCCTACAACCTGTCGATGAGCGACCGCTCGCTGCCGGTGGCCTACATGGCGTCGGTGGGCAACCAGGCGCAACTGGGCGTGGCGGAGTTGATGGACGTGTTGCTCGACGAACCGCGAGTCACCGCCATCGGCCTGCACCTGGAAGGTCTGAAGAACGTCCCGGCCTTTGCCCGTGCCGCGCACAAGGCGCTGGAGCAGGGCATCCCGGTGATCGTCCTGAAAACCGGGGTGTCGCAGATCGGCGCCGAATTGGCGCTCAGTCACACCAGCTCGCTGTCCGGTTCCGATGCCCTGTACGACGCGCTGTTTGCGCGCCTGGGGGTGATTCGGGTGAGTGGCCCGGTGAGCTTCGTCGAGACCCTGAAGGCGGCGGCCTGCGGTCGCTTGCCAACGGGCAACAGCCTGATTGCGCTGGCCTGTTCCGGCGGCGATGCCGGGCTGATTGCCGACTACGCCGAACGTAACGACCTGCGCCTGCCCAAACTCGACGCGGGGCAAACCGCCGAGCTGGCGCAGGTCCTGCCCAGCTACGCCAACCTGGTCAATCCGCTGGACTTCACCACCGCCATCTGGGGCAATGGCGAGGCCCTCAACCGGATGCTCGACAGCGCGCTGCGCACCGAAGCCGACGCGGCCATGCTGGTGCTCGATTACCCCGCCCAGTTCACCGGCGAGCGCAAGGAGTGCGACCTGTTGCTGGAGCTGTACTGCCAGGCATTGGTGCGCCACGGCAAGACTGGCTTTGTCACCTCGGCTTTCCCCGAGCTGCTGCCGGCCCATGCCCGCGAGCGCTTGCATGCCCAGGGCGTAGCTGCTTTGCAAGGAGTGGAAGACGGCCTGGCCGCCTGGGGCCGGATCGCCGGTTACCAGGCTAACCGCCAGGCGTTGCTGGCCCTGGGTGAATCGGCGTTGCTGCCGCTCTGTCCGCAGCCGCTGGCGGGGACGGGCCGGCTGCTCAATGAATGGGACTCCAAGCAGGCGCTGCGGGCCTTTGGCCTGCCGGTACCGAATGGCGTGCGCAGTAGCGTTGCGCAGGCCCTCGAGGATGCCCAACGCCTGGGTTACCCCTTGGTGCTCAAGGCGCTCAGCGCCGAGTTGCCGCACAAGACCGAGGCCGGGGCCGTGGCGCTCAACCTCAAGGACGCCGCCGCCTTGACTGCCGCCCTGAGCAACATGGCGACCAGCATTGGCGCCTACGCCCCTGGCGTGGTCTTCGATCAGGTGCTGCTGGAACCCATGGCCAGCGCGCCGCTGGCGGAGTTGATTGTCGGCATCAAGCGCGAAAACGACTTTTGCCTGGCGCTGGTGATCGGTGCCGGTGGGGTCCTGGTGGAATTGCTCAAGGACAGTCGCAGCCTGCTGCTACCGACCACCGAGGGGGCGATTCGCAATGCCCTGCTGAGTTTGCGCAGTGCAGCCTTGCTCCAGGGCTTTCGTGGCCGTGCGCCGGCGGACCTCGAGGCACTGGTGGCCGCGATCCGCGCGGTGGCCGACTACGCCTGCGAAAACGCCGGTCAGTTGCTGGAACTCGATGTAAACCCATTGTTGGTCGGTGCCCACGGCACGACCGCGGTCGATGCGTTGATTCGCCTCGGCCATGCGTGAGGATAAACACATGCACACCACACCATTGACCGGTGGCCAGGCCCTGGTTCGCCTGCTGGCCAACTACGGGGTCGACACCGTGTTCGGCATTCCCGGGGTACACACCCTGGAACTCTATCGCGGCTTGCCCGGCAGCGGCATCCGCCACGTCCTGACCCGGCATGAGCAAGGCGCCAGCTTCATGGCCGACGGCTACGCGCGGGTCAGCGGCAAACCGGGAGTCTGCTTCATCATCACCGGCCCCGGGGTAACCAATGCCGCCACCGGTATCGGCCAGGCCTATGCCGACTCGATCCCGATGCTGGTGATCTCCAGCGTCAACCACACCGCCAGCCTCGGCAAGGGCTGGGGCTGCCTGCACGAAACCCAGGACCAGCGCGCCATGACGGCGCCGATCACCGCGTTCTCGGCCGTAGCCTTGAGCACTGACGACCTGCCGCAATTGATTGCCCGCGCCTACGCGGTGTTCGACAGCGAGCGGCCGCGCCCGGTGCACATTTCCGTGCCGCTGGACGTCTTGTCGGCACCGGTGTCGCGCGACTGGAGCCAGGACGTGGTGGTGCGGCCCGGACGTGGCGCCGCGTGCGCCAGCGCCCTGGACCAGGCAGTGAGCAAATTGAACGCTGCCAAACGGCCGATGATCATCGCCGGAGGCGGCGCCCTGGACGCAAGCGCGCAACTGCAGCAACTCAGCACCAGGCTGGCCGCGCCGCTGTTCACCAGTGTCGCCGGCAAGGGTCTGTTGCCGCCGCAGGCAGCACTCAACGCCGGCTCGTCGTTGTGCGTGGAGCCGGGCTGGCAGTTGATCGCCGAGGCGGACGTGGTGCTGGCAGTAGGCACGGAAATGGCCGACACAGACTTCTGGCGCGAGCGCTTGCCGTTGAATGCCGAGCTGCTGCGAGTCGATATCGACCCCCGCAAGTTCAACGACTTCTACCCCTGTGCCGTGGCTTTGCACGGCGATGCCCGGCAAACCCTGGACGGCTTGCTCGAACGCCTGCCGTCCGGCCCGCGCGACGCCAGCGCGGCGATTGCCGCCGTCGCCGCCTTGCGCGAAGCGGTGCAGGCCGGTCACGGCCCATTGCAGTCGATCCACCAGGCGATTTTGCAGCGCATTGGCGCCGAACTGCCGGACAACGCCTTTATCAGCACCGACATGACCCAACTGGCCTACACCGGCAACTACGCCTTCGCCAGTCTGGCCCCGCGCAGTTGGTTGCACCCCACAGGCTACGGCACCCTGGGGTATGGCTTGCCCGCCGGGATCGGCGCCAAGTTCGGCGCACCGCAGCGTCCGGGCCTGGTGCTGGTGGGCGACGGTGGATTCCTCTACACCGCCCAGGAACTGGCGACCGCCGTCGAGGAACTGGACAGCCCGCTGGTGGTGCTGCTGTGGAACAACGACGCCCTGGGCCAGATCCGCGACGACATGCTGAGCCTGGACATCGAGCCGATCGGCGTGCTGCCGCGCAATCCGGACTTTGCCGCCCTCGGCCGAGCATTCGGCTGCACCGTCAGCCAGCCGCAGAGCCTGGCCGAGTTGCAGACCGATTTGCGCCACGGCTTCAAACGCAACGGCGTCACCCTGATCGAGCTCAAGCATGCCTGCGCTCATTGACTTGATGGTTTGTTTGACGGAGGCAGGACCATGCGTTTTTCCGATCTGACCCAACGTATCGCCGGCGACGGCGCCGCCGCCTGGGATATTCACTACCGTGCACTGGCCTTGCGCGAGCAAGGTGCAGACATTCTGCTGCTGTCGGTGGGCGACCCGGATTTCGACACCCCGGAACCCATCGTCCAGGCCGCCATCGACAGCCTGCTGGCGGGCAACACCCACTACGCCGACGTGCGCGGCAAACGCACTCTGCGTGACGCCATCGCCCGTCGGCACCAGGCGCGCAGTGGCCAGGCAGTCACCACTGAACAGGTGATCGTCCTGGCTGGCGCCCAATGTGCGCTGTTCAGCGTGGCCCAGTGTGTGCTCAACCCGGGCGATGAAGTACTGGTCGCCGAGCCCATGTACGTCACCTACGAAGCCGTATTCGGTGCCTGCGGCGCGGTGGTGATCCCGGTGCCGGTGCGTTCCGAGAATGGCTTTCGGGTGATGCCCGAAGACGTCGCCGCGCGCATCACCCCGCGCACCCGGGCCTTGGCGCTCAACAGCCCGCACAACCCTTCAGGGGCCAGCCTGCCGAGAAGCACCTGGCAAGCCTTGGCCGAACTGTGCATCGGCCATGACCTGTGGCTGATTTCCGACGAGGTCTACAGCGAGCTGCTGTTTGACGGCGAACACGTGAGTCCGGCCAGTCTGCCGGGCATGGCAGAGCGCACGGCGACCCTCAACAGCCTGTCGAAATCCCACGCCATGACCGGCTGGCGGATCGGCTGGGTGGTGGCGCCACCGGCGCTGGCTGCGCACTTGGAAAACCTTGCGCTGTGCATGCTCTATGGCCTGCCGGATTTCGTCCAGGATGCCGCCGTGGTCGCCCTCGACAACCACTTGCCAGAACTGGCGGCGATGCGCGAGGCCTATCGCCAGCGCCGTGACCTGGTCTGCGCAGTGTTGGCCGATTGTCCCGGGGTGCGGGCGTTGAAACCCGATGGCGGGATGTTCGTGATGCTCGATATCCGCGCCACTGGGCTCAGCGCCCAGGCGTTTGCCGACCGTCTGCTGGATCGCCACGGCGTTTCGGTGCTGGCCGGCGAAGCCTTTGGCCCCAGTGCGGCCGGGCATATCCGCCTGGGCCTGGTGGTCGACAGCGAACAACTGCGCGAGGCCTGCCAGCGCATCGCCCGTTGTGCCCATGAATTGATGGAGGCCCAGGCCCATGCTTGATCACCGTTTGTTGTATATCGATGGCCGCTGGCTGACCCCGTCGGGGCAGGGCGTGGCCGAGGTGATCAACCCGGCCACCGAAGAACTCGCCGGCCGCGTGCCGCTGGGCGATGAGCGTGATGTCGAACTGGCCGTGGCTGCGGCGCGGCGGGCGTTTGGTCCCTGGTCACGTACCGCCTCCAATGTGCGTGCCGGCTACATCCGCGCGCTGGCCGAGCAACTGCGGCTGCGGGCGGACGAGATGGCGGCAGTGATCACCAGCGAACTGGGGATGCCGGTGCAATGGTGCCGCTCGGTACAAGTCGACGGGCCGATCATTGGCCTGGAGCAATACGCGGAGCTGGCGGGCCTGATGGATCAGGTCCGTGAGGTCGGCAACTCCCTGGTGATCCGTGAAGCAGTGGGTGTCTGTGCCTTCATCAATCCGTGGAATTACCCGCTGCATCAACTGCTGGGCAAACTGGCGCCGGCCCTGGCCGCCGGGTGCACGGTGGTGGTCAAGCCGAGCCAGGAAACCCCGCTGCACGCGTTCCTGCTGGCGCAGATGATCGAGGCCATCGGCCTGCCTGCCGGGGTGTTCAACCTGGTCAGCGGGCCGGGTTCGAAAGTCGGCGAGGCCCTGGCCAAGCACCCGGATGTCGACATGCTGTCGTTCACCGGCTCCACTGGCGCCGGAGTGCGCGTGGCCCAGGCTGCCGCACCGTCGGTCAAGCGGGTGTGCCTGGAGCTGGGCGGCAAGTCGCCGCTGCTGATCGCCGAGGACGCCGACCTGGCCGCTGCCGTGCAGTACGGCGTACAGGACGTGATGATCAACTCCGGCCAAACCTGCACCGCCCTGACGCGCATGCTCTTGCCCGCCCGTCGTTACGCCGAGGCGGTGGAACTGGCACGCGAGCAAACCCTTGGCCTGGCCATGGGTGATCCGCTGGATCCACAGAGTTTTCTCGGACCGATGTGCTCGGCGGCGCAACGGCGCACCGTGCAGGACTACATCCGGCTCGGCCAGCAGGAAGGTGCGCGGCTGGTGTGCGGCGGTGACCACGCGTCGGCGTTCGAGCGGGGCTACTACGTCACGCCGACCCTGTTCGCCGATGTCGACAACCGCATGCGCATCGCCCAGGAAGAGATCTTCGGCCCGGTGCTGTGCCTGATCCCCTACATCGATGAAGCGCACGCGTTGCAGATCGCCAATGACTCGCCGTTCGGCCTGTCCAGCGCGGTCTGGGCCGGCAGTGCTGAGCGCGCATTGCACCTGGGCCGGCAACTGCGCGCGGGCCAGTGCTTTATCAATGGCGCGGCGTTCAATTACCAGGCGCCGTTCGGTGGCTATAAACAATCCGGTAATGGCCGGGAGTGGGGGGAAGAGGGGCTCAATGAATTCGTCGAAGTGAAGGCGATCCAGGTGTGACGGTTGACGCCCCACAGGGTGTTTGCACCGGGCCATGGCCCGGTGCCTTGCGTGGAGTTGGACCGGTAATCGATTAACAACGCAGCTTTTGATCAGAGGCCATGCAATGAGCGATAACAACAACAAAATTACTCAAGCGATCCATGCACATAGCTTCCCGCGCCGGGACTTCCTCAAGTACAGCGCGGCTGCGGCCGCCATGGCCGGTGCCTTCTCTATGGGTTTGCCGTTTGGCGCATTTGCCGAGGAGGCGATCCCCAAGCCCGGTGGCGTGCTGCGCCTGGGCCTGGCCGGTGGCAGCACCACCGACTCGCGCGATCCCGGCTCCTGGAGCGACACCTTCACCTTTGTCGGGTTCTCGGCGGTGTACAACACCTTGAGTGAAATCGCCGTCGACGGCAGCGCCATTCCGGAACTGGCGCTGAGCTGGGAGTCGAGCCCGGACGCGCGGGTCTGGACCTTCAAGTTGCGCCCGGGCGTGACCTTCCATAATGGCAAGAGCCTGAACAGCGACGATGTGGTGGCCTCGATCCAGCACCACCTGGGCGAGAAGTCGACATCGGCGGCCAAGACCGTGCTCGGCGATGTCGCCAAAGTCAGCGCCCAGGGCCCGGACAGCGTGGTGTTCGAACTGCACTCGGGCAACGCCGATTTCGCCTATGTGGTTGCCGATTACCACCTGGTGATCATGCCCAGCAAGGACGGTCTGCCGGACTGGCAGTCTGCGGTCGGTACTGGCGGCTATCGACTCAAGGACTTCGAACCGGGCGTGCGCATGACCCTGGAGCGCAGCCCCGACTACTGGAAACCCGGCCGGGCGCACTTCGCCAGCGCCGAACTGATCGCCATTGCCGATGGCGCCGCGCGGGTCAACGCCCTGGTGACCGGCCAGGTGGACGTGATCAACAAAGTCGACCTCAAGACTGTGGCGCTGCTCAAGCGCAACCCCAACCTGGTGATCGAGGAAACCAAGGGCGCCCAGCACTACACCTTTCCCATGTTGACCGACAGCCCGGTGTTCCAGAACAACGACGTGCGCCTGGCAATGAAGCACGCGATCAACCGCGAAACCCTGCTGGCCTCGGTGCTCTATGGCTATGGCCTGGTGGGCAACGACCACCCGATCCAGCCCGGCAGCCGGTTCATCAACAGCGCGCTGGAGCAACGCACCTACGACCCGGACAAGGCGCGTTTCCACCTGAAGAAGGCCGGCATGGATTCGCTCAAGGTGCGCCTGCAAGCGTCCGATGCAGCCTACACCGGGGCCGTGGACGCGTCGGTGCTGTTCAAGGAGCAGGCCCGAGCCGCCGGGATCGACATCGACGTGGTGCGCGAGCCAGCCGACGGTTTTTTCTCCAACGTGTGGATGAAGCAACCCTTCACCACCTCGTTCTGGTACAGCAGCCTGACCGCCGACCGCATGTTCAGCATCGGGTACGCCAAGGGCGCGGCCTGGAACGAAACCCACTGGGATAATCCGCGCTTCAACCAGTTGCTCAATGCCGCCCGGGGCGAGATGAACGAGCCGCTGCGCCGCGAGATGTACAACGAAATGCAGGCGCTGTGCCGCGACGACGGCGGGGCGATCGTGCCGTTGTTCGCCAGCTCCGTGGCGGCCCGTTCCAAGCGAGTCAGCCACGGCGGCCAGACCGCGCCGTATGGCGAGCTGGACGGGCTGCGGGTGATCGAGCGCTGGTGGCAGGCGTAAGAAATTCTCGAAGCGATGAAAATCCCTGTGGGAGCGAGCGCCCGCTTGCGGCTTGCTCGCGACAGCAATTGGTCAGGCAACATTGATGTTGAATGTACTGCCGCCATCGCGAGCAAGCCGCAAGCGGGCGCTCGCTCCCACAGTAGAAAATCGCAATCTTCAAAGGCGTGCCCAATTCAAGGAACCGCACGATGAGAAGTATTTTCAAGCTGTTGGGTCAGCGCCTGGCGCTGGGCCTGCTGTCCCTGTTCGCCGTATCGGTGATCATCTTCCTCGCCGTCGGCATGCTCCCCGGTGACATCGCCGAGGCCATGCTCGGCCAGTCAGCGACCCCGGAAACCGTGGCGGCCTACCGCGCGCAATTGGGCCTGGACCTGCCGCCATTGACCCGCTTCGGCCACTGGATCTGGCAGTTGCTGCAGGGCAACCTGGGGGTTTCGCTGGCCAACCAGCGGCCGATCGCCGAGCTGGTCGGCAGCCGCCTGGGCAACACCTTCAGCCTGGCGCTGCTGGCGGCGCTGGTCTCGGTGCCGCTGGCCTTGTTGCTGGGCATGCTCGCGGCGTTGTATCGCAACAGTTGGTTCGACCGTTTGCTCAACACCTCGGCCTTGAGTGCGGTGTCGTTTCCCGAGTTCTTCGTGGCCTACCTGCTGATCCTGGTGTTCGCAGTCAAACTCAACTGGTTCCCGAGTATTTCCAACCTGGCTCCAGACGCCTCGCTGGGCACCATCCTCGAGCGCTCGGTGCTGCCGGTGGCGACCCTGAGCCTGGTGGTGATCGCGCAGATGATGCGCATGACCCGCGCCTCGCTGATCAATCTGCTGGCCAGTCCCTACATCGAAATGGCCCGGCTCAAGGGCATCAGCCCGTCGCGGATCATCTTTCGCCACGCCCTGCCCAACGCGCTGGCGCCGATCGTCAACGTGGTGGCGCTGAACCTGGCCTACCTGGTGGTGGGGGTAGTCGTGGTCGAGGTGGTGTTTGTCTATCCCGGTCTTGGCCAGTTGCTGGTGGACTCGGTGGCCAAGCGCGACATTCCGGTGGTGCAGGCCTGCAGCCTGATCTTCGCGGCCACCTACATCCTGCTCAATACCAGCGCCGACGTGCTGTCGATTGCCAGTAACCCACGCCTGATGCATCCGAAGGGGTAGACCATGAGCCTGCTTAAACAATTGCTCCGGGCACCGTTCCGGGCGCCGCTTAGCGCCCAGTTCGGCCTGCTGGTGATCGTGCTGTATGTCCTGGTGGCGCTGTTCGCCCCGCTGTTGGCGCCGTTCGGTGAAACCCAGGTGGTGGGCGAGGGCTTCGCGCCCTGGGGCGGCGAGTTCCTGCTGGGCACCGATAACCTGGGCCGCGACATGTTCAGCCGCCTGGTCTACGGTGCCCGCAATACCCTGGGGATTGCCTTCCTGACTACGCTGCTGGCGTTCCTGCTCGGCGGCTTGAGCGGGTTGGTGGCGGCGATCAAGGGCGGCTGGGTTGACCAGGGCCTGTCGCGGGTGGTGGACATCCTGATGGCCATCCCGCAACTGATCTTTGCCTTGCTGATCCTCAGCGTGGTGGGCACCACGGCCACCTCGCTGGTGCTGGTGATCGCGCTGCTGGATGCAACCCGGGTATTTCGCTTGTCCCGCGCGGTGGCGATGAACGTGGTGGTCCAGGACTTCGTCGAGGCCGCGCGGCTGCGGGGTGAAGGCCTGTGGTGGCTGGTGACCCGCGAGGTGCTGCCCAATGCCGCGGCGCCGCTGATTGCCGAGTTCGGCCTGAGGTTCTGCTTTGTGTTCCTGTTCATCAGCGCGCTGTCGTTCCTCGGCCTGGGGATTCAACCGCCCACGGCCGACTGGGGCAGCATGGTGCGCGACAACGCGGTGCTGATCACCTTCGGTGACATCAGCCCCTTGCTGCCGGCCCTGGCCGTGGCGTTGATCACGGTGAGCGTCAACTTCGTCGTCGACTGGATGCTGCACAAATCCAGCGGTCTCAAGGAATGCTGATGATGAATACTGCCAAACCGCTGCTGGAAATCCGCAACCTGCACATCGAAGGTCACTACGAGGACGCCTGGCACCCGTTGATCAAGGGCATCGACCTGACCCTGCAACGGGGCGAGGTGCTGGGCCTGATCGGCGAGTCGGGGGCCGGCAAGTCGACGCTCGGCCTGGCCGCCATGGGCTACACCCGCGATGGCTGCCGGATCACCGGCGGATCGCTGCAGTTCGATGGCATCGATCTGTTGGCCGCCAAGCCCGAGACCCTGCGCAAACTGCGGGGGCTGCGCATCGCCTATGTCGCGCAGAGTGCCGCGGCGTCGTTCAACCCGGCCCATCGCTTGATTGACCAGCACGTCGAAACCGCCGTGCAGAACGCCGGCATCAGCCGCGCGCAAGCCATGGCCGAAGCCGTCGAACTGTATCGGGTGCTGCGCCTGCCCAACCCCGAGCAGATCGGCCAGCGGTATCCGCACCAGGTCTCCGGTGGCCAGTTGCAGCGGGTCATGACCGCGATGGCGATGGCTTGCCATCCGGACCTGATCATCTTCGACGAGCCGACCACGGCCCTGGACGTCACCACCCAGATCGAGGTGCTGGCGGCGATCCGCGACGCCGTGGCAACGTATGGCAGCGCTGCGATCTACATCAGCCACGACCTGGCGGTGGTGGCGCAGATGGCCGACCGGATCATGGTGCTGCGCCACGGCAAGCTGGTGGAAGAGGCCCAGACCCGGCAAATGCTCGACGCCCCGCAGCAGGACTACACCAAGTCGCTGTGGGCGGTGCGCAGTTTTCGCACCGAACCCAAGCCCTTGCCGCAGCAGGAACAGCCGTTGCTGGAATTGCGCAACAGCTGCGCCAGCTATGGTCAGCACCCGGTACTGCACGACGTATCCCTGAGCCTGTACCGTGGCCAGATGCTGGCGGTGATCGGTGAATCCGGCAGCGGCAAAAGCTCCACTGCGCGCTTGATCACCGGCCTGCTGCCACCGACGGCCGGGCAGGTGCTGTACGACGGTCAGCCGCTGCCGGCGGATTTTCGCCAGCGCAGCAAGGAGCAACTGCGCAAGATCCAGATGATCTACCAGATCCCCGACACGGCGCTCAACCCGCGCCAGCGCATCGTCGACATCATTGGCCGGCCGCTGACGTTTTACCTCGGGCTCAAGGGCCAGGCCATGCGCGCCCGGGTGGCCGAGTTGCTGGAGATGATCGAACTCGATCCGGCGACGTTCATGGAGCGCCAGCCCCGGGAACTGTCCGGTGGGCAGAAACAACGGATCTGCATCGCCCGGGCGCTGGCGGCCGATCCGCAACTGATCATTTGCGACGAAGTGACCTCGGCCCTCGACCAACTGGTGGCCGAGGGTGTACTGAAACTGCTCAACCGTATTCAACAACAGCTCGGCGTCGCCTACCTGTTCATCACCCACGACGTGGCCACGGTGCGGGCGATTGCCGACGAGGTGCTGGTGATGCAAAGGGGCAGGGTGGTCGACCACGGCTCACGTGATGCCATCTTTACCCCGCCGCACCAGGACTACACCGGGCTGCTGTTTTCATCCGAACCGCAAATGGACCCCGACTGGCTCGACCGGTTGCTGGCCACGCGCGCTGCACACCCTTCAACGCCGACGCTTGCAGACGTCTAAGGAATCATCATGAAAGTATTGATCGTCCACGCTCACCCCGAACCGAACTCCTTCACCGCGGCCCTGCGTGACCAGGCCGTGACCACCCTCAAGGCCCAGGGCCACGAGGTGCAGGTTAGCGACCTGTACGCGATGAACTGGAATCCGGTCGCCAGCAGCCAGGACTTTTCCTCGCGGGAAAACCCCGATTACCTGGTCTACGCCCTGGAACAACGCCTGGGGGTCAAGAGCCAATCCCTGGCCGCGGACATCCAGGGCGAGCTGGACAAGCTGTTGTGGGCCGACTTGCTGATCCTCAACTTCCCGATCTTCTGGTTCTCCGCCCCGGCCATGCTCAAGGGCTGGATCGATCGGGTGCTGGTGTCGGGCATTTGCTATGGCGGCAAGCGTTTTTACGATCAGGGTGGGTTGGCCGGGAAGAAGGCGCTGGTGACGGTGACCTTGGGGGGGCGTGAGCACATGTTCGGCGACGGTGCGATTCACGGCCCGCTGGAAGACATGCTGCGGCCGATCCTGCGCGGGACCTTGGCCTACGTTGGGTTTGATGTGCTGGAGCCGTTTGTCGCCTGGCACGTGCCTTATATCAGCGATGAGGCGCGCCAGGCATTTCTGGTGGAGTACGACCAGCGCCTGCAGCACCTGGCGGATGAACAGCCCCTGGTGTTCCCGCGACTGGCCCAGTTTGACGAGCAGTTGTATCCGCGGCCCCCAACTATGGCCTGACCAGCCACCGGCCTTGATCGGGATCAATACGCTAAACCCCCACGGGTGCAGTCTTGGGTCAATACTGAACATAACTTCATCCGAGAATCCGACCATGAGCCAGTACCAACGCCTGCTGCTGATCATCAACCCGGCCCTGCGCCAGTCGCCGGCCATCCAGCAGGCGGGTGCGCTGGCCGGGGCCAGTGGCGCGAGCCTGCACATCGTCGGGCTGATCAAGTCCCTGGGCATCCTTTCCCTGCTGGAGGGCGATGACTGGGCCAGCGCACGGGCCAGCTATCTGCAGGAACAGGACCTCTGGCTCCAGGCGCAAGCCCATCAACTGCGAGTCAGCGGGGTTGAGGTCACGGCCTACACCACGTGGTCCGAAGACGTCAGGAGCGACATCCTGCAGCACGTCAGCGAACTGCAACCGGACCTGCTGATCAAGCAAGTGCAGCAGGAACCGCTGCTCAAGCGCACCTTCTTCACCCCGATGGACTGGCACCTGCTGCGCTATTGCCCGGTGCCGACCTACCTGGTGGGCGACCAGGCCCAGGCCTTGCCGCGCAAGATCGTTGCGGCCATCGACAGCGCCAATGACCAGCCACAGAATCAAAAGCTCAACGAGCGGATCCTCAAGCAGGCCGAACGCCTGGCGTTGCAATGCGATGCCGAACTGCACCTGGTCACAGCCTGCGACATAACCGCCGATTTTCTGGGTGACCTGGGCGCCGCCGGGTTGGCGTTGAGCGACTTGACCCGGCAATTGCGCCAGGACCTGGAAAACGCCTTCCTCAATACCGCCGAGCATTTTGGCGTAGCGCCGGAGCACCGGCACTTCATCAAGGGTGATCCAGTCCAGGTGCTGGCCGAATTCGCCCATCAGAACCAGGTCGATGTACTGGTGCTGGGGCGCAATCAGTCTCGGGGCCTGGAAAAACTCATCGGCAGCACCACCGAGCATCTGCTGTACCAGGCGTCCTGCAGCGTGCTGGCAGTCTGACGGATATCCCTGTAGCCGCTGCCGAAGGCTGCGTTGGGTTGCGTAGCGACCCCCGGCGGATGTATTGCCGAGTTGAATGAACGTCGTGCGGCCGTTGACGCAGCCTCGCGGGCTCGACAGCTGCTACGGTTCTGCGTTTGGGGGGCGGTCGTCCACCCCCATTCGGGGTATGGTGCCGTTGCGTCAATCCGCCAATAGTAAGCACGTCCGCTCATCCAGAGCCGAGTCTGCTTATAAGGTGGAATGTGCAATGCGCAAGGCACTACACGTGTTTTCCAGTCTGTTGCTAGCTCCCTTGTCCTGGGCGGTGCATGCCGCCGAGGTGAACGATGCCCACACGCTGCGGCTGTACAACTGGGCGGACTACATCGGTGAAAGGACCCTGGCCGACTTTGAACAGGCCACGGGGATCAAGGTCATCTACGACACCTTCGATGCCTACGAGACGGTGCAGGCCAAGCTGCTCACCGGCCACTCCGGTTACGACCTGGTGGTGCTCAATGCCTCTCTGGTGCCGCCGCTGATCAAGGCCAAGGTGTTCCAACCCCTGGACAAGCAGCAACTGCCGGGCTGGAGCAACCTGGACCCCAAGGTGCTGCAGGACCTGCAGGGCTACGATCCCGGTGTGGCCTATTCGGCGCCCTACACCTGGGGCAGCAATGGCGTGACCTACAACGTCGACATGATCAAGGCCCGCATGCCCGATGCCCCTATCGGTTCGCTGGCGATGATCTTCGATCCCAAGATTGTCTCGCGCTTCGCCGACTGCGGCGTGACCCTGATCGATGCGCCCACCGAAGTCATCCCCCTGGCATTGACCTACCTGGGCCGTGACCCCCGCAGCGCCGCGCCGGCCGACCTCAAGGCCGCCCAGGACCTGTTGCTGTCGGTGCGACCCTACATCAAGAAATTCGACTCGGTGAACTACCTCACCAGCCTGCCCAATGGCGATGTCTGCATGGCGATGACCTGGTCCGGCGATTACGCCACCGCCCAGGCCCGGGCGGAGGAGGCCAAGCTGAAGATCAACCTGGCGTACTTCGTGCCCAAGGAAGGCTCGCTGATCTGGTTCGACAATATGTACATCCCCAGTGACGCGCCCCACGTGGCCAACGCCCACAAGTTCCTCCAGTACCTGTTGCAACCCCAGGTAATGGCCGACGTCAGCAACTACATCCACTACGCCAACAGCAACCAGGCCGCCACCGCGTTGCTGCAGCCCGAGGTGCGTGACAACCAGGCGATCTACCCCGACGCGGCCACGCGTGCGCGGCTGTTTGCGCAGAAGACCCAGGATGCCAAGGACATGCGCGCCATCACTCGGGTCTGGAGCACGGTAAAGACCGGGCTCTGAGTCAGTGCCGGCTCGCTCCCACCTTGATTATCCCAGCTGATTGATCATCACCTTCGAGACCTTTGCCATGACCACACCCAACGCCGAGTTCTTCAACCAGTTCGATAACGCCCAACTGGTCAAGGCCGACAAGGCCCACCACATGCACGGCTACCACGTGTTCGATGAGCACCGGCAAAACGGCGCGCTGAACATCGTCGCCGGCGACGGCGCGTATATCTACGACAGTGAAGGCCAGCGCTTTCTCGATGCGGTGGGCGGCATGTGGTGCACCAACATCGGCCTGGGCCGCGAGGAAATGGCCCTGGCGATTGCCGATCAGGTCCGGCAACTGGCGTACGCCAATCCGTTCTCCGACATGGCCAATGCGGTGGCAATCGAGCTTTGCGAAAAACTTGCCAGCCTGGCTCCCGGCGATCTCGACCACGTGTTCCTCACCACCGGTGGTTCGACTGCGGTCGACACCGCCTATCGACTGATCCAGTACTACCAGAACTGCCGTGGCAAACCGCAGAAGAAACACATCATTGCCCGCTACAACGCCTATCACGGCTCGACCTGCCTGACGATGTCGATCGGCAACAAGGCTGCTGACCGGGTGCCGGAATTCGATTACGCCCATGAGCTGATCCACCACGTCTCCAACCCCAACCCGTACCGCGCCCCGGATGGCATGGACGAGGCGCAGTTCCTCGAATTCCTGGTCCAGGAGTTCGAAGACAAGATCCACAGCATCGGTGCCGACCGGGTCGCGGCGTTTTTTGCCGAGCCGATCATGGGCTCCGGCGGGGTGATCATTCCCCCTGAAGGTTATCTGCAGCGCATGTGGCAGGTGTGCCAGGCCCACGACATCCTGTTTGTCGCCGATGAAGTGGTGACCTCGTTCGGCCGCCTGGGCAAGTGGTTCGCCTCCAGCGAGCTGTTCGGCGTGCAGCCGGACATCATCACCACCGCCAAAGGTCTGACCTCGGCCTACCTGCCGCTGGGGGCGTGCATTTTCTCGACGCGGATCTGGGACGTGATCGCCGAGCCCGGCCAAGGGCGCTGCTTCACCCACGGTTTCACCTACAGTGGCCATCCGGTGTGTTGCACCGCGGCGCTGAAGAACATCGAGATCATCGAGCGCGAGAACCTGCTGGCCCACGTGCAGGAGGTGGGCAGCTACCTGGAACAACGCCTGGCAACCCTGCGTGGTTTGCCGCTGGTGGGCGATGTGCGCTGCGAGAAACTCATGGCCTGCGTCGAGTTCGTGGCCGACAAGGCCAGCAAGGCGCTGTTTGCCGACGAGGTCAACATCGGCGAGCGGATTCATCTGCGGGCCCAGGCCAAGGGGTTGCTGGTGCGGCCGATCATGCACCTGAACGTAATGTCGCCGCCGCTGATCATCACCCATGCCCAGGTCGACGAAATCGTCGAGACCCTGCGCGCGTGCATCCTCGAGGTCGCCGCCGAACTCCAGGCCCTGGACCTGTACGCCGGGCGATGAGCAGCCGCGGCCTGCCTATGCGCGGTCCTGGCTCACCGGCTAGACTGCGCGGCATGAGCAAAGCCCAGGACCACACACTGATCGCCATGCCCTGGCGTGCCCTGCATCAATGGCACGCCGGGCTGGCGCACGCCTTTACCCGGATCGATACGGCGGATGCGTTGCGCTACCTGGCGCAGGCCTTGGGACACCTGGTGTCGGTGGAATCGGTGATGATCAGCCTGGAGCGCAAGGACCAGCCACCCCAATCCTTGTACCTGCAAGGCATTCCCGAGCAGTACCGGGAGTCGGTGATCGAACGCTATTTCTCCGGCGGTTACCTGCTCGACCCGTTCTGCCTGGCGGTGGAGCAGGGCCTGGCGGAAGGCTTCTATCACCTGGAAGAAATCGCCCCGGACGACTTTTTCGACAGCGACTACTACAAGGCCTACTACCTCAAGGGCGGTTGTTCGGAAGACAGTTATTTCATTGTCGATGTCGGCAATCAGAGCAAGGTGTCCCTGAGCCTGTTCCAGGGCTTTGGCGGCCAGGCCTTGAGCACCGGGCAACTGGACCTGCTGCGCGCAGTCGAGCCTATGGTCCGCCAGTTCATCCGCCAGTTTGCCCAGTGCAACCGGCTGATCACCCAACAGGAGGCGGTAGCTGCACCTGCGACGGTCGATCTCAAACCGAGTATCCAGCACGCCTTCGAGCATTTCGGTTGTGAGGTGCTGACCGAGCGTGAGCGTGAAGTGGCGCACATGGTGCTGCGCGGTCACTCGGTCAAGTCGACGGCCAACGAACTGCGGATCGCCGCAGAAACCGTGCGCATGCACCGCAAGAACCTGTACCTGAAGTTGGCGATCAACTCCCAGTCCGAGTTGTTTGCGCTATTCATCGAGTGGCTGCGCCAGGACCGCATCTGATAAGGTGGTTTAACTTTTGATCAGTACTCTGACTTCACCGTGCTTATCCACGACGCCGGTTATTTTTTTGGTTAGCGTGTAGCTACCACCATCGTCATTGCTGTTTTTATCATCGAGCTCAACGGTAATTTGTTCTCCCGGCGCGTAGCCGGTGGTTCTTATAAGAAGCCCCGAAACATCGCCACTGGACAGGCTGTGGATTTCGGCAGAAAAATCACGCTTCATCCACTGCGCCGAGATGATTTTTTTACCATCCGATTCAGGTGCTGTTTTCAGTACGGCTGCTGCGGCCGGGAGCGGGTCAGGATAAATGACATTGCTACAGCCTGCTGTTAGCACGCTGAGCAAGAAGATCATGGTGTGCCAGTTCAATCTGTTCATTTTCTACACTGGCCTCGCAGGGGCATCGGTCATGCGGACCAAGGTATCGATTATCGTGCGCATATTCTCAAACACCTCGTCTTGGGCCTTTGCAGCGGATTTGAATTTCCCTGGTTCGGGAAATTTCCCCCCAAGTGAGTGGGGCGCGGCCCAGCTCTGTATTGCCCGGTACTCGGAACCGATGCTGAAATAGAAATAGAGTTGGTAGAAGAGCCAACCGCGATCGTTGGGGTAACGCTGTGCGAACTTGGCCATTTGTCGTTGCGCCTCGATGTAGGAGGCCAGGGTTTTTTCGTTCAACCCTCGGTCATCGTAAAACCTGGCCATAGTTTCGTGGCTGGCGACCAAGTCCATCTGCCACTGCGCATTGCTCGGCTCCACTTCAATCAGCCGGGTTCGTATTGCCAAGGCTTGGGCATAATGAGCCAGCACTTCTGCCTCTAGTTTTGCGCCTGGCCCATTGTTGTCGTTTTTAATCGCTGCAAAATCCATGTGCGCCACTGCAAGTTCGCGTTGCCATTGGTTGTTGCCAGGGTCCAAGGCAGCCAAATCCTGGTACAAGCCAAATTGATCGGTCACGGCGTCACGTGCTGCTGCCCATTTCCCCCGCATTACCAGGGCTTCGCCGATCTTGCCGAAGGTCACTGCCAACTCGCGGACGAACAGTGGATTGGTTTCATTGCTCCTGAGCACTTTTATACGTATTGCCAAGGCCTCATGGTATTCAGCGGGCAAGGTGCCGGTCATTGAATTCACCCGGTCCGCAATTTCCTCGTAGGTTGCCGCGAGATCGCGTTGCAACTGCTGGTTACCAGGCGCTGACTTTGCCAGGCGCAGCAGAATATCCAGGGCCGGCTGATAGTAGGCCCTGACTTCTTCGACCCCCACATGGCCCGGGTTGGTTCTTGTGTAGTTCACCGCGAGTGCTTGTTGCCACTTGCTGTTGTTGGGCTGCAAGGCGACCAGTTGTTGGTAAACGATACGGGCCCTGGTGAAGTAACGTCGGGCAGCGTCACGGTAGCTCCAGAGTATTTGCTCCTTGTCTGCTGCCGCTCCAGGTTCCAGGCGTTGTACCTTGGGCATGAGCTTACTGGTGTAAGGGTGGGCCTTCAGGTTGTTCCGGGCCAGCTCCAGAGCGGCCCTGTATCCTGCGTTGTACGGAAACTGCTGCTTCGCTCTCAGGGTTTGCAGGTCACCCATCCGATCCAGCGCCACGGCCAGCGCATACTGTGCATCGGTATCACGCGGATGTTGTTCGGCGTAGGTGGACGCCGCAATCACCTGCGTATTAGCGCGCTGCAGCTCGGTGTTTGTTTGAAAAACCTGTTCATCCCCAAGATTGCTCGGTTGAGCGCTGGCAAACGCTGCCGTCGTCAACAAGCCAAGTAGCATTGTTGCCATGAAAACACGCTGCGGCCATTTCCCCAAGGCGCAGGAAAATTGGCTAATAGACAGACGGAATAGGGCTTCTAGTGCGGGAAAAAGATAACGGCAAATCGCTTTTGTCATGAGATTCATCTTGATGCTTCCCTGCAGATAATTCCCACACTAATGACAAAGTCCAACGGACACAAACGCAGACGGTTTGCCAGGGTCAGTAACCTTGAGCGGCAAAGCCCTACCTGCGTGGGTATTACGTCGATTAGGTTGCAATCGCGGGAGTAAATCTAATTTAACTCTTTTCCTACGCGCATCAGGGAAGGGTCCTATTTACTCCCGATATCCACATCTTCAGGGTGCTGCTTGTTGTTCACAACCTCTTACTCATGGTCATCGGCCGATACGTTTCGCGACATCGCGCGCTCTGGAGTGAGGAGAGAAAAACGGCGAAATAAACCCATGGATATGGATCATGAAAATGCATGCAGCCCTGATGTACGCCACCGACGTCTCCCCTGAGTTTCTCCGCGCACTGGAGCAACTGCACTTTGCCGAGCAGCAGTTTGCCGGTGTCAACGAGCAAGCCTGGCTACCTCGAATGAGGGCTGAGTCATGAGTCGAGGCAGTGTCAACGGGATAGGTCAAGGTCTGCATGGTGATCTGACCACCACTGGCGCGGTGTGTCTCAGCAGCCTGCCCAACGCGAGACAAGGCGCACGGGGAGTCCTGCGGCTCGGGGATAAAACCACACCTTGCCCGCAATGCGGAGAAATCGGCGTAATCGTTGATAGCCTGCCCGCCATGAAGTGGATGGGGGTTGCAACGGTACTGGACGGCGCAGGCATTCACTGCGGCTGCCCCAAGGGTCGCAACCGCGTGATAGCGCCTCTGCAATCAAGCGTTGCACCACAAACGACAAGAGCAGCCGCTCAGCCAGCTTCTTCAGCAGGCACCAATCCCTCGCAAGCGCCGCGGCAATCCGCCTTCTCGCCATCGAGCCATGCTGCTGCGCCAGTGTTCAAGCGTTTGGAGCCTCAGGAACCAGGCTTCTACGTAGTGCCCAAGAGCATGACCCGCGAAGCACTGGAGGCCACGCTTTTTCCGGTGCGCGATGGGGCGGTGATGAGCAAGTTTCAGGCGCTCAACCCTGATCTGGGTGAGATCAAAGCCGGTTCGATGGTCGTGCTGAGCGATCCGAACAACACCTCCTGTACCTATCAGGAAGCGCAACTGATGCAGGCGGCTCAACAGGTCAAGGCAACCCTTGATCCTCTTACGCTGCAACAGGCCGACTTTCTGCTTCGCCACGGCGCTGAAATCGCCAGCTTTACCGGTTACACCTCAACCTGGCTTGGCGTCAGTGCCCTGGTCATGGAAAACCACGTGAGCAGGCTGCGAGACACACTCCAGGCCATGGAGCGCTTGCATCAGGAAAGCTATCGCCAGCATGGCCACCTCAAGTCGCCGCAGTTCTTCGCCGATCGCAGGCACCTGATCACCCAGTTGGATGCTCATTTGTTGAACTCGACTCGGCTGCGTGGCCAGACCACCCTGGGTGATCACCCCAAGTTAAAAACGGCCCTCGGCATTTCCAGTCGAAGCCTGGTCCATCACTGGGACAAGGCCGGGGCGCCGGGACAGATACCGGGGTATGCCACGCATGTCAGTGCTACCAGTCGTGCTGCCCAGTATATGCAGTCCGGTGGTTACATCGGGATTGGTATTGGCGGGGTGTCTTCGTTGTTGGCTATTCAGGAAGTGTGTAGCGGCGATTCGGGGGCGGCTTGCGAGAAGGTTAGGTTTACCGAGGGAGGGAAGTTTGGCTTGTCCACCATTGGTGGTGCCGTGAGCGGGAGGATTGCCAGTTCTGCCGCAAGTCCGATTTGCGTGGCACTTGGCGTATCTACAGGTATCGGGGGCGTTGTCTGTGTCGCGGCCATAGTGGGGACGGGGGCATGGGTGGGTACGGAGTACGGTGGTAAGGCTGGCGAATACATGGGGGAGAAAGTTTACGAGGTTACACAACCATGACCAGTATCGACACGTGGTCTCCCTGGATTGCGATCATTGTTACTGGTGGCTGGAGCCTACTTGCAGCTGCGGGTCTTGCGTTCAGTCTATACCTGAGCAACCGTCAATTGGACGCCATTAAGGAGGCCTTGAAGAACAGTCGTTATGTCTATATTTGGGGACCGAGCCTGGGAAAGCGAGGTTTTATTTGGTCCCTGTTGGAGATATCAAAAATCGCCGGAATGGTGGCGTGGCCATGGGCATCACTTCGCATCGGTGAACTGGATCCTACCGATCTTAAAAACTTTCCTACTCGCTTGAAACGTCTTCTGATTATCGATTTGACGATAATGATCATTTCCTTCACTTGGATGGGAATTGCAGTCGTGCTGATCAAATTCAAGTAGCTTGATGGACGACTAATCCAAGTTAAAAACGGACTTCAATATTTCCAGCCGAAGCCTGTTACATCACTGGGACAAGGCTGGGGCGCCGGGACAGATACTTCGCCCTGCGCCGTTGATCTGTTCGATCACCGCCGGCCACTGCCGCGCTACGTGACTTCATGTTGGACGGCTCCATTCTCCCCAAACCCAGTTTCGAGCGTTCTGTCATTTTGCAGTCTTAGGGACCGAGCAGGCCATATCATGGCTGCCCTGAGTTTTGCGCGACCCACCGGGTGGTCTGATTGTCGATCAAAGGGGGGGGCAGCCCAACCTGATATCAAGGCTTGACGATTCGGGGTTATTAACTATGATTAATCTTTGATCACAATGATGCATTACGATTCATTATGTGGCCCGGCACGACAAAGCCGAGGACAAGCAATTGATGACTCGCTTCAACCAGGCATGACGCTGCGCCGCACCACTGGCGGCCAAGTGCCCAAAAAATAGCATTTCGCTGCATTGGAGTAATGATCATGGTTACTACCGCCAAGACCCGATCCGTCACGGCTCATGTCCCTGTGCAACTGGCTGAGAAGGTCGATTTGATGGCTGAGCGCCTTGAACGCTCCAAGAACTGGATCGTCAAACAGGCCCTTTCTGCCTGGATTGACCAAGAAGAAGAACGCAGTCGCCTGACCCGGGAGGCCTTGGCTGATGTGGACGCCGGCCGGGTAATTGACCACCAGGCTGTCCAGGCTTGGGCCGACAGCCTGAGTACAGAATCCCCGCTGCCAGTGCCGCGCTGATGGAGTTGAAGTGGACCAGCAAGGGGCTTTCCGACATTGCCCGGCTGTATGAGTTTCTGGCCGCGGTGAATCAGCCCGCCGCCGCGCATACGATTCAACAGCTCACGGCTGCTCCTCGTACGTTGCTGACAAATCCACGCATTGGCGAACGGCTTGAAGAGTTCCAGCCACGGGATGTACGCCGAATTATTATCGGCCACTACGAGATGCGGTACGAGATTCAGGGTTCCACCCTCTATCTGCTACGCCTGTGGCACACACGCGAGGATCGATAATGCGTGGATCGGAACATAGAAAAACACCGATGGGGTGACAGCGTACCGGGGCAACCCGCCACCCGATACGCTGCAAGTTGCGGGTTTGCGTGCCTCACGCGCCTTGCGGCGTTTCACCCCGTGCCAGGCGGGCGTTGATCTGCTCGATCACTGCCGGCAACTCGGCAATGGTGTCGATCAGATAGTGCGGGCGGGCGCCTTCGAAGGTTTGGCTGATGCGGGCGTGTGCTTCGGCCAGTTGCTCGGGGCTCAGTGCCTGGAACTGATCGTAGGTCAAGCCCAGGGCGTTGCCGGAGCAGGTCAGGGCGACTGTCCACATGCCGGCGCTGCGGCCTTCGAGGATGCCCGGCCAGGTGTCGTCGACCTTGACGCATGCGGCGACGTCGCTGATTCCCAGGGCGATCACGTTAGCCAGGGCCTGGGCCGGGTATGGACGGCCGTTGGGCACTTCGTCGGTGGCTACCACATGGTCGGCGACGTAACCGTTGGCCCGGGCCAGCTCTACCACCTTGGCCATCACCACCGCCGGATAGCCGGAGCAGGATCCGATTTTCAGGCCCTGCTCGCGTAGCACGGCGATGGCCTCCAGGGCGCCTGGGATCAGGGCTGAGTGCAGGGCGATTTTGTCGATCTGCAGCGGCATAAACCGTTCATAGAGTGCAGTGACGTCTGCATCGGTCGGCAGGCGGTCGAACACGGCACGGTAACGTTCGGCAATCTGCGGTTGATTGCACAGCGTGCGGATGTGGTCCCACTTGCCCATGCCCATCGGGCCACGGGCCTCTTCCAGGGACACGGCAACGCCGAACTCGGCAAAGGCTTCGACGAAAATCTGCGTGGGGGCAAAGGAGCCGAAGTCGACGACGGTGCCGGCCCAGTCCAGGACCACGGCTTGCAGTTGGCTCGGTTGTTGATAGTGCATGGTAGATCTCCAGTGTGTGGGTAGGGGGCGGCCGTCCTTCGTGCAAGGAAGTAGGGCGCAAAGGTCATTGGGTACAGTGTTGTCAGGTGGTCGGTATCGGGCTTGAGTCGAACAGCTCGGCGATCATTGGCCGGTTGCGGCGGATGCCCAGGCAGCACAGGTGGTAATCGATGGCGAACGGGTGATCGACGAAGGTGATGGGTTTGGTGCCCGGGGTCTGGGCGTACTCGACAGCCGAGACAAAACCAATGCCGATGCCCTTGGCGATGGCGTGGACAATGGCTTCGCGGCTGTTCAATTGCATCACGCAGTTGAGTTCGACGTTCAACCGCGTGCAGCTTTCCTCCACCAGTTGCCGGGTCCGCGAACTCTTCTCGCGCAGCACCCATTTCTCGGCACTGATCTGCTCGACATGCACCTGTTCCTGCTGCGCCCAGGGATGGTCGTCACGGACCACCGCGATGATCGGGTAGCGCCGGTACAGCTGGGTGTCGAAACGCTGGTCGAACTCGGACAGAGCGAGGATCGCCACGTCGATGTCGAAGTTGAACAGTCGCGCCAGGGTCTCCTTTTCCGGGCTGAAAGAGGTTTCCAGCTCGATGTCCGGATGCTGCTGCATCAGTTCATAGGTCAGGTTCATCGCGATAGGCGGCGAAACCGCCCCCAGGCGCAACATGCCGGTCTTGCGTTGCTTGAAACTGTGCAGTAGTTGCACGGCTTCGTCCTCCTGGCCGAACAGGCCCTGGGTAATCCCGTAGAGCTGGTGCCCGGCGGAACTCATGTCGATAAAGCGACCACGGCGGTGGAACAGTTCCACCGAGAACTTTTTCTCCAGGGCGTTGACCTGCTCGCTGACCGTTGGCTGGCCGATGCACAGGTATTCGGCCGCCAGGGTGAAGCTGCCGGTCTTGGCCACGGCGTGAAAGGAACGGAGCCACTTGTGGTACTGGTACATGAGTGCGCCTGCCTGTGAGTCGAAACGGGGTGCCGAGCCATCAACGCCTGATGAACAGCGCGACCAGCGCACTGCACAGGCAGGCCGAGGTCACCACGATGAAGATCAGCGAGGTATTGCCGGTACTGTCGAGCATACTGCCGATCAGGGGTTCCGCCAGGCCAGCGAACAGATAGGAGGAGAAGTTCATCACCCCAGTGGCCGTGCCCGCCCGCTTGGCGCCGACCAGATCCGGGCACAGCGCCCAGAAGCTGGAGGCCGGGCCATAGACGAAGAACCCGCAGAGGAACAGCGCCACCAGGCCGATCATGCTGTGGGGCGGCAGGCTCCACATCCACAGGCTGGTCGCCGCGCCGAGGAACATGTAGAGCATGATCGCCAGGTAACGCTTGGAGCCGAACAGCTTGTCCGACACCCAGCCATTGGTCAGCGCGCCGATCGCCATGCCCACGGGCAGGGCCACGGTGATCCACTTCGGATCCACCAGGCTGTCGCCACTTTTCCAGTCGGCACCGAGAAAATGCACCGGCACCCAGACGATCAGGCCGTAGCGGGCGGCGTTCTGGAAGCCCAGGGATACCGCGGCGATGATCAGCCGGGCATTTTTCAGGACTGCCTTGTAGCGCTGCGCGGAAGTTTCGACCTCGCCTTGCGCCACCTCATGCTGTTTGTCGGCGGCATTGGCCACACCGGTGTCGGCCAGCGGTTCGAAGCCCAGGTCTTGCGGGCGTTCACGGGCAATCAGGTAGAACAGGATACCGCCGGCCAGCATCAGCAACACCGGCAGACGGAAGATCCAGCGCCACTCCAGTTGCAGCACCTCCAGCACCACGATCGAGGTCACGTAGGACAGCACTGAGGCGCACCCGGCGGCAAACACATAAAAGCCGTAGACCTTGCCGCGCTCGCCAGCGCTCCACCAGTTGGAGATCAGCCGGCTGCCCGGCGCCCAGCCCAATGCCTGGAAGTAACCGTTGATGCCCCAGGGCAGGATCAGGCTGGCAAACCCGGCAGAGAAGCTGGTCACCCAGTTGGCGCCGCAGGACAGCACGGCGCCCAGGGTCATGATTCGCCGGCCACCGAACTTGTCGGCAAGGTTGCCATTGATGGCCTGGCCGATGGCGTAGGCCCAGAGCATGGCGGCCGACACCCAACCGAGGGTTTCCTTGCTCAGGCCAAACTCGGCCTGGATCCCTGGAATGGCAAAACCGAAGGTTTGCCGGCCGGTGTAGAAAAACAGGTAACAGAACATCGCCGCCAGCAACATACGCCACTGGGCGACGCGGAACGAGGCCGTGTGGGTAGCGATACCAGGCAGGGTTTGGGCACGATTCATGATCTTTTCCTTATTATTGTTCGCCCCCCGAGCCATCGCCCGAGGGTGACACCGATTTACCGGTGCCGCAGGAAATCGCCGCGGCCGGTGGCGCCGCAGGCAGTGCGTGTTGAGGTAAAAGCTGGATCTAGGCCGCTTGGCAACCGATGAAGTTCTTGCCGCGCGCGCCCTGCAGGGCGAACTGGATGATGGCCTCGGCGTCCTGGGCGGTGACGCCGTAGTCGGCAAACTCGGTCTTCACGCCCACGCTGTGCAACAGGTCGCGCAACTGGGCCTGGGCCTTGGCCAAATCGGTGCCGAAAACCCGCTGCAGGGTCTGGTCGCGCTCCTGGTCGTGACCCCAAGCCAGGCCCAGCACCAGGGGCAGGGTGAAGGAGCAGGCGATGCCATGGGGCAGACCGTGGCGCAGGGTCATTTCATAGGAAATGGAGTGGGCCAGTGCGGTCTTGGTGTTGGAGAACGCCATGCCCGCCTTGAGGGCGGCCAGGGCCATGCGCGAGCGCAGTTCCTGGCTGGACAGGTCGCGCAGCAACCGAGGCAGGCATTCGAGGATGTCCTCGATGGCCGCCACGGCGAAGGTGTCGGAAATCGGGTTGGCGTTGACGTTCCAGATTGCCTCCAGGGCATGGGACAAGGCGTCCAGGCCGGTGGAGACGGTGACGCTGGCTGGCACCGTCAACATCAGTTGCGGGTCGATGATCGCCACTTTGGGCCAGGTGCAGTCCAGGTGCAGCGAGTATTTCTTCAGGCTGGCGCTGTCCCAGATGGTCGCCCAGGGCGTGACTTCGCTGCCGGTGCCGGCGGTGGTAGGTGCGGCAATCAGCAATTTGATGCGGGCCGGGACAAAGGGCTTGCCGGTTGCCAGCAGGGTCAGCAACTCGTCGAAGCTCCCCGATTCGGTACCGACAATCAGCGCCTTGGCGGTGTCGATGGCGCTGCCTCCGCCCACGGCGATGACCATGGCACAGTCGCCGGCTTCGGCCCAGAAGCGTTCATAGGTGTCGCGCAGGTGCGCCACGTCGGGATTGGGCTGCACGTCTTCGATCACGTAGACCAGGCGATCGCCCAGCAGCTCTTCGATCCGCGCCACCAGGCCCAGCCCGCGCGCTTCGGGGAATGTCACCAGGGCGACCTTGTGCTGTTCGGTAATCGCGGCCAACTGTTGCAGGCTGCCCCAGCCGAAACGAGTGTCTACCGGGTTGTGGAATCGGGCGGTCATCAGGGAGTTCCTTATTGTTGTTGGCGAAGTGGCCCCATACTCAGGGGCACTCGCCAACAGCTCAAATCGATAAATCGCAGGTTTGAATCGGCTGGACCGATAACAGCCGGCAGCCGAAGGTGCGGCTAGCGCGGTTTAATGGTTGGAACCGCGCTGGATCGCATTGCGCAGCCTGCCGGACACCGCGTCGGCGATGACCACCATCAAGGTAATGACGATGATGCAGGTGGCGGTTTGTTCGTACTTGAACAGCTTCAGGCTGCTTACCAGCTCGAACCCCAGGCCGCCGGCGCCGACCATGCCGAGCACGGTGGCCGAGCGCAGGTTGACCTCGAAGCGGTAGAGGATCACTGCGATCCAGGCGGTAATCACCTGCGGCAGGACGCCAAACACAATCACCTGCAACGGCCGTGCCCCGGTGGCCTGCAGGGCCTCGATGGGACCCTGGTCGATTTCCTCGATGCTTTCGGCGAAGAACTTGCCGAGCATGCCCATGCCATGCAGCGCCAACGCCAGCACACCGGGAAAGGGCCCCAAACCCACCGCCGAGACAAAGATCAGGGCGAGGATCAGTTCGTTGATGCTGCGGGTGACGTTGAGAAACTGTCGCGTGGCGTGGAATACCAGGCGGTTGCGACTGAGGTTGCGCGCCGCCAGGAACGACAACGGAATCGCCAGCAGCACGCCGAGCAGGGTGCCCCAGATCGCGATCTGCAGGGTTTCGATGGCCGGTGCCAGCAAACGCGGGAGAATGCTCAGGTCGGGTGGCATGGTACGGGCGAGGAAGTCGCCGATTTGCGGCAGGCCGCCGGCCAGTTCCGCGACGCTGAGCTGCGCGCCCTCGGCGCTCCAATGCAGGGTCAGCACCACCGCCAGCACCAGCGCCGCGGTAGTCAGCCAGCTCCGCGCGCTGCGCGGCCGGTCGACGGTCCACAGGTAGTTGTTCGGTTGCATGCTCAAGCCCTCGGTTCGCTGCACGGCACCAGCGCCAGCGCGCTGGTCGTCGGTGGCACTTCAGGTGCTGGTTCCTGGCCAGGGTAGATGCGTTGCAGGTCAGCCTCGCCCATGCTCGCCGGGTGGCCGTCGAACACCAGGCGGCCGTGGGCCAGGCCAACAATCCGGTCGCCAAACTCACGGGCGTAGTCGACCTGGTGCAGGTTGCACAGCACGGTGATCCCCAGTTCCCGCGATGCATCGCGCAGGTACTGCAACACCAGGCGTGCGGTCTTGGGGTCGAGGCTGGCCACCGGTTCGTCCGCCAGGATCACCTGGGGACACTGGGCCAGGGCGCGGGCGATGCCGACCCGTTGCATCTGCCCGCCGGAGAGGGCGTCGGTGCGCTCGCCGGCCTTGTGCTCCAGCTCCACCCGTTGCAGGCATTGCCTGGCAAGGGCAACATCCGCCCGGCGAAACAGCTGCAGCACCGAGCTGAAGGTGGACACGGCGCCCAGGCGCCCGGTCAGGACATTCTTCAGCACGCTCAGGCGCGGTACCACGTTGTGGTGCTGGAAGATCATCGCCACCTGGCGGCGCAGCGTCCGTGGATCGCGGCAGGAGCGGGCATCGATGCCGGCCACCTGCAGGGTGCCGGAGTCGGCCTGGACCAGGCGGTTGATGCAGCGCAGCAAGGTCGATTTGCCGGCGCCGGATTGCCCCAGGATCACCACGAACTCGCCTTGGCCGACGTCCAGGTCGATACCGCGCAGCACCGGGTTGCTCCCGTAGTGCTTGGTCAATTGGCGGATGCTGATCATTTCATGCTCCGCAAATCCAGATCGAGCACCTTGGCGGTGTCGCGAACCACGTCGTAGGCGGCGTCGCTGGTGGGCTGGAAGCCGTCGAGCACGCCCTGGTCACCCCACGGCACATCCTTGATCGAGGCCAGGGCACTGGCGACCTTCTGTTGCAGGGCCGGGTCCAGGTCCTTGCGCCAGACCATCGGCGACTCGGGAATCGGCCGCGAACTCCAGACCACCTGGAATTCGTCCTGCTTGACCAGGCCCTTGCTCACCGCGCTGGCAAAAATCCGGTCGGCTACCGCAGCGGCATCCACCTTGTGGTTTTCCACGGCGAGGATGCTGGCATCGTGGGAGCCGGAGAAAATCACCCGGGAAAACAGCTGCGCCGGGACGAACCCGGCTTGCTCCAGGCCGGCCTTGGGGAACAGGTGGCCGGACGCCGAGCTGGGGTCGACAAAGGCGAAGGTACGGCCCTTGAGGTCGGCCAGCTCGCGGATGCCGCTGTCCTTGCGCGCGACAATCACGCTCTTGTAAGCGCTTTGCCCGGTTTTGCGGGTGACGGCGACCGCGAAGGCTTCGACCTCGGCCACCGAGGTGGCGAGGACGTAGGAGAATGGCCCCAGGTACGCGACGTCGAGCTTGCCGGCGCGCAGCGCTTCGATGATGCCGTTGTAGTCGGTCGCGACAAAGGGCACCACCGGCATGCCCAACCGGGTTTGCAGGGTATCGAGCACCTGTTTGCTGGCTTCGATCATCGCCTGCGAGTCTTCGGACGGGATCAGGCCAATGGTCAGTTGGTCTTTGGCGCTGGCCAGGCCGGCGGCGGTCAGGGCGAGGGCGATGCTGGCAACACGCAGGAATGAGCGAAGAGGTTTCATGGCAATCCAGGGAGTGGTTTGGAGTTGCCTCAGGCTAGAAGTGTCACGTGACAGTCATTCGATCAATTCAATATGGCTTCAGGCAGTTAACTATTGATGGAGTCTATGGATGTCCAGCGCAAAGATGCGAGCGTTCCTCGCCGTGGCCCGCCACGGCAGTTTCAGTGCCGGGGCACGGGCGATCGGCCTCAGCCAGCCGACCCTGACCACCCAGGTGCAAACTATGGAACGGCAATACAACCTGGAGCTGTTTCACCGCCGTGGGCGGCGCATCGAGTTGTCGGATGTCGGCCGGCAACTGCTGCCGATCGCCCAGGCGATGGCGGCCCTGGACCTGGACGCGCACAACCTGCTGCGCGATTCCGGCCGGCTCGACAGCGGCGAGTTGCGGTTGGGGGCGGTGGGGCCGTTTCATGTGATCGAGATGGTCGACCACTATCTGCAGCGTCATCCCCGGATCGATGTGTCGATCCGGGTCGGCAACTCGGCAGAGGTCCTGGCCGATCTCGAACGCTACGTGACCGACATCGCGGTGCTGGCCGGGCGGCACGACGATCCGGCGCTGTGTGCCGTGCATTACGCGCGCCACGCGATCATCCTGTTCGCCCACCATGCCCATACCCTGGCTGCTCGCGGCTCGGTGCGTCTCGAAGAACTGGAGGGCCAGGCGCTGCTGCAACGCGAGCCCGGTTCCACCACCCGCGCGGTCCTCGACGCGGCGCTGCTGGCCGCGGGCGTGGTGCCGCGAATCGCCATGGAGATCGGCAGCCGTGAAGCCCTGCGCGAAGCCGTGGTCCGCGGAATTGGCCTGGGGGCGGTGTCCGAAGCCGAGTTCATTGCCGACCCACGGATCCGCGCGATCCGCCTGGAAGGCGACCCGCTGTACACCGAGACCTACCTCTATTGCCTGGCGGAGCGACGCTCCAGCCGGCTGATTTCATCGTTCTTCGAAGTCCTGCTGGCGGGGCAGACCCAGGCTTCTTGAACCGGCGTGCGGGCGACATTCTCCTGGCGAGCGATTGAACCAGCGCTTGAAGGCGCGATGGAAGGTGCTGACATCCTTGAAGCCCAGGCCGTCACTGACCACTGCCACCGGCAAACCCTGCTGAATCTGGCGGTAAGCGAGGTCCTTGCGTACCGCGCCCACCAACTCGGTGAAGCTGGTGCCGTGCTGCTTGAGGCGGCGATACAGGGTCGGGCGGCTGACATGCAGCGCGCTGCACACCTGCTCGATGCCCACCCCGTGCTGCAGGTTGGCCTGGATCAACTGGCGCACCTTGTCCAGCAGCGGATCGCGGGTGGCGAGTTGGCCGAAGGTGTGCAGCGCCCGCTCCTCGAGAATCTGCTTGAGGTAGCTGTTGGCACTGCGGATCGGGGTCTGCAGAATCGCGCGGGGCAGGTACAGGCAGTTGCGCGGGGCATCGAACTGCAACTGATGGCCGAAGATCGGCGAGTAGTGCTCATGGTAGGCCGGGCGCGGGTAGCTGAATTCGCAGGCGCTGGGGACCAGGGGTTCGCCGGTCATTTCCTGGCTCCACCTGAGCAACGCGCTCATGCTGCGTTCGGTTGCGGCTTGCGGGTAAGGCTTGCCGGGGGCGAAGGAGAACTCCAGCAGCAGATGTTCGTGGGTTTCGCTGCAGGTCCAGCTCTCCGAGGGATTCATCAGGGCAATGTGGGTCTGGAAGATCTGCAAGGCCTCACCCAGTCGGGTGCACTGGAACAGCCAACTGGCCAACACGCCCTGGGTGGCCGGGTTGAAGGTTTGCCCGACCACCAGGCCAATCTCCGGCATGGGCAGGTCGCGGGTTGCCATCTGCCACAGGGCCAGCAAGCAGCCCTCGTCGAGGCGCTGCTCCTGGATCGGCAGGGCGCTGGGGCGGCTGTCGATCAGCGTTTGCCGATCGAGCCCGGCGCTGGCCATCTGCGCCGGGGTGACCAGTTCCAGCGCCAGCAGCAGGTCATGCAGGTCCAGGACTGCAACGGCCGAAACACTGGTGGCTTTGGGCATCTGTCGAGACACTCTGCTGAGGGGGTTCGACAGGCAATGTAACGCGAGGCTCAAGCACAAAGCCACCATGGCGCACTATCCCTCCATGGGCGCTACCGCAACATGCAGGTTGTCCATGGCCGCCGTCAGCACCACCTGGCACGACAGCCGCGAGTTGTCCTGGTAGTGCACGGATTCCTCTACCAGCAATTGTTCGCCCTCGTTACGCCCACCCAAGGCGGCAAAACCGCCTGCAAGGACATAGACGTGGCAGGTCGAGCAGGAACAGGCGCCACCGCAGATGGCCTCGATCTCGTCACAACCGGCGTGTTTCAGCGCCTCCATCAGGGTGACCCCCTCGTCGGCGTCAATCCACTGGACTTCGCCGTTCAATTCGGTGACCTGGATTCTGGGCATCTTGCAGCTCCTTGCAATGGGGGTAGGGGAGCGCCTGGGGTCAGCCCCGGGCGATTTCACAGGCAAACGCGAAGCGTCGCAGCAGTTGTTCGAATGCCGGACTGTGCTGCTCCAGGGCAAGGGTCGCCAGGTAGCCGTGCACGGGGTGCTGGCGCACATCCACGGCGTTGAGCGACACACCTTGGGCCAGCGCGGTGGCCTGTAGTACATCGGCGATTTCACCCATCACCAGGGTTGGCTTGAACAGTTTGCCGATGGCGGTCAGTGGCATGTCATCGAGCAGTTGCAGGCGCTTGGGCATTGCCGCGGGCTCGGCGATGACCTGTGCCAGGTACTCGAGCAGTTGTGCGCTGGTCACCGTGCTGCCCGCGCGCAGCTTGACGTAGGCCACCGGCAGTTCACCGGCATGCAGGTCCGGGCGGCCGACGGCGGCGGCCATCTCGACGTCGGGGTGGCGATACAAGGGTTCCTCGATCACCTGCGGGTCGATGTTGTGCCCACCGCGGATGATCAACTCCTTTTTGCGCCCGGTCAGCCAGAAGTAGCCCTCTGCGTCCTGGCGTCCCAGGTCACCGGTATTGAACCAGTGCTGCCCGTCCCCCAGGGTCAGCCAGACGCCCTGGTTGTGCTCGGCCTGCAGATAACCGCGAAAAACGTTGGGGCCACTGATGGCAATCACCCCGACCTCGCCCGGCAGGCAATGGCGCTGGTAGTTGCCCGCTGCGTCCAGTTGCAGCACCGCCATCTGCTGGTAAGGCAAGCGCAGGCCGATGGAACCGATGCGAGACTCGCCGGCGGGTGGGTTGAGGCTGCTGGCGCATGCCCCTTCGGTCAGGCCATAACCTTCGAGGATGCGGATCCCGGTGGCGGATTCGAAGCGCCGGAACAGCTCCACCGGCATGGGTGCCGCGCCACACATGGCCAGCTGCAGCGAGCTGATGTCTCGCCCGCTGCAGGGTTGTTGCAGCAACGCCGAGTAGATAGTCGGCACGCCACTGAAAAAATTGATCCGGTAGTGCTCGACGATCTCCCAGAACCCCGCGAGCACGCCGGCGCCGCGATAACCCTCAGGGGTCCCTAGCACCACGTGCGCACCTACCGACCACGGCGCCAGGCCGGTCACCAACTGGCCGTTGGCGTGAAACAACGGCAAGCCGCAGAACAGGGTTTTGCCCGGGCCGATGGCATCGCCGAGCATGCGCATCATGGCGTAGGCGTCGAATACTTCATTGAGGTGTTCGCGCACGGCGATTTTCGGCAAGCCAGTGGTGCCTCCCGTGCAAAAGTACGAGGACACTGCGTGCGAATCGAAGGCGCGCAGGCTGTTCAGTCGCTCTTCGTTATGCCCTTGGACAAAGTCCTCAAAGCTCGTCACTTCGACCGTCTGCCCCATGGCGTTGCGCAGCGCCGGCGGGGCGGTTGTGGGCGCTGCGGTCTCGTCCAGCGCGACCCTGACCAGCAACTCGACTCCGCGCGTCAGCGCCACGGCCTGCGCGACCTTGTGCCCCAGTTCAGTGCCGGGCGCGGGCGCCAGGGTCACCACCACCTTGGCGTTCGCCGCCTGTAGCAACTGGCTGATGGCTTCGGCACTGAGCTGAGGATTGACCGCCAGAACGATGCCATTGGCTTCGCCACCCCAGAGTACGAAGTGGGTCTGGGGCAGGTTCGGCAACACGTAGGCCAGCACGTCGTGCGCACCGTAGCCGCGACTGTGCAAGGCGTTGGCCACTCGGTGGATCTGCGCCAGCAACTGGCGGTAGGTCCAGGTGCGGGGCGAGCGCAGGTGCTGCATGTCGGCAAAAAATGACAGCGCGGGGCGATCGGCGTGCAAGTCTGCGCTACGCAGGAGCATCTGGTAGGTACTGGGGGGTAGGTCGGCGTCGAGCAAGGGCGTGCGCTCGAAGGCCTCGATGTCGCTAAGGTCACGTAAGGTCACGGCTGGATCCTGTGGCGGGCAAAGGGTCAGCGATTCTAGGAAGCACCGCGGGACACAGGCATGGCGTGGTGATTCATTCGTCGGGCGTTCGGTGTCAACTTTTCCAGCGAGCGGGACCTGGGTGCGAGATTGCAACCCAACGCCATGGAGTTGATCCCGGGCGCCATGGTTGTGGGTATGGCAACGGCCTAGGATCGTTGCCATATCCCATGCGACCTCAAGGAAGTTGCCGATGCCCGCCCACTCGATCGACTCGGTTAAAAGCCTGCGCAAACTGATTGCAGAACCGCCGGCAATGATGAAAAAGCGCCTGCAATCGCAGATCGACGATTACTGCCTGACGATCATCCAGCACTCATCCGTGTGTGCCGTGGGGTTCAGCGATCCGAGCCTGGATATTGCCTTCTTCAACCTGCGTGACATCCCGGTGCTGCGCGCCGAAGGCGAGTCCATCGACCTGGCCTGGCCTGCCGAGCGGAGCGTGCCGGCAGCGCTGGAGCAGGGCCTGGGGTGCAGTCTGTACTTCACCATGCCCGGCATCGGATTTGCCTTGCGCGCCAATGGTCGTTGCGTGGTGCGCGGCACTGGCGGTGCCCGCGTCCTGGCGTTCCGGGCCGATGCGTTGTTCCTGCATTGTTCGCGGGCCAAGGTGCGGGCGCAGTTCTGGACTCCGCGCGCACCAGCGCTGCCGTTGTGCGAGGCCGAGGGGGGCGGGCAACTGTCCGCTGAGGCCCTGGGGTTCATCGCAGCCTCGCCCTACCTGTTGATGCTGACGCGCAACGCCGCGGGCGCCACGGAAATTTCCCCCCGTGGCGATCCCGACGGCTTTGTCCTGGCGCTGGACGACCGGACCCTGTTGATCCCCGAGCGGCCCGGCAACAAGGTGGCCTGTACGCTGATCAACATCCTGTCGGCGCCCACAGTGACCGTGTCGTTCATCATTCCCGGTGGCGGCAGCCAGTTGTCGGTCACCGGTAAATCCTGGTTGAGCGCCGACCAGTCGCTGCTGGCGCCGCTGGCAATCAACGGCAAGGTGCCGGTGGTGGCGATTGTGCTGGAGGTCGAGCGCTGGCGCTTCGTGCCGTGCCCCGAACTGGTGGCGGCCGGGTTGTGGCGTAGCGAAACCCACCTGCGTGACAGCGACCTGCCGTCGTTCCCCAAGATGCTGTCCGAGCACATGAACGGCAGGGGGTTGTTGGGCAAGGCCACTACGCTGTTGGTGGATGCGGTGGTCAAACACGACCTGAAGAATCTGTATTAAGGAAACCCGATGAGCCTCAGCGTGCACGAGTACCTGCAGTGCGATGCCACTGCGCTGGCCGAGCTGGTCAGGCGTGGCGACGTCAGTCCCGGCGAGTTGCTGGACCTTGCCGACGGGCAGTTGCAACGCCTCAATCCGCTGCTCAACGCCGTCAACCTGCCCATGCTGGCGCAGGCACGCAAGCGCTTGGAAGACCCTCTGAGCGGCCCGCTGGCAGGGGTGCCGGTGCTGATCAAGGATGCGATCCAGGACTACGCTGGCTTGCCCACGTCCAACGGTAGCCAGGGCTTGCGCCACACACCGGCAACCGAGCATTCAACGGTGGTCCAGCGCCTGCTGGACGCTGGCGCGGTGATCCTCGGCAAGACCAGCACCCCGGAACTGGCCCTCAAGGCCAGTACCGATTCCCGGGCTTTTGGCCTGACCCGAAATCCTTGGGACCTGACGCGCACCCCGGGCGGCTCCAGCGGTGGCTCGGCCGCTGCCGTCGCAGCGGGTATCGTGCCCATGGCCGGGGCCAATGATGGCGGTGGTTCGATCCGGATTCCGGCAGCCTGTTGTGGTCTGCTCGGCCTGCGTCCATCACGCGGCCGGGTACCCTGCGGGCCGGCGACGGGTGAAGTGTGGGAGGGCGCGTCCAGTGACCTGGTGGTGTCGCGCAGTGTGCGTGATTCGGCCCTGGCCCTGGATGTACTGGCCGGTCCCGGTTGCGGCGAGCCCTTTGTGATCGCCGCGCCACAGGAACCGTTCTGCACGCTGATGCAGCGCGATCTCGGGCGCTTGCGTATTGCTTTCAGTTGCCAGTCGCCGCTGGGCACCGAAGTGCATCCGGACGCTGTCGCTGCGGTGCAGCACAGCGCCCGGCTGCTCAGTGCCCTGGGGCATGAGGTGTGCGAAGACCGGCCGCTGTACGACGGCCACGAACTGGCGCGCTGTTATCTGGAGATGTATGGAGGTCAAGTTGCGGCAACGCTGGCCCAGGCCCGCGCGCAGGGTGCCCGCAGCCGCGACTTCGAATTGACCACGCGCGTGCTCGAAACCCTCGGCAACGCCAGCAGCGCCGGTGACTATGTCGGGCGCCATCGGCGCTGGAATCACTTCGCCCGTGCCTTGGGGGCATTCCATCAGCGGTATGACCTGTTCCTGACGCCGACACTCGCCAGTCCACCGTTGACGCACCAGGCGGTGCAGATGCCGCGCGCCGAGGAGCGCCTGCTGCAACTGTTGCTCACCAGCGGCGCACTGGCGGTGCTGGCGCGCCTGGGCATGATGGAAAAGCAACTGGGCGAACTGTCCCGGCAGAACCTGGCCTTTGTGCCCTTTACCCAGTTGGCCAACCTCACCGGAACTCCGGCAATCAGTGTGCCGTTGTTCTGGACCGAGCAGGGGTTGCCCCTGGGGGTGCAGTTCATCGCGGCGTTCGGCAACGAGGCGCTGCTGCTGCAAGTGGCGGCCCAACTGGAGCAGGCACAGCCGTGGCTGCAACGCTTGCCTGCGCTGGCGTACCCGGCATGAGCCGGCTGGACGGAACCTGTGTGGTGGTGGGAGCCAGCCACGCCGGTGCACAGTTGGCGATCAGCCTGCGGCGCGAAGGCTGGACCGGTCCCATTCAGTTGGTCGGTGAGGAGTCGACGTTGCCTTACCAGCGTCCCCCCTTGTCGAAGTCCGCGCTGCAAGGCGCCGAGTCCGGGCCGGCGCCCATCTACAGTCCCGAGGCCTATGAGAAGTCGGGCATCAGCCTCATGCCGGGAGCACGGGTACGGGAGATCGACCGGGTGCAGCAGCATGTCGTCCTCGACGATGGTCGGCGCCTGGGTTACGACAAGCTGGCCCTGTGCACCGGCGCGCGTGTGCGCAAATTGCAACTGCCTGGCCATGCTCTGGCAGGCGTGCACTACCTGCGCACGGCGGCGGATGCGCTGGGCATTCGTGCCCAGGCACGAGCGGGCAGGCATGTGGTGATTGTCGGTGGCGGCTACATTGGCCTGGAGGCTGCCGCGGCCCTGCGCCAGTTGGGCCTGCAGGTCACGCTGCTTGTGCAGGGCGCCCGTGTGCTGGAGCGGGTGTCGGCTGCCGAGGTCTCTGCCTACTTTGCGCGACTGCACGCCGCCCAAGGCGTGGACATCCGCACCCATGTCCGTCCAGTGGAACTGCGCGGGGGCCGACGGGTCGAGCAAGTGCTGTGCAGCGATGGCTGTTTGTTGGCGGCCGACCTGGTGCTCATCGGCATTGGCGTCCAGCCCAACCTGGAACTGGCCCGCGATGCGGGGCTGGCGGTCGGCGACGGAATCCTGGTGGATAATTGCGCGCGCACATCGGACCCCAACATCGTGGCGGCGGGCGACTGTGCGTTTCATCCCAATGGGCTGCTCGGTTACTCGCTACGCCTGGAGTCCGTGCCCAACGCCACGGAGCAGGCCAGGAGTGCAGCCGCCAGCCTGTGCGGCCTGCGCAAACCCTACTCGGCGCTGCCGTGGTTCTGGTCCGACCAGTACGACTGCCGGTTGCAGATCGCCGGGTTGAACCGTGGCTACCAGCGTGTGGTAGTCCAGGACGATGCCGCAGGGCGCGCGCGCGTGGTCTGGTACATCAAGGATGAGCGGATCCTCGCAGCGGACTGCATCAACAGTCCCAAGCAGTTCATCCGGGCGAAAAAGCTGCTGGCCGAAGGCGCAAGCGCCCAGGCGCTGGCTGAGATCGGTTGACGACAGGTCGTGCGGGGCGGTGGATCATTCGAGGGAAAGCGGGGTGATGCCCGCCACCAGCGGTTTTTCCGCCAGCCCGCCAAAACTGTGGGAAGCGTCGACATAACGCATCGCCGACTTGACGTCTTTCCAGCCGACATAGCTCATCAGGGACTTGATATCCCAGCCATTGGCGGTCGCCCAGGTGGCAAAGCCGCGGCGCAGGGAGTGGCTGGTGTACAGCTCGGCGGGCACCCCGGCTCGGCGAAACAGGCGGCGCAGCAAGGGGATCAGGCTGTTGGCGTGCAAACCGTCCGGCGCCAGGTTGCCCCAGCGGTCCAGGCGCCGGAACACCGGCCCATAGGCAATGCCGGCGGCCGTGATCCAATTGCCATAGGCCTGCACCGGGCAGAGCTTTTTCAGGGCCGGGGTCTGGAAGCGGGTCCCCAGGTGCTGGCGATCGCCTTTGCTGTGGGGCAGGTAGAAGCTGATCCCGACCCCCGCTTGCAGCTCGGTGTGTTCAACCCGCAGGCGAGACAGCTCATCGCCGCGAAAGCCCCGCCAGAATCCGATCAGCACCAACGCGGCATCCCGCCGACAGCGCAGCACGGTGGGCCAGTCGTGCTGCTGGGCGGCCAGCGTTGCCTGGTGTTCCAGCCAGTCGATGGCCTGCTCCAGGTGTTGCAGCAACAGGGGCGCCGCCTGCTTCTCCTGCGCCGGATGCAAGGTGCGGATGCCCTTGATCATCTGCCGTACAGTCGGCGTCTTGGTCGGGTCGGGAAACCCCTGGGTGATGTGCCATTGGGCGAGGGCGGCCAGGCGTTGCTTCAAGGTGCTGATCGCCAGTTGATCGGCGTAGTCGGCCAGGTAGCGCACGATGCTGTCGCCCGTCGCCGGCAAGAACCCGCCCCAGGTCACTTCGAAGTGCTCCACCGCGGCACGGTAACTGCGCCGGGTGTTCTCCCGGGTACCGGCCTTGAGGTAGCGATCGACCTTGTTCAACGTTGGCTCCCCACAGTGGCTGATCAGGTTTTGTCGAGCGAAGTAGAGCGCAAATCCTGGAAAACAGCAAAAAACCATAAGAAATAAAGGCTTGGAGCTTATGCAGGAGACCGCGAGGCGGCTGTTATCCAGCGCTTGCGCAACAATGTTCCCGTTTTTTTAATTGAGCCGTACTTGATTTCATAACAAGAAAATTTGCGTTGTAGGTTATTTCCTTAAATGCGTAAGAACTTTCTCTTTCTAATGTTCGGGGCTGGAAATACCTCTGTCAGTCATCCACTATTACAACTTGCAGGTGTTTATTTTGTTTGTTTTGTTGCCGGAATAAATGGATTTACCTAACGAGGTCGGTGGATCGGTTGCCGAGATCACATCGATTGTTACGTTATTGTCTGGAGGATGTATGGCGTCAAGTAGTTTTCAGAACGAAGTGCCCAAGGCACGGATCAATATCAAGCTCGACTTGCACACCGGTGGGGCGCAGAAAAAAGTCGAGTTGCCGCTCAAGCTGATGGTCATGGGCGACTACAGCAACGGCCAGGAGCTGCGGCCCTTGTCGCAAAGAACCAAGATAAACGTTGATCGCAACAACTTCGACAGTGTCCTCGCCGAGTTCGCCCCTGACCTGAAAATGGCAGTGCCCAACACCTTGACCCAAGACGGTTCGCAGACAGTTATCGAGTTGAAGTTACGTAACCTCAAGGATTTTGAACCTGAACAGGTAGCGCGGCAAATACCGCAACTGCGTGCACTGCTGGCGATGCGCAATCTCCTGCGCGACCTAAAGTCCAATCTGCTGGATAACTCAACCTTTCGTTACGAACTCGAACTCATACTCAAGGATGAAGGGTTAAGTCATGAGCTTCGCAACGAACTGGCTGCCTTGGCTGTGCAAGACGATCGCTAACTCCGCCCGGATCCTTTAAAAGGAAGTTTATCCCATGCCTGTAGAACATCCCCACGCGCAATCGCGCGGCGCACACGTGTTGACCGAAGAAAGTCGCGGCGTCTATGGCGCCCTATTCAGCAAGATCAACCTCAACCCGGTTGCGCAGTTGGGCGGCATTGAAACTTTTCAAAGCAGTGAAGCATTGGCCGAGGCCTCTGCCGACGAGCGAGTGACCGCCGCCGTCAGCGTGTTCCTCAAACTGCTAGAACAGTCGGCACAGAAGGTCGAGCGCCTGGATAAGAGCCTGCTCGACGAGCACATTGGTGCGCTGGATGCGCAGATCAGTCAGCAACTGGATGCCGTGATGCACCATCCGGATTTCCAGCGAGTCGAGTCGACCTGGCGTGGAGTGAAGTCGTTGGTCGATCAGACTGATTTCCGTCAGAACGTACGTATCGAGTTGCTGGATATCAGCAAGGAGCACCTGGTACAGGATTTCGACGATGCGCCCGAAGTCGCGCAAAGCGGTTTTTATGTGCAGACCTACACCCAGGAGTACGACACCCCGGGCGGCGAGCCGTTTGCAGCGGCCATTTCCAACTTCGAGTTCGATCGCAGCCCGCAAGACATCGCTCTTCTGCGCAATATCTCCAAGGTCGCGGCTGCCGCGCACATGCCGTTCATTGGTGCAGTGGGCCCGGCGTTCTTCGGCAAGGAGTCGATGGAGCAGGTGGCCGCCATCAAGGACATCGGCAACTACTTCGACCGTGCCGAATACATTAAATGGAAAGCCTTCCGTGACAGCGACGATGCCCGCTACATTGGCTTGACCATGCCACGGGTACTCGGCCGTCTGCCCTATGGCCCGGACACCGTGCCGGTGCGCAGCTTCAACTATGTCGAGAGCGTCAAGGGCCCGGATCACGACAAATACCTGTGGACCAGCGCTGCGTTTGCTTTCGCCGCCAACATGGTCAAGAGCTTCATCACCAATGGCTGGTGTGTGCAGATACGTGGCCCACAGTCTGGGGGGGCGGTCAGCGAACTGCCGATTCATCTGTACGACCTGGGCACAGGTAACCAGGTGAAGATTCCATCGGAGGTGATGATCCCCGAGACCCGTGAATTCGAGTTCGCCAACCTCGGTTTCATTCCGCTGTCGTACTACAAGAACCGCGACTACGCCTGCTTCTTCTCGGCCAACTCGACGCAGAAGCCGGCGCTCTACGATACCGCCGATGCCACCGCCAACAGTCGGATCAATGCACGCTTGCCGTACATCTTCCTGCTGTCGCGCATTGCTCATCATCTGAAGCTGATCCAGCGCGAGAACATTGGCACCACCAAAGACCGGCGCTTGCTGGAATTGGAGTTGAACAAGTGGATAGGCGGGCTCGTGACCGAAATGACCGACCCTGGCGACGCCCTGCAGGCTTCGCACCCCCTGCGTGATGCGAAGGTGACAGTCGAGGATATCGAGGACAACCCCGGGTTCTTCCGCGTCAAGCTGTACGCCGTGCCGCATTTCCAGGTGGAAGGCATGGACGTCAACCTGTCGTTGGTTTCGCAAATGCCGAAAGCGAAAGCCTGATCACTTTGTAGGGAATCTTGATGAATATCGACCGCCCCCTGTGGAATGCGGGAGCCCTGTTGTGCCCGCAGCAATTCCAGCAGCAGGCTCGCTGGGAAGCCCACACCAACCAGGCCATTGCCCATTTGTCGCGGGTGCATCCATGGGGGGTGCAAGCCGTGGCTTTCGACACACAGGCCCTGAAGCTGGGCCTGCTCAAGGCTACTCAACTGTGCGTACGGATGCCTGACGGCACCCTGATCGATAGCCAGCAAGCCGATCGTCTGCCACCAGCCCTGGAACTGGCCCGTCTGCTGCCTGAAACCTGCCAGCAGGTCACGCTGCTCCTGGCGCTGCCACTGGAACAGGCCAATGGCAACAACTGCCTGTTCGAGGGGGACAGGGCAGATCGGGCGGTGCGTTATCGCCAGGACTGGCGTCAGGTCCAGGATATCTTCGGCGATGACGTGCAGTCGGTTGGACTTCACTGCTCGCGCGTCGATCAACACCGCAGCGGCTGAAATGAACGCGCTGGCGACATCAACCCTGGTGCGCGTCTACCAGTTGCGTAGCCGTGATGCGCTGGACCGCACGACCTACGCCGCCCTGGTCGACGAGGGGGCTGGCGCGCTGCAGGCCGACCGGCTGCATGAACAGGCTCTGGTGGTAAAGCCCGGGGAGGGCGCGCAATTGAGCGTGGCGCTGGATAAAGACGCGCAATTTGTCGCGGTGGTCGCGCTATTTCGCGAGCCAGATACACAGGCTGCGACCTGGCGCCTGGTCCTGGGTCGCGACGACCTGGACCCGGACCGAGCCCGGGTCATCGAGCTGGCGGACAACCGGCTGAGCCTGCGTCCACTGGCGAAGGACTGAGGCATGGCCAACCCACCTTCGCTCTACGAAATACTCCTGCAGAACTTCACTGGCGAACTGGACCTGCAGCGCGTCAGCGAAGAGGACCAGGTGACCCTGTCAGTACTCGACAACCTGCAACGCATCCTCAACAGCCGCGCCGGCACCCTGGCCCATCTGCCGGACTACGGTCTGCCGGACATGGGCCTGGTCCTGCAGGGGCTGCCGGCCACCGCACAGGATCTGATACGGACCATGGCCGCTACGCTGCTCAAGTACGAGCCGCGCCTGGCTGCGCTGAACATTGAACTGTTGCCACAAGTGTTGCCCGGCCATCTGGACTATGCCCTTGACCTGCAACTCAAGGGAGGCGCGCGGGTCACCTTCGGCACCACCCTGGCCCCCGAAGGCAAGGTGCTGGTGCGCCACTTGAAGCGCCAGCAGTCGCTGCTGTGATATCTCCAACCATAAGGACCTCCGATGACCGGGTTGTTTGAAATGCATGTGCGCGTGGGCAACGATCCGCGCGGTTTTGCCGAGTTCCTGGCGCTGCGCGAAGAACTCGGCAAGCTCAACCATCCGGCGCGTCCCGATGTGGACTGGGCGCTGGTCGAGCAGTTGTGCCTGGCGCTATTTCAAAAGAACGGCGCGGAACTGCAAACCGTCGCCGCCTTTGCCTTGGCCCGAAGCCAGCGCCATGGCCTGGAGGGCATGGGCCAAGGCCTCGAACTGCTAGCGATGCTCTCAGAGCAGTGGCTGAACCTATAGCCGCCAATGGCGGCGGCCCGCCTGGATATTCTCGCCTGGCTGTTCAGCCAGTTGCCACCATTGCTGCGCAGTCTGGTACTCGATACCCGAGACTTGCCTGCACTGGTTGATCTGGATGGGCAACTGGCGCGCCTCGCGCAACGCCTGGAACACCAGGTGCCGGCGCCTCTGGTGAGCTTGCAGGCACTGCGCCAGCAGCTGCATAACCTGATGCAACGCCTGCAGCGCAACGATTTACCCGGCCCGACGCCGCACGGGATCTGGATGCCCCTGCCGGAACCGGCGCGCAGCTTGCCCGTGGTGATCCTGACCCAGCCACCGGCGTTAACAAGCTGGCAAACCCGTCGCACTCGACGCATGCCGTGGCTACTGGCCCTGGTCGCCACGCTCCTCCTTGCGTGCGGGTTGGCCTGGCAGAGTGGCTGGCACCTGGCGGCTGACAGTGACGGCCGGTATTACCTGGCCAACAACAGCCATCCGGCACAACCCAGGCTGGAGCCATTGCATCTGCACGGATTGTTCGATGCCGGTAGCGCTGAGCTCAAACCCGAAGCGAACGATTCACTGCTCAAGGCCCTGGGTGTGTTCAAACCTCGGCCCGACTGGCTGATCGTGATCACCGGGCACAGCGACACCACGGGCAGCGCCGAGCACAACCTGCAATTGTCACAAGCCCGGGCATCGGCCGTGCGTAGCTGGATGCGCCGCTTGGGCGATATCCCGGACAGTTGCCTGGCGGTCCAGGGAAACGGCGCGAACCATCCGCTTGCCAGTGACCGGACCGAGGCTGGACGGGCGGCCAACCGCCGCGTGGAGATTCGCCTGCTGCCCGCGTCGGGAGCTTGTGCAGCAGCCACTGTCGAGATCGGCGATTCACACACCTCCTGAAGCTGTCTTCCGCGCGGTACAGCGATCCTGCCGGGTTTTAACGGCAAAAATAGCCATGAGGCGCGATAACGCTCAATTATTCCATCTTATAAACACCGTTTTCAGCAATGTGGAATTTCGTATAAATAGTATGTAAATACATGGTACGTACCACTCGCATAAAAACCCGCTACAAATGCCCTGGCTCCGCAGGAGTTGCAGATTGAGCGCCATCCGAAGTTGATTGGGGATTAACGGGTGTCGCGTTGCGCATTGCTGGCGCTGAAACGGTACGCCAAGGCCTGGCTGTACAAATCTGTCAGGCCTTGGGCCGCGAAGGAGGGGAGCACGAATGGCGGATCGTCAGTGCTGACGTTGCCGAAGGCACCCGTGCCATGCTGGAGCGACGGGTGCCGATGTTTGCCGGTGAATGAAGAGCAGTAACCCGCAGGTTCAGGCGGGCGCGACGTCAGCCCCGGCGGTGGCTCGGGCGTTCTTGCGCACGGCCTGGTACAGCAGGCTGGAGACCAGGAAGCCAACAATGGCCAGCAGGCTCATCAGGCTGAACACATAGTTGTAGCCTTGCTCGCCCGGGAAGTGGTCGAGGATCGCGCCGTAGATGACGTAGGCGAACATGCCCGGTGCGTAACCAATCAGGCAGCCGATGCCAAAGGCCGAGCCGGTGATGTGCTGGGGAATGCCGACTTCGCCCATGGGCGCCCAGAACACCCCACGCATGGAAAACACGATCAGCGCAAAAGACAGGGTGGCGGCCATGCCGGCGTAGATGTAACTCGGGCTTTTCGGAATCAGCATGATCACGCCCATCAACGGCAACAGCGCCAGGAAAGCCCATTTCAGGTAGCGGCTGGTGCTCTTGAACTGCTTGTCGGCAATGAAGCCACCGGCAGGTCCGCCAAGGATTTTCAGGCAGTACTGGTTGATGATGCCGTAGGCGCCGACCAGCGCCACCGGCAGTTGGTACATGTCCTTGAGGTAGGGAATGAAGTAGGTCAGGCCGCAATACACGATATAGACCATGAACACGTTGAGGCTGACCAGCCAGATCCCCGGGACCTTGATGGCTTCCAACAGGTTCGACAGGCCGTTTTTTGCCTGCACGGTGGTCGACGTGGTGCCGCCCTTGAGCAGGAACCAGGTCAGTGTCCCGGCCAGGATGTCGATCACCGAGTAGAACAGGATCGCCGATTTCAGCCCCGTTTCACCCGAACCCATGGCGACGAAGACCCCCAGCGCAGAAAAAGCCACCAGGGTATCGACCACGCCCCGGCCACCTTCCAGCAGCCCGAACAGGCGTCCTTGTTCCTTGTCGTCGCCCAGGTTGCGGATGGCCTTGAGCAGTGACGGCCAGAACAGGCAGTCGGCACACACCGCCAGCAGGCTGAAGACAATCAACAGGTTGCTGAAGGGCGGGAAGGTCGCGAGGTACAGGCCCAGGCCGCCGGTACCCAGCAAGCCCAGGGGAATCAGCTTGCGCGTGTCGTAACGGTCGGCGAGCATTCCGCCGACTACAAACAGCGCGGTCGCAATGATCGCGTTGGCGCTGAGCAGCAGGCCGATTTCAGTGTGGGTCAAACCCATGAATTCTTGCATGGGGATGTAGAAGGCGTCCTTGAGGTTCGCCAGTTTATAGATGGTGCCGCCACCGAGGATCAGGATCAGGAATCTGAGCCATTTGGCCTTGTCACGAGTTGTCATTGTTATTCTCCAAGCGTCGTCAGTGTGTCGCGTCGGGTTCAAGCGGGTGTGCAGGAGGCCAGGGTCAATTCGGCCAGGGTGCGCAACTCGGCCAGCAGGCCGCGCACGTAAGCGACCTGGTTGTTGGCCCAGCGGTGTTCATCGGCCAGCATGCGTTCCAGCGAGTAACCCGCTGGCAACGGCGTATCACTCATTTCCCGGTAGGCAATGAACGGGTCGGCGGACTCGTTGGTCTGGCGAAACGCCGGGGCTACGTAGTGGTTTTCCTGCTCGAGGATGAAGGCGATCACCTGGGGGCTGGACTCGCCCAGCATCAGCAACTCGAACAGCATGCGGGCACTGGGCAAGTCGTCTTCGTCACTGCCTTGCAGCACGCCGTAATGGCCAAAACCACTGTGCTCAGGGACGATTTGCACGCCCTTGAGGTGGACCTGGCGAATGTGCGGCGCGAGGTTGTGCAGGGCCTGCAGCGGCTGTTCACAGGCATTGATCATGTTGCCGAAGTCGAACAGGGCATGCAGTCGGGGGTGGTTGAGGCGGCTGAGCAACTGGGCGATCTCGGCGCTCTTGAGTTCCTCGTGTTGCTCGAAGTCGAAGTACAGGTCATGGGCATCGGCCTGTTGCGCGAGGTAGCGCAGGTCGTTTTCGATCAGGTCCATGACCTGTGACAGTGAACCTTCGTAGCGTGAGTACACGCGGATGTTGCGCACGCCCAGGGCGCGGGCGATGGCGACCACTTGATCGACATCGGCTTGGCGAGTGCTGCTGATTTCCAGGTGCACTTCCAGGCCCAGGGCCCGGGCCTTGTCTGCAAACGCCTGCAACTGTGGGGCGCTCATCTGGCTCAGGCTGTTGGCTTCACCGTCCAGCAGGTGCAGGCTCAAGCCCTGCAGCTCGTGGCGATAGGCAAAGTCCAGGAGGTCGGCGGGGGTGACACGGCCGTGGGTGAGGTTGGTCAACAGGGGATAGGCGTGGGCAAACAGGCGCAGTTGGCCCAGGCGGTCGAGCAACTGGCGCGCCAGTTCCGGGGTCAGTGTTGCGGGCGCTTGGGCGGCGCCGGCCTTGTGACTGAGCAAGGCGCTGAAGCGTTGTTGGATCTTATTGTTCATTCGAGTGGTTCCTGGTTCAGACACCGGGTCTACCGGCGCAACCTTTATCGCGCCAGTCAGGAACTCTCGATAGATCCATTATCGGTTAAATCATAAGACCACTTGCCAGGCCTCAGCTTGCCGCGGGCAGGCACCCCATGTCGTGCAGGGCCTGGGCGAGTGCGGCGACTCGCGGCTGCGCCTGGTCCTCGGGGGTGCTGGCAAAGCCGATCAGCAACGCCGGTGGCTGGCGGTGCTCGATGCAGTAGTCGCTCAGGGCATAGGTGTAGATATGGCGCAACGTCAGCTCCCGGGCGATGAACTGGTCATCCAGCTGCACGGGCAACCAGGCGATCAGGTGCATGCCGGCATCCACGGGCGTGACCTGGAAAAAGCTCCCCAGCTGTTGCTGCAATTGCTCGACCAGCGCCTGCTGGCGGGCCTGGTACAGCGCGCGCATGCGGCGAATGTGGCCGAGAAAGTGGCCCTCGACCATGAAATCGGCAGTCACTGTCTGCAGCAGGGTCGGCGGGCTGCGATCCATGACCGCGCGCAGGGTGCAAAACGGCTCGATCAAGGCCTGGGGCAAAATCACGTAGCCCAGCCGCAGGGAGGGAAACAACACCTTGCTGAACGTGCCGACATAGATCACCCGTGCCCCCTGGTCCATGGCATAGAGCGCGGGCAGGGGGCGGCCGTGGTAGCGAAACTCACTGTCGCAGTCATCTTCGATGATCCAGCTTTGCTGCTCCTCGGCCCAGTCGATGAGTTCCTGGCGCCGCGCGTAGCTCATGGTCACCCCCAGAGGGTGCTGGCGCGAGGGGGTGGTAAACACCAGGCGAGCGTCGGGACAACTGGCCAGGCCGTACTGCACGTCGATGCCCTGGTCGTCGATGGGCAAGGGCACCACGTGGCCACCCTGGGCCTGCAGGGCGATGCGCGCGGCGATATGCCCCGGATCCTCCATCCACACCCGGTCCTGGGGGTTGAGCAGGAGCATGCCCAGCAGGTTGAACGCTTGCTGGGCCCCGGACACGATCACTACCTGCTCGGCAGAACAGTCGATCCCGCGAGCATCGAACACGTAGTGCGCGATCGCCGTGCGCAGGGCCTGTACGCCTTGCAGTTCGCCATAGCCGAGCATCGCCTTGCTCGGTTTGTGCAGGTGGCGGTTCATCAGGCGCTTCCACACAGCCTGGGGAAATGCATCGTAGGCGCTGTGGCTGGGCAGGAAGGAAGTCGGGCTGCCGGGCGCCCAGTCGGCATAGCTGATGCCCTGGAAATGGCTGCTGCGTAAAGACAATACCGAGTGACTGAGGTCAGACAGGCGCGGCGGCTGGGGCAGGGCGTCAGGGGCGTTGGTGCTGCGGTTTTCCCACTCGGTGCCGACGTAGGTGCCCGCCCCGGTGCGCGAGGCCAGGAAACCCTCGGCCAGCAGTTGGTCAAACGCGTTGAGCAGGGTAATGCGCGACAGCCCCAGCTCCTTGCTCAACGTGCGGGTCGACGGCAGCCGCACACCACCCTGGATCCGGCCGTTGAGGATCTGCTTGCGAATCTGCAAATACAGCTGGCGGTACAGCGGTATGGAGCTGGTGCGGTCCAGCACGATGCCCGACAGCAGCAAGCCAGAGGGGGATTTCATTGCACACTCGTCTACAGGAGGTTGGGGTTGGGCTGAAGTGGCTTGCGGCCAAGGTTACCCAGAGGCCTGGGATAAGTCATCCACGGTACCTTGAAGCCGTTGATCCGGCGCGCTCGATTGTCACGAAATGAAAAGCCATTGTCGTCTGATGAGAAGCGGGGCCGCAGGCTGAGTCCTACAGTCCAATCAGCACAATTCGATGCCGCACGCCTATCTTGCAATGGAGAATAAGAAAACATGGCCAAAGCCGTCCGCTTTTACGAACCCGGTGGTCCCGATGTACTTCGCCTTGAAGACGTCGAAGTCGGCGAACCCGGTCCCGGCCAGGTTCGTCTTCGTCATGTGGCGGTCGGCCTGAACTATGCCGACACCTACTTTCGCAATGGCACCTACCCGATCCCAATGCCCAACGGCATGGGCGTGGAAGCTTCCGGGGTGGTCCAGGCCATCGGCGAAGGGGTCAGCAACGTACAGGTTGGCGACCGTGTCACCTACACCGGCTTTCTCAACACCCTGGGGGCCTACAGCACCGAGCGCCTGATCCCGGCCGCGCCGCTGATCAAGCTGCCGGAAACCATCAGTTTCGAAACCGCCGCCGCCATGACCATGCGTGGCCTGACAGCCTCGTACCTGATGCGCCGCATCTATGACTTCAAACCCGGTGACAGTATTCTGCTGCACGCAGCCGCCGGTGGCGTGGGCCTGATCGTTTCGCAATGGGCCAAGCTACTGGGGCTGACGGTGATCGGCACCGTGTCGACCGAGGCCAAGGCCGAAGTCGCCCGCGCCCACGGTTGCGACCACGTGATCAACTACAGCCACGAAGACGTTGCCCTGCGGGTGCGTGAGTTGACCGATGGGGTAGGGGTCAACGTGGTGTTCGACAGCGTTGGCAAAAACACCTTCATGGGCTCCCTCGATTCCCTCAAGCGTCGTGGCCTGCTGGTATGTGTCGGTACCGCTTCCGGTCCGATCCCGCCATTCGACCCAGTGCTGCTGGCGATGAAGGGCTCGTTGTTCATGACCCGCCCGGCGCTGGCGGACTACATCTCGGACCCGGCAGAGAAGGCCGCCCTGGCCGGTGAACTGTTCGAGCTGGTCGGCAGCGGCCAGATCAAGATCGAGATCAACCAGCACTACGCCTTGCAGGACGCCGTCCAGGCCCATCGGGACCTGGAGTCACGCAAGACCACGGGCTCGTCGATTTTCGTCATCTAAGGGAGCCGCCTGCCATGAGAGTCGAACAATTGACCTGCAGCATCGGCGCGGAACTGATCGGCGTCAGCCTCGCCGATGCGGTCCACGACGACGGTCTTTTTGCCGAGATTCGTGCCCAGTTGCTCAAGCACCGGGTGGTGTTCCTGCGTAACCAGGACATCAGCCGCGCCGAGCATGTGGCCTTCGCCCGACGCTTCGGCGAGCTGGAGGATCACCCGGTGGCCGGCAGCGACCCGGATCACCCGGGCCTGGTGCGCATCTACAAGAATCCCGACCAGCCGATGGACCGTTACGAAAACGCCTGGCACACCGACGCCACCTGGCGTGAAGCACCGCCCATGGGCTGCGTGTTGCGCTGCGTGGAGTGCCCGCCAGTGGGTGGCGACACGATGTGGGCGAATATGGTGGAGGCCTACGCGCGGCTGCCGGAAGACGTGAAGCTGAAGATTGCCGAGCTGCGTGCACGCCACAGCATCGAAGCCAGCTTCGGCGCCGCCATGCCGATCGAAAAACGCCTGGCGCTCAAGGCCATGTACCCGGATGCCGAGCATCCGGTCGTACGGACTCACCCGGAAACCGGCGAAAAGGTGTTGTTCGTTAACGCCTTCACCACCCACTTGAGCAACTACCACACCCCCGAGCGGGTGCGTTTCGGCCAGGACGCCAACCCGGGCGCCAGCGAACTGCTGCGCTACCTGATCAGCCAGGCCTATATCCCCGAGTATCAGGTGCGCTGGCGCTGGCAGCCTAACAGCATCGCCATCTGGGACAACCGCAGCACCCAGCATTACGCCGTCATGGACTACCCACCGTGCCATCGCAAGATGGAGCGGGCCGGGATCATCGGCGACAAGACCTACTGAAACACCGCAACGGCATTCGCACTCGTACAAGCGCTGCCCGGGCACGATCCCAGGTGCGCGAACAACCATAATAAAAGGAGTAACTCATGCAATTCTTTGACGATTCCCTGCACCCGGAAAACATGGAGAAGGTGGTCATCACCGTGGCCCCTTACGGCCCGGAGTGGATGCCCGAAGACTTCCCGGAAGACATCCCCCTGACCATGGATGAACAGGTGCAAAAGGCGGTCGATTGTTATGAGGCAGGTGCCACGGTCCTGCACCTGCATGTACGCGAGTTGGACGGCAAGGGCTCCAAGCGCCTGTCCAAGTTCAACGAACTGATTGCCGGCGTACGTGAAGCCGTGCCAGACATGATCATCCAGGTCGGCGGCTCGATTTCCTTTGCCCCGGAAAGTGATGGCGAAGCGGCCAAGTGGCTGTCGGACGACACCCGGCACATGCTGGCTGATCTGCAGCCCACGCCAGACCAGGTCACGGTAGCAATCAACACCACCCAGATGAACATCATGGAGCTGCTGTATCCGGAGTATCTGGAGGGCACTTCCCTGGCCAACCCGGGTATCCAGGCTGCGTATAGCGAAATGACCGTGCCGGCCGGCCCGGCCTGGGTCGCCGAGCACTTGCGCCGCCTGACCGCAGCCGGTGTGCAGCCGCACTTCCAGCTGACCGGCATGCACGCCCTGGAAACCCTCGAGCGCCTGGTGCGCAAGGGCATCTACATGGGCCCGTTGAACCTGACCTGGATCGGTATCGGCGGCGGCTTCGACGGCCCGAACCCGTTCAACTTCTTCAACTTCATCCACCGCGCGCCGAACGGTTGCACCCTGACCTCCGAATCGCTGCTCAAGAACGTCATGCCGTTCAACACCATGTCGATGGCCATGGGCATGCACCCGCGCGTGGGCAATGAAGACACTATCATTGATCACAAGGGCGATCGGTTCAGCTCGGTTGCGCAGATCCAGCAAACCGTGCGCATCGCTCATGAACTGGGTCGCGAGATCGCCAGCGGCAAAGAAGCCCGTGAGATCTACCGAATCGGTGTGCAGTACCAGAGTATCGAAGAAACCCTGTTGGCCAATGGTATGGCCCCCAACCGCAAGGTGGGCGAGAAAGGTGTGCCGCAACGCGGCTGATCGCTGACGCGGGGGAAGTTCAAGGCTTCCCCCGCACTGCGTTGCTACAAGCTCGATAACAACAATTACAACAATGTTTCGAGGAGGCTGCATGGCCTTTCACCCCATTGCCGCAGACGATGACGACGCCAGTGGTGTCGGTGTTGCGCGCAAATATGCCTGGATCGTCTTTGCCCTGACGTTCGGCCTGTTGATTTCCGATTACATGTCGCGCCAGGTGCTCAACGCGGTATTTCCGATGCTCAAGGGCGAGTGGGCCCTGAGCGACGGCCAGTTGGGCCTGCTCAGCGGCATTGTCGCGCTGATGGTTGGCTTGCTGACCTTCCCTTTGTCGTTGCTGGCGGACCGCTTCGGTCGGGTCAAGAGCCTGGCGTTGATGGCGCTGCTGTGGAGCCTGGCCACCCTGGGTTGCGCGCTGGCCCAGGATTACCAGCAGATGTTCATTGCCCGCTTCATGGTGGGCGTGGGCGAGGCGGCCTACGGCAGCGTGGGTATTGCCGTGGTGATCTCGGTGTTTCCCAAGCACCTGCGGGCCACCCTGACCAGTGCGTTCATGGCTGGCGGCATGTTCGGTTCCGTGCTGGGCATGGCCCTGGGCGGCGCGATCGCGGCCAAGCTCGGCTGGCGCTGGTCGTTCGCCGGCATGGCGTTGTTTGGCCTGCTGCTGGCGGTGCTGTACCCGATCATCGTCAAGGAGGCACGCATTGCTCCGCAGCGGGCCAGCCAGGCCGCGAACAAGGTCGCCGCGGCGGTCAAGCGGCCGCTGCGTACCCTGTGTTCCAGCCCTTCGGTGATTGCCGCCTATATCGGCAGTGGCTTGCAGTTGTTCGTGGGCGGCACGGTGATTGTGTGGATGCCCAGCTACCTCAACCGTTACTACGACATGGCCACCGGCAAGGCCGGCGGCGTCGCAGCGATCATTGTGTTGTGCAGCGGCGCCGGGATGATCCTGTGCGGAATCCTCAGCGACCGCCTGTGTCGGCAATCAGCCCAGCGCAAGGTGTCCCTGGCAATCGCCTATTGCCTGGGCAGTTGCCTGCTGCTGTCGGCAGCGTTCGCCTTGCCGCCAGGCCCTGCGCAGTTGCTGCTGATTTGCCTGGGGATGCTGATTGCGGCCGGGACGACCGGTCCTGCCGGGGCCATGGTTGCCAACCTGACCCATTACTCGGTGCACGGTACGGCCTTTGCCACATTGACCCTGGCCAACAACTTGCTCGGCCTGGCCCCGGGCCCATTCATCACCGGCAAGGTGTCGGATGTAATCGGCCTGCAGGCGGCGTTTCAACTGGTGCCACTGGTGAGCATCGCGGCGGCCGCGGTGTTCTTTTACGCCAAGTGTCACTACCACAAGGATATTGCCCGGCTTCAGGGCGAACAGGTCAACGATTCGGTTGGCCACGCGGTTGTAGAGGTGAAAGTGTGAGTGCTCGTTTACAGATTGATGTGTTTTTCGATTTCATCTGCCCCTGGTGCCTGATCGGCAAGCGCCAGCTGGAGCGGGCCCAGGCGTTGCTGCTCAGCCAGCAACCCGGGGTGCAAATCATTACCCAGTGGCACGGCGTGCAGTTGTTGCCGCACATGCCGGTCGGCGGGCAGCCCTTCGCCGAGTTCTACAGTCGCCGCCTGGGCAGTGCCGAAGCCGTCAGCCAACGCCAGTCCCAGGTGCAGCAGGCGGCGAACGCGGTGGGGGTGAGCATCGATTTCAGTCGCATCGCGACCATGCCCAATACCGCCGATGCCCACCGTTTGCTGGAGCGGGCCAACCAACTGGGCTCGCCAGAGCAGCGCGATGCCTTGCTGGAACGTTTGTATGGTGCCTATTTCCAGCAGGGCGAGGACTTGGGATGCCGGCAGACCCTGCTGGCCATCGCTCAGGACTGCGGGTTCGAGGTCGCGGCGCTGGAGGATTGTCTGCGTGGCGATGGTCAGGAGTTTGTCGGTCATGGCGCTGGCGCCGCCAACGGGGTGCCGTGTTTTCAGTTCGATCGACACCTGTCGGTGGTCGGCGCGCAACCGGCCGAAGCCCTGTTGGGCGCGATGCGCGAAGCCCTGCTGGAAAGCCAGCGTGAGCGGCAACCGGCATGAACCGGCGGGTCCCTGTGCCTGCCGGAAAACTTCCGCAGGCAGGCGGTCGCGCACTGCTGGATCTGGAAGGTAAAAGCCTGGCGCTGTTCAACGTCGACGGCGAACTGCTGGTGATCGACGACAGCTGTCCCCATCAGGGCTCGTCGTTGTGTGGCGGGCGCCTGGAGGGGCGAGTGATTCAATGCTGCGCCCACGGCCTGCGCTTCGATCTGCGCACGGGCTACCTGCTCAATTCCACCGCACTCAAGGTTGCCCAGTATCCGGTCGAAATCATCGACGACCAGGCATTTATCGTTTTCCCTTGCGAGGAGTCCGCGCCATGAGCGCCATCGCTCTTACCCGTATTCATAGCCGCACCCGCGAGCTGGCGCCGGGGTTTGTAGTCAGCCTGATCGTCGCGGCGGCGGCGTCGTTTTTGTCCGAGCACTACGGTGCGCCGGTCATGTTGTTCGCCTTGCTGCTGGGCATGGCCCTGAACTTCCTCGCCGGTGAAGGCACCTGCAAGGCCGGCATCGAGTTCACGGCGCGCACCGTATTGCGCATTGGCGTGGCCTTGCTCGGCATGCGCATTACCCTGGAACAGATTGCTGCGCTGGGCTGGAAGCCGGTGGCCCTGGTGGTGATCCTGGTAGTGGTGACCATCGGTGTCTCGGTGATCGCCGCCAAGGCCCTGGGGTTCCAGCGCCTGTTCGGCATGCTTACCGGTGGCGCTACCGCGATCTGCGGCGCCTCGGCGGCCCTCGCACTGGCGGCGGCCTTGCCCAACCACCCGCAAAAAGAACGCGCCACGTTGTTCACGGTGATCGGGGTCTCGGCGTTGTCGACCCTGGCGATGATCCTGTACCCGATGATCGCCAATTGGCTGGAGTTGTCGCCGCAAGTGGCCGGGGTGTTCCTTGGCGCGACCATCCACGATGTCGCCCAGGTGGTGGGGGCCGGCTACAGCATGTCGACCGAGACCGGGGATACCGCCACGGTGATCAAGTTGATGCGCGTGGCCATGCTCCTGCCGGTGATCGTCTGTGCGGCCATGGTCACCCGGATGCAAGGCGCCGATACGACGGGCAAGCGCCCGCCGTTGCTGCCCTGGTTTGCCATGGGTTTCCTGCTGCTGGCCTGCATCAACAGCACCGGCTGGGTCGCCCCGGTGGTGCAGGGCACGGTCAACGAGCTGTCACGTTGGTGCCTGGTGGTGTCCATCAGCGCCCTGGGGATGAAGACCCAGCTCAAGGAGCTGGCTGCGGTGGGGATCAAGCCGATCCTGCTGATGGTCGGGGAGACGGTATTCCTGGTGGTGCTGGTGCTGTTGTTGCTGCACTGGGGGCTGTAACCCCTCCACAAAGCTCTCGGCCGGTGCCACAAGCGCCGGCCTTTTTCACGGTGACTGTGCCAGCGGTCGCCGTTTTTTTTGCCCAGATATCCAACTATGTTGGCTGTGCTGGCCCCATCGCGGCATCGGTATCTACACAACTGTGGTGCGACGTTGCACCAGGGTGTTGGATTAGACCGAGTACATATCCATTTTTGCGGTAACGGCCACCTATGGTTCCGCTTTTACAGCGGCTCACTTTTGGAGGAGCCCAAAAGTA
>NZ_JBIUWJ010000026.1:0-88341 GCF_044743405.1 Pseudomonas sp. NPDC087626
GCGGCCCCCCAAATCAATGTCGGAGTACGGGCATGCCGAGCCTAAGCGAGGCACCGAGTGGTGGGGAAAGAGCGTTTTGCTTACTTTTGCGCTGTCCAAAAGTGAGCCGGCCGTCAGGGCGGAACCATAGGAGGCCGTTACCGCAAGAATGGATATGTACTCCGCCTAATCCAACCCCCCCAGAGGCCGCCACGGGAGCAAGCTTCCTCGCCACAGGCCGCTACAAAGTTGTGTAGATACCTATGCCCATCGCGGGCAAGCCCGCTCCCACGGGGGCTCATACCTGTGGGAGCGGGCTTGCCCGCGATGACGGTCCAGAGCGTACTCAGCCCGTATCGGCGCCTACAGTTCGCCGGGGAGGGGAGGCAGGTCGATTGGCTGTTTGCTGCCCTGCTTTTGCGCGCTGCGCCATGCCGCCGGGGGCATGCCGAACTGGGTGATGAACCAGCGGGTAAAGGAACTGGCCATGGAGTAGCCAAGCATGTCGGCGATGCGTCCCAGGGTGTAGTTGGGGTTGTCCAGGTAGCGCAGCACCAGGTCGCGCCGGACTTCGTTGACCAGGTCGTTGAAGGCGCAGCCATCTTCCTTGAGCCGGCGCTGCAGGGTGCGCACGTTCATGCCCTGGGTCTGGGCGATCTGCTCGATGGTCGCGCGCCCCATGGGCAGCAACAGATAGATGGCCTTGCGCACCTCAAACAACATCGAGGCGCCCTCATGGCTCAGCAACGAGTCCAGGTAGCTCTGTGCATAGCGGGCCATGGCCGGGTCGGCATGGGGGTTGGTCATGTCCAGGCTGGCATCGGAACAGACAATGCCGTTGAACTCACTGCCGAACTCCAGGGTGCAGCCAAACAGCCGCCGATGCAGTTGCAGGTTATCGGGAGGCTGGTGGGTGAAATGCACGCGGTAAGGATGCCAATGGCTGCCGAGCAAGGCGGCGCACAGGCGGAACATCACCCCGATTGCCAGCTCAGTGGCCTGGCGCGAGGGCATGGGCGTCTCGGTGACCACTTCTTCACGAATGATCACCATCTTGCCGGCTTCTTCGATGAAAATCGCCAGCGAATCGTTCATCAGGTGCCGGTAGTGCACCACCACCTGCAAGGCATCGCGCAAGGTCCGCTGGTGGCTGAGCAACAGGCTGACCACACCGAAATCCGAGAGTTGGCGCGACTCGGCCATGCTCAGGCCGAAGGTCTGGCAGCCACTGGCCAGGGCCGAGTCTTCCAGCAGGCGCACGGCGGCATCGATCGGGATACGCTGTTCCGGGGCGAGCAACTGGGCGCGACTGAGGCCGACCCCGGCCATCACATCGCGTGGGTTGAACCCCAGGTACTGGGTGACTTCCAGGTAGTTGGTCAAGACGGCGGCGCGAACAAGCTTGGTCATGCGGAAGTCTTTCCTGAGCCGATTGCGATGGAAGCGAGCGGGGCGACTATATCCAGCACCTGATCAATTGAACAGTTGTGAAGTCAGCACTAGTCTGCCGCCAATTGTGCTCCGGGGCAGGCGCGCTGACACCCGCCATCGGCGTCCACCCATTGATTACAGTGGGCTGGCGCGTAACCGTCGAGTTTTTTGACCAGCGGTCGTGCCAACGCCCCGGCGGCAAATTTGTCATCAAAAGAAAAGTCACTGACGTCTAATGAAAAGCACCGGGGGTAGGCGCTCTTTAATGTCAGCACTACAAAAAGCTTCTGGCGATAGAGCCAGTCGAGTCATCGAGAAAGCGTAGGTGTTGAAGTGGACAAATTGCAGACTGCCGCAACCGTTCTGATCGTACCGGGCTTGCGCGAGCACGTTGCCGAGCATTGGCAAACGTTGCTGGCCGAGCAACTTTGCAAGGTGCGCAGCGTTCCCCCACTGACCACCGACAAACTGGATTGCGCCAAGCGCGTCGAGGCGATCCAGCACGCGCTGGAGCAGATCGACGGGCCGGTGATCCTGGTGGCCCACAGTGCCGGTGTGCTGATGGTCGCGCACTGGGCCGCCCGCCACACACGTGCGATCAAGGGCGCCCTGTTGGCCGCGCCACCCGACCTCGATGCCGCCTGGCCGCAAGGCTACCCATCCCCTGAAACCTTGCGCACCCAAGGTTGGGACCCGCTACCCAATGGCCCGCTGCCGTTCCGCAGCCTGGTCGCCGCCAGCACCAATGATCACCTGGCCAGCCTACAAGCCGTGCAACGCATGGCCCAGGGCTGGGGCGCCGAACTGCGCAACGTCGGCGCGGTCGGTCATCTCAACCCGGCCGCGGGCTTCGGCCCCTGGCCACAGGCCTACACCCTGATCCAGGAACTGGATCGTTAGTCCAGGCACCGCAAGACCCCGAGTCAACCGGCTATTGCCCTCATTGCTGATCAGCGTCAACCCCTGGAACAAGGGGTGACGAGAGGGCGGCTGCGCTTAAAACAACTACAAAAAGGCGGAGACACGTTAATGCACAACAATAAGAGTCACGGTTTCACCCCATCGCGTTACACCTTGCTGGCCTCGGCCATCCTCGCCGCCAGCATGCCGGTGGCCCACGGTTTTGAACTCGACACGGGGAACCCGGACTGGACCGCGCGCCTGGACAACACCGTCAAGTACAACTACGGGGTACGCACTGAAAGCGCCGACAAACGCATGTTGGCGACACCCAACAACAACGATGGCGACTACAACTTTCGCAAGGCCGGTACCAACATCAGCAACCGTATCGACCTGTTGACCGAGATGGACGTGGTCTACAAGAACAGCATGGGCTTTCGGGTGAGCGCCGCCAGCTGGTACGACAAGGCCTATGAGAACGCTGGCTCGAACTCCAATCCGTTCGTCAACGGCAACGATGCGCGCTCCGGCCTGGTGGCCAATGACCCACGCCTGGCGGGTGTCACGGGCGACAATGTCGGCAACGGCAGCCCGCACCTGAGCAACTACGCCCAGCGTTACTACACCGGGCCGTCCGGGGAAATCCTCGACGCGTTCGTGTTCTACAGCACCGAAGTGGGCGAGGAGTCGTTGCTCAGCGTCAAGGCCGGCCAGCACAACGTGTTCTGGGGCGAAACCCTGCTCAACCCGGTGCACTCGGTCAGCTACGGCCAATCGGGCCTGGACCTGGCCAAGCTGGCGGCGTCGCCGGGCACTGAAGCCAAGGAGCTGTTCGTTCCGCGTAACCAGCTGTCGATGTCGTTCACCGTGAATCCGGAGCTGACCGTCGGCGCCCAGTACTTCCTCGACTGGGACGCCGCGCGCCTGCCGGAAGCCGGCACCTACTATGGCGGCTCCGACCTGGTGGGCTTCGGCGCGCAATCCTTCCTGCTCGGCAACACCAACTCCGTGGTCCCGGGCAGCCCGCTGGGCTGTGGCCTGGCACCGTGCAACGGCTTGACCAACGTGCGTCGTGGGCATGACCTGACGCCGGGCAGCAGCGGTGATTGGGGCGTGATGGCCAAATGGTCTCCGGCCTGGCTGGACGGCACCCTCGGCGTCTACTACCGCAACACCTCGGACATCCTGCCGCAAGCCTGGTTGAACGCCACCGGGCTGAGCTCGGCCAACCCCAGCGGCACCCCGCCGACCGGGCAAGTGCCGGCCGTGATCAACACCCTCAACTCGTTGAGCACCAGCACCTACCAACTGGCCTATGCCGACAACATCCAGGTGTTCGGCCTGAGCCTGTCCAAGGACGTCGGTGGGGTGAGCGTCGGCTCGGACCTGAACATCCGTCACAACATGCCACTGGCGAGCATTCCGGCGATTGTCAGTTCTTCCGGGCCGCTGGGCCTGGGCGCCGGCCTTGGCCTGTTGCCGGCCCGTACTGCCGCCACCGGTGTGGTCTATGACACCCCGAGCCGGGGCGACAGCATGAGCGCCACGGGCGACACCTTGCACTGGACCCTCAACGGTCTGGTGAGCCTGCCGAAAAGCCCGCTGTACGACTCGGCCAACCTGCTCGCCGAGCTCTACTACAGCAACCTGCTCAAGCTCGATGACAAAAACGAGGCGCTGTACAAGGGCAACGGCAGCTATCGCGGGATCGACGCGCCAACCCGCGACAACTGGGGCATTGCCGTCAACTTCACGCCGACCTGGTACCAGGTGTTCCCGGGCGTCGACCTGAACATGCCGCTGTCGGTCAACGTCGGTCTGGACGGTGTCTCGCCAGTCTCCGGCGGGGGCGCCAAGGACACCGGCAACTACGCAGTCGGCTTCGGCGCCGTGGCGTACAACAAATACTTTGTCGACCTCAAGTACGTCGATTCCTTCGGCAAGTCCGACAAGTGCGACAACAGTGGTTCGAGCACCGGCGCAGCCAATGCCGGCAGCGGCGACGGCTCGACCCCGAACGCCTTCAGCGGTAACGAAAACTACGCCTGCTATGGCGGGGGCTACTCAGCCTTTTCCGGTGGCGGAGCCACTACCCAAGACCGTGGTGCCCTGTACCTGACGATGAAAACCACGTTTTAACTCACGAATCGCTGACTCGAATCAGCAGGAGAATAACAAGATGAAATTCGTGCACACCGTGTTGGCCGCCTCACTGGCCCTGGTCATAGCCGGCCAGGCCCAAGCCGCCGTCTCCGCCCAGGAAGCCGCCAAGCTGGGCAGCAGCCTGACCCTGGTCGGGGCAGAAAAGGCCGGCAATGCCGATGGCTCGATTCCCGCCTACAGCGGCGGCCTGACCACGCCACCGGCCAGCTTCAAGGCCGGCGACAGCATGCGTCCGGACCCTTTTGCCGATGAGAAGCCGGTGCTGGTGATCGACGGCAAGAATGCCGAGCAGTACAAGGGCGCGCTGACGGCGACCACTCTGGAGCTGGCCAAGCGTTTCCCGACCTTTCACGTCAACGTCTACCCGACCCACCGCACCGTCACCTTGCCCAAGGCCGTGCTGGACAATGGCCTGAAGAACGCCACCGGCGCCAAGTCCCTGGACGGCGGCCTGGCTATCGACAACGTGCTGCCCGGCGTACCGTTCCCGATCCCGCAGTCGGGCAATGAGGCGATGTGGAACTTCCTGCTGCGCTACCAGGGGGTCAACATCAACTCCAAGTACGACTCCTGGAACGTCGACTCCGCCGGCGTGGCGAGCCTGGCGATCACCGGCCAGGCAATGATTTCCTACCCGATCTACGAAAACCTCGCGCAGCCCATCAGCAGTGCCGACGTGTACTACCAGATGAAGCTGTCGTACACCGGTCCTGCACGCCGGGCCGGCGAAGCGATCATGCTCAAGGACGCCGCCAACCCGCTGCAACAACCACGTCGCGCCTGGCAATACCTGCCTGGCCAGCGTCGCGTCAAGCTGGCCCCGAACCTGGCCTACGACACACCGAACCCAGGTACCGCCGGCGCGGGCACCTACGACGATGTATTCGTGTTCAACGGGGCGCTGGACCGCTACGACTGGAAGCTGGTGGGCAAGCAGGAAATGATCGTGCCCTACAACACCTACAAGCTGACCTACGCCCAGGATCCGAAGGCGCTGGCGACCCCCAATCACCTGGCCCCGGACTATGTACGCTGGGAAAAACACCGGGTGTGGGTGGTCGAGGGCAACCTCAAGGCCGGCGCCCGGCACATCTACCAGAAACGCCGCTTCTACCTCGATGAAGACAGCTGGACCGCTCTGGCCTCAGACCAGTACGACGCCCGTGGCCAACTGTATCGCGGCTCCTTCGCGTTTCTCAGCCAGAGCTATGACAAGCAGATCCCGGATTCCACGCCTTTCATGATCTACGACCTGGTCGGTGGCTCCTACAACATCAACGGTGTGGTCGGCCCGTACGGCGGCATCAAGTACATCGAGCCACTCTCCAAGGCGCAGTGGTCGCCGGAGTCCCTGGCAGGTTCGGGCATTCGCTGATCGGCAAGGACGCCAGGTGTCAACGCCAGGCCACACGGTTGTGTGGCCTGGCGCAGTTTTTCGAAGAGGACGCGGTATGGGTTCGTACAAAAAGTACCTGCAATGGGCGCTGGGCGCCGTGCTTGCCGTTGGCCAGGGCCTGACATTGGCCGCTGGCTACGTCGATGTCCTAGACCTGCCAGCCAAAGTCAGCCCGCTGGCGGTGCGCAGCCCGTTGTCAGGCATGGCGCGGGCCGGCGAGCGACTGATCGCGGTCGGCCAGCGTGGCCATATTCTGTATTCCGACGACAGCGGCACCCACTGGCAACAAGCCGTGGTGCCGGTGAGCGCGGATCTCAACGCGGTGAGTTTTCCATCGCCAGAGCAAGGCTGGGCGGTGGGTAACGACGGCGTGGTGTTGCACAGCAGCGATGCTGGGGCGAGCTGGACCAGACAACTCGACGGACGCCAGATCGGCGCCTTGCTGGTCAAGCATTACGGCGACCTGGCCAGGGCCGAGCCGGGTGACGAGCGCTGGGCGCAACTGGCAGACGAAGGCCAGCGCATGGTGGAGCAGGGCGCCGACAAGCCGTTGCTCGACGTCTGGTTCGCCAACGACCAACTCGGTTATGTGGTCGGCGTGTTCAACCTGATCCTGCGCACCGAGGATGGTGGCTTGACCTGGACGCCGTTCCAGGACCGCACCGACAACCCCCAGGGCTTCCACCTGAACGCCATCGCCTCCACCGGCGATGCGCTGTACATCGCCGGCGAGCAGGGCTTGATGCTGCGCTGGAATGAGGTCGGGCAACGCTTCGTGGCCTTGACTACGCCTTACCAGGGCAGCTTTTTCGGGGTGCTCGGCAAACCCGGCGAGGTGCTTGCCTACGGTTTGCGCGGCAACGTGCTGCGCAGTGTCGATGGCGGCCTGAGCTGGACGCCGCTGGACACGGGCCTGCACACCAGCATCACCGCCGGCCTGCTCGACACCAAGGGCCAGTACCACTTGTTCACCCAGGGCGGGCAGGTGCTGCTGAGCCAGGGGCCTGGCGCGCAGTTGCACCTGGTGCCGCAAGCCGCGCCCACACCGGTGACCGGTGCCACCCAGGCCGTCAATGGCGCGCTGGTGGTAGTGGGCAGCCGTGGTGCACGGGCGCTGGCCGCCGAATAAGACCTCGAATCCTTAGAGCGAGAACCCAGACATGGGCAATATCAAGCAAGACACCATGCCGGTCATCCGCGACGTGCGTGACTTCGACCAACGCTCCGGCAACCGCCTGGAGCGCCTGGTGTTCAACTACCGGCCGCTGTTCATGTTGTTGATGGCGCTGGCGACCCTGGTGCTGGGCTATATGGCCGCCACGCGCCTGGAATTGCGCCCCAGCTTTGAAAGAATGATTCCGCAAAGCCAGCCCTACATCCAGAACTACCTGGAGAACCGCCAGTCCCTGCGCGGCCTGGGCAACTCGGTGCGGGTGGTGGTCGAGACCACCCAGGGCGATATCTTCGACCCGGCCTACCTGGACGTGCTCAAGCAGGTCAACGATCAGTTGTTCCTCACCGAAGGCGTCGACCGCGCCTGGATGAAGTCGTTGTGGAGCCCGGCCGTGCGCTGGACTGAAGTCACCGAGGAAGGCTTCCAGGGTGGTCCGGTGATGCCCGATACCTATGAGGGCAAGCCCGAGCAGATCGAGCAGTTGCGCCAGAACATCGCCCGGGCCGGCATCGTCGGCAGCCTGGTGGCCAGTGACTACAAGTCGAGCATGCTGATCATCCCGCTGCTGGACAAGGCCGCCGCCGGTGGCCAGCCGATCAACTACCACGCGTTCTCGCAGATGCTCGAAGAGCAACTGCGCGACAAGATCGAGTATGCCGGCGACAAGGCCGCCCACGCGTCCGGGGAGGAGGGCAAGGGCCCGTACAAGGTCCGGGTGATCGGTTTCGCCAAGCTGATGGGCGACCTGATCGATGGCCTGATCCAGGTGATGATGTTCTTCGGCCTGGCGGTAGTGACCTCGCTGCTGATCATCTACCTCTATACCCGTTGCGTGCGCAGTACCTTGCTGGTGGTTGGCTGCTCGCTGATCGCGGTGGTCTGGCAACTGGGCATCGTCGCCTGGCTGGGTTATGCCATCGACCCCTATTCAGTGCTGGTGCCGTTCCTGATCTTCGCCATTGGCGTGTCCCATGCCGCGCAGAAAATGAACGGGATCATGCAGGACATCGCCCGTGGCACCCACAAGTTGATCGCCGCGCGCTACACCTTTCGCCGCCTGTTCATTGCCGGGGTCACCGCACTGCTGGCGGACGCCGTGGGGTTCGCGGTGCTGATGCTGATCGACATCCCGGTGATCAAGGACCTGGCCATCAGCGCCAGCATTGGCGTTGCGGTGTTGATCTTTACCTCCTTGTTGTTGATGCCGGTGGCGCTGTCCTATGTCGGTGTCGGCCGCAAGGCGGCCGAGCGCGCCCTGAAGATCGACACCCGGGCCGACGGCCACAAGGGCTTTGGCAAGCTGTGGGACTGGCTCGACCGTTTCACCAGCGCCAAGTGGGCCACGGGCGCAGTGCTGGTGGCCCTGGTGATGGGCATCGGCGGCTTCATGATCAGCCTGCAACTGCAGATCGGCGACCTGGAAAGTGGGGCCCCGGAGCTGCGCGCCGATTCTCGCTACAACCGCGACAACGCCTACATCACCCAGCACTACGCGCTGTCCAGCGACCTGTTCGCGGTGATGATCAAGACCGCCCCCGAAGGCTGCCTGAACTACAAGACCCTGGTACTCGCCGACCGACTGGCCTGGGAGCTGCAGCAGTCACCGGGCGTGCAGGCGACCACCTCGCTGGTCAATGCCGTGCGCCAGATCACTGCGGGCACCTATGAGGGCAACCCCAAGCTCAACAGCATCCAGCGCAACCAGGACGTCTTGAACTATGCGGCCCAGCAGGCCTCGGTCAACTCCCCGGAGTTGTTCAACACCGATTGCTCGCTGATGCCGGTGATTGCCTACCTCAAGGACCACAAGGCCCAGACCCTGGATGAGGTGGTGGCCATCGCCGATAAATTCGCCCGCGACAACAGCAGCGAAGATCGCCAGTTCCTGCTGGCCGCCGGCAGCGCCGGGATCGAGGCGGCCACCAATATCGTGGTACGCGAAGCCAATCGCAGCATGCTGCTGTATGTCTACGCGGCGGTCACGCTGTTCTGCCTGATTACCTTCCGCAGTTGGCGGGCAACCCTGGTGGCGCTGCTGCCTTTGGTACTGACCTCGATCCTTTGCGAAGCGCTGATGGTGGTCATGGGCATCGGCGTCAAGGTCGCAACGCTGCCGGTGATCGCCCTGGGTGTGGGGATCGGCGTGGACTACGCCTTGTACCTGCTCAGTGTGCAACTGCAGTACCAGCGCCAGGGCCTGCCATTGGCCCAGGCCTACCGCAATGCCGTGTCGTTCACCGGCCGGGTCGTGGGCCTGGTCGGCATCACCCTGGCCGCCGGCGTGGTGTGCTGGGTCTGGTCGCCGATCAAGTTCCAGGCGGACATGGGCATCCTGCTGACCTTCATGTTCCTGTGGAACATGCTGGGTGCGCTGATCCTGATTCCGGCCCTGTCGTACTTCCTGCTGCGAGACCCGGCGCTGGAGCGTCGGCTGGCAGCCGAAAACCCCGTGGCCCCCGCCGGTGCAACCGGTACATCCCAACGTCAGGGCACACCTGATGCACTGACAACTTGTGAGAAAGCCAACTATGTCTGATTACAAAGCCCCTTTGCGTGACATGCAGTTTGTCCTCAATGAGGTGTTCCAGGTCTCCAGGTTATGGGCGCAATTGCCGGGCCTGGCCGAGGTCATCGATCAAGAGACAGCCGCGGCGATCCTCGAGGAGGCCGGCAAGATCAGTGCACAAGTGATCGCGCCACTCAACCGCAGCAGTGACGAGCAAGGCTGTGGTTGGGACAACGGCAAGGTGACTGCACCCCAGGGGTTCGCCGAGGCGTACCAGGCATTTGCCGAAGGTGGCTGGGTGGGTGTTGGCGGCGATCCGCAGTTTGGTGGCATGGGCATGCCCAAGGCGATTTCGGCCCAGGTCGAGGAGATGGTCAACTCGGCCAGCCTGTCGTTTGGCCTGTACCCGATGCTGACTGCCGGCGCTTGCCTGTCGATCAACGCCCATGCCAGCCAGGCGCTCAAGCAACGCTACCTGCCGAACATGTACGCCGGCACCTGGACCGGTTCGATGTGCCTGACCGAAGCCCATGCGGGCACCGACCTGGGGCTGATTCGCACCCGCGCCGAGCCGGCAGCCGATGGCAGTTACCGGATCAGCGGCAGCAAGATCTTCATCACCGGCGGTGAGCACGACCTGACCGAGAACATCATCCACCTGGTGCTGGCGCGACTGCCGGATGCACCCGCCGGGCCCAAGGGCATTTCCCTGTTCCTGGTGCCCAAGGTGCTGGTCAACGACGATGGCTCACTGGGCGCCAGCAATGCGCTGTCGTGCGGCTCGATCGAGCACAAGATGGGCATCAAGGCTTCCGCCACCTGCGTGATGAACTTCGACGGCGCCACCGGTTGGATCGTCGATGCGCCAAACAAGGGCCTGGCCGCGATGTTCACCATGATGAACTACGAGCGCTTGGGCGTGGGTATCCAGGGCCTGGCGTTGGGTGAACGCTCCTACCAGAACGCGGTCGAGTATGCCCGCGATCGCTTGCAGAGCCGCGCACCAACGGGGCCGCAGGCTACCGACAAGGTCGCCGACCCGATCATCGTGCATGCGGATGTGCGACGCATGTTGCTGACCATGAAAGCCCTCAACGAGGGTGGCCGGGCCTTTTCCAGCTACGTCGCGCTGCAACTGGACACTGCCAAGTACAGCGAAGATTCGGCAACCCGCACTCGCGCCCAGGAGTTGGTGTCCTTGCTGACGCCGGTGGCCAAGGCGTTCCTCACCGACATGGGCCTGGAAACCACGGTGCACGGCCAGCAGGTGTTCGGCGGCCACGGCTACATCCGCGAGTGGGGGCAGGAGCAACTGGTGCGTGATGTGCGGATCACCCAGATCTACGAAGGCACCAACGGCATTCAGTCCCTGGATCTGGCCGGACGCAAGATCGTCGGCAGCGGCGGGGCGCTGTACCGCCTGTTCGCTGCAGAAATACGCCACTTCATCGCCAATGCCGGAACCGGGACCGACATGGGCAAGTTCTGCAAGCCGCTGGGCGCCGCCGTGGACAATCTCGATGAACTGACCGCCTGGCTGCTGGATCGGGCGCAGGACAACCCGAATGAAATCGGCGCGGCCTCGGTGGAGTACCTGCAAGTGTTCGGCTACACCGCCTACGCCTATATGTGGGCGCTGATGGCCCAGGCGGCCATGGGCAAGGCCCATGAAGACGAGTTCTATGCCAGCAAGCTTTGCACCGCGCGTTTCTATTTCGCCCGCCTGTTGCCGCGCATCCATTCGTTGAGCGCCTCGGTCAGGGCCGGTAGCGCCTGCCTGTATGAACTGCCAGCCGCGCAGTTCTGATTGAACGGACAAGGAACCCCAGCATGATCGCGACAAAAATCATTCCTCCGGCCGCCGGCGCCTATGCCTATCCTCTGCTGATCAAGCAGTTGCTGCTGTCCGGGGTGCGCTACGAGCCAGGGCGGGAAATCGTCTACGCCGACAAACTGCGCTACAGCTACCAGACCCTCAATAAGCGGATCCGCCGCCTGGCCAACGCCTTGACCGCCGCCGGCGTCAAGGCCGGGGACACCGTGGCCTTGCTCGACTGGGACAGCCACCGCTACCTGGAGTGTTTCTTTGCCGTGCCGATGATCGGCGCGGTACTGCACACCGTGAACATTCGCCTGTCGGCGGAGCAGGTGCTCTTCACCATGAACCACGCCGAGGATGACCTGGTGCTGGTGCATGACGACTTCCTGCCCCTGGTCGAACAGTTGCAAGGGCAACTGACGACGGTCAAAGGTTACCTGCAACTGACCGACGAGACGGCAGCCGACACCTGCCTGCCGGTGGTGGGGGAGTACGAGCAACTGCTGGCCGAAGCCGCGGACCAGTACGACTTCCCCGACTTCGATGAAAACTCGGTGGCGACGCTGTTCTACACCACAGGAACCACCGGCGACCCGAAAGGCGTGTATTTCACCCACCGCCAACTGGTGCTGCACACCCTCAATGCGGTGGGCACCCTGGGGGTCTATCAAGGCCTGCCGCTGTTGCGCTCCGATGATGTGTACATGCCCATCACCCCGATGTTCCATGTGCATGCCTGGGGCGTGCCCTATGTCGCCACACTCATGGGCCTCAAGCAGGTGTACCCGGGGCGCTATGAGCCCAATCGCCTGGTGCAGTTGTACCGTGAGGAGAAGGTTACGTTTTCCCACTGTGTGCCGACCATTTTGCAGATGATCCTCAACTGCGAGGCTGGCAAGCACAGTCGTTTTGATGGCTGGAAGATGCTCCTCGGCGGCAGTGCGCTGACCCTGGGCATTGCCAGCGAAGCCAGCGCCAGGGGCATCCAGGTGCACAGTGGCTACGGCATGTCGGAAACCTGCCCGGTGCTCTGCACCACCTACCTGCGCACCGAGGATCTGCAGCAACCGATGCAGGACCAACTGGCCACGCGCATCAAGACCGGGGTGCCGGTGCCAATGGTCGACCTGAAAATCATCGATGCCGCAGGCAATGATGTGCCCCACGACGGCGAAGCCCAGGGCGAAATCGTGGTGCGCGCACCCTGGTTGACCCAGGGTTATCTGAAGGAGCCGCAAAAGGGCGCCGAACTGTGGCAGGGCGGTTGGCTGCACACTGGCGACATGGCATCGATCGATGCCATGGGCGGTGTGGAAATCAAGGACCGGATCAAGGATGTGATCAAGACGGGCGGGGAGTGGATCAGTTCCCTGGAACTGGAAAGCCTGATCAGCGAGCACACGGCAGTGATGTCGGTGGCAGTGGTGGGCATTGTCGACGAGCAGTGGGGTGAACGGCCCATGGCCCTGGTGGTGTGCGAGCCCGGGCATTACCTCGACCGCAAGATCCTCGAAGCGCACTTGCAGAGCTTTGTCGACATCGGGCGGATCAACAAGTGGGCGATCCCCAAGCAATTCAAGTTCGTCAGCGAGATCCCCAAGACCAGCGTCGGCAAGATCAACAAGAAGCTGATCCGCGAGCAAGCAACCAGCTGAAACCTGGGTGGCCGCTGCCGGCGGTCACTCCGTTGCCGCCGGTTTGGCCAGGGAGATGCCGGCGGCTGAAAGGCGCTTGAGGATCTCGAACAGCAGGTCGCTCTTGATCTTGCCGACAACTCTCGGGCTGCTGACATAGCCGGTGACGGTCAGGGTGATGCCGTCGGGCGTCAACTTGCTGAAGCGCACGAAGGGGGCAGGGTGGTCGAGGATGTTCTCGTGTTCGCAGTAGGTGTTGAACAGCAGGTCGTTGACCTGCTCGGGATCGATATCCAGTGCGAAGGTCAGCTCCAGCGTTGCCACCCCCTGGGCGCTACCGCCCAGGGTCACGTTGCGCAGGTTCTGGGAAATCAGCTGAGAATTGGGGACGATCACTATGGAGCGGTCGCTGAGCTGGATTTCCGTGGCCCTGACATTGATCCGCCGAATGTCGCCTTCGACCCCACTGATACTGATCAAGTCGCCGACCTTGACCGGGCGCTCGGTCAGCAGAATCAGGCCGGAGACGAAGTTCTTGACGATCTCCTGCAGCCCAAAACCAATGCCCACCGACAAGGCGCTGACGATCCAGGCCAGGTTGGTCCACTGCACGCCCAGCGATGACAGGGTGAGCAGAATCACCAGGGCGTAACCGATATTGGCAAACAGCGTGCTCAGGGACGCACACATGCCGGGGTCCATCGCGGTCTTGGGCAGGAACTCGTTGTCCAGCCAGCGGCGCAGTGAGCGGATCAGGTAGATGCCAATCAACAACGCCAGCACCGCGTTGAGCAAGTGCCCGGGAATGATGTTCAGTTTGCGCAAGCCCGCACCGCCGAGAATCTCCAGGGCCTGGGCGAACAGTTGGCCGAAGGTGGTGCCCACGCCGCCCACCAGCAGCGCAATCAAGGCGAACAACAGCATGCTCGCGCGGCCAACCCCCGACAGCACAGTCGAAACCTGCTCCAGGCGTGCATCGCCAATCCCCAGCAACTGCTTGAGCGCCTTGCCGCTGGCTTGCCTGGGGGAAAACAGGTACTCGCAAAGGTCCTTGAACAGCTGTATCAGCAGGTAGAAACCGGAGAACACAATGAAGATCCAGACCATTTCATAGGTGATGAACCGGGCCAGCGAGATGTAGCCAATCAACAGCGCCAGCATGGAGACCACGATCGCCAGGCTGGCGAACGCGTACATCAGCCCGGCCAGGGTGGTGCCGGCCTCCGGGGCCTCACCGCTGGCGGCCACGGCCCGGCGGATCTTGCTGGTGCGCAACAGCAGGATCGCAAGGATCAGGGTCACGATCAGCGCAGTCACCCCACGCCCGAAAATCACCGCCTGGGGGCTCATGCCGCTGACGTTGGCGATCTGCGACAGCGTTACCAGGACCAGTAGCACGCCCGCCAGGATCTGCGGAAAGTGTTCCATCGCCAGGGCCACAGGGTCGGCAATCGCCGGCAGTCGCCAGGAAGGATGGCGGGTCGAAAGCAAGGCGCGGCTCAGGCCGGTAATCAGCACGCAGGTGTACACCAGCTTTTCGATTTCTTCGGCCAGGCTTTGCAGCATGGGGGTCAATGGCAGTTGCCGCGTCACCGCATAAAACAGCAACTGCAAGGCGCAGGCAGCGGTCAGCAACGTGGCCAGGATCGACGCCAGTGCCAGGGAACTACGGCGCAACCGGCCTTCGGGCATGCGATGAATGCACACCCAGAACAGCCCCCGCTCAGCGACGCTGCGGCCCAGGGTCCAGACCGCCAGTGCCAGCAGCAGCAACAGACTGCTGACCAGGCGCTGGCCCGGCTGCCACACCGAGGCCAGGGTGGCGCCAATCTCCTGCAGCACCGCACTGAGCCGTTGCCGGTCCGTAGCTTGCGGAGCAATCAACGGCCGCCAGAAATTCGGGTTGAGGATACTGTTGATACGCTGCGTCACTTCGCTTTCCAGCAGACTGCGGCGCAGGGCGGCAATCTGGGTGGTCAGCTCGGTGGCACTGGCCTTGAGCCCGGCCAGGGCTTTCAAACTGCTGTCGAGCTTGTCTTTCTGCTCGATGATATGGATGCGCTGGATCGCAATGTCGGTATTTTCCGGCGCCTGTTCGTCAGCGGAGGCGGGGCCCAGCACCCCCAATTGGGCCTGGAGCTGGGCCTGCACCGGCAGCAGCGCCGACTGCTGCCGCTCGACGTCGTTAAGGTAGGTCTGAATCAAATCCTGCAGGCTGACCAGTTGGGACAGGGTGTCGGCCAGCGACACCTGCTGCTTGAGGCCATCGAGCCGGGCCTGCAAGCCCGGCAACTCATTCTGCGCAACGACGAACGTCGCCTGATCAGCCTTGGCCACCAGGCTGGCTGGGCTGGAGTCCGCGGCCGAGGCAATGGACCCCGACCCGCACAGGACGAGCACCAGCAACCACATCGATTTCCACGCATTGCCCATAGCTGCGCCCGGTCCTGTGGTGAATCACTTGCCCTGGGGCTCAGAACCGTTCGGCGATGTATTTGAACGGATAGTTGATAGTCTTGTACTCGCCGACCTTGCGCTTGGGCAGCCTGACTCGTGGTTGCTTGATGGCTTCGTAGGGAATGTGCTCCAGCAGGTGAGTGATCACATTCAGCCGCACCGACTTCTTGTTCTCCGAGCGGGCCACATGCCAGGGCGCCCACCCCGAATCGGTAGCCTGGAACATCTCGTCGCGCGCACGGGTGTATTCATCCCAACGGTTGTAGGACTTGATATCCATGGGCGAGAGTTTCCAGGTCTTGCGCCCGTCGGTGATGCGCTCCTTGAGGCGACGGCTTTGTTCCTCCGGACTGACCTCCAGCCAGTACTTGAACAGCAGGATCCCGGAGTTGACCATCAGCCGCTCGTAACCCGGCGTCAGCTCAAGGAACCCGCGCGCCTGATCCTCGGTGCAGAACCCCATGACCCGTTCCACACCCGCGCGGTTGTACCAACTGCGGTCGAAAATCACCACTTCGCCAGCGGACGGCATGTGCGGCATATAGCGCTGCAGGTACATCTGCGATTTTTCCCGCTCCGACGGAGCAGGCAAGGCCACCACCCGAAAGATCCGCGGGCTCACGCGCTCAGTCAGCGCCTTGATCGTGCCGCCTTTGCCCGCACCATCACGGCCTTCAAACACAATGACCACCTTGGCCCCCGTGGCAACCACCCATTGCTGCAACTTCACCAGCTCGACGTGCAGGGCGGCAAGTTGCTTCTCGTAGTCCTTGCGACCGAGCGGCGCGGGAGGCTGCGCTTTCGCAAGCGCCTGTTTCTTCTTGCTCATTAACCAAACTCCGATAAGGATCCGAACTCAAGCGTAGTCAGGATAACCGCACAACGCTAACTGCACCGGACATAGATCAGTAACTGTGGAGTAGGGTGATCGGAAGCGACTCAACGCCCACCGATATATAACTCAACTAAATAGACCTTTAGTTGAGTTATAAGTTATAGAAATATCAAGGGCAGGGTACACCCCGCATTTAATGGATGAACGCTGAAGATGCTCCCTATTATGTATGAGCGAGCTCGCTCGCGAAGAACGTCAACGATAACGCGCAAATCCAGTAAATCCCCATCCATCACCAGCACAACGAACCCGGAAATTGTGGAATAGGGAAATAACCAACATCGTCAAAAAAGCCGAAAAACTGCTATTTCCTACAGCAGCCGAAACCACGAAAGGCCGAAATACAGGGCTTCCAGCGCCTTCAGGTGTATACCAGCAGAACAAATACGGATAAGCGTTCACACGAAGAACCGAGGTCCATATCAATCAGGCTCGGCGCCATGACCGCCACAGAACGGCAACACACGCTGGACGTTGCGGATGGCAAAGACGGATCTACGCCCCAGGATGGTTGAACCCGTAACCACGGCGATCCAGGGCAATAGTAAGACCCCGGGAGGTTTTCATTGCGTACACAACAGAACACCCAGGCCGACGGCTAAGCACGTAAGCGCCATGAACCAATTCACAACCTGGCAGGTAAAGCAGCCACAGCTGGAACTGACGAGCGCCCAACAGCGCGAAACTAACCAACGTGGTGCTGATGAAAGTACTGAGATCGTCGTTGGTCAAGGTAGCGGATCATCACCAGGAACGTGGTGCACAAGAGGCATTGGGATTGCCAGTGACATCGCAAGGCAGCAAGCTGGACCCGGGGGACTGATTAGTAGGTAGTGCCTGTCTTCAAATCTGACCTCCAGAGCCCCTGGGCTCCCCATACGGCACTTCGCATAATGTATATTATGTTAAATGAAGGATATGTTCATCGCACACCACTTCGCAAACCGTCATACAACTCCACAAATCTGCGGACGATTTCCCTCACGCCGATCCTCAACCGACCTAGCCGCCCACGCGACCAGATCGGCATTACTCAACACAACCCCGTTAACCGTGACAAGCCCTGGCCAACAACATTCGCGCTCTACCCAGCACCGGCGCATCGACCATTGCTCCATCAACCTTGAACGCTGCTTCACCAGACTCAGCCGCGTTGACCACCCGTTGCGCCCATGCGATTTCTTCAGCACTGGGTGCCAGCGCAGCATGCACCACCGGCACCTGGCGTGGATGGATGCACAAGGCGCCTGCCATGCCCATGTCGCCGCCTCGGCGCATGAACTCGGCCAGTCCGCTGTCGTCCTCGAAGGCTGGATAGACGCTGTCCATTGGCGGTTGCAGGTGGTTCACCCGCGAATGCAGCAACAGCGCAAAACGGGTCTGGTCGAACACGGTTTCAGCGCCTGGGCTGCCAGGTTTCAAACCCAGGTCAAGCGCGAGATCGAGCGCCCCGAACGTCAATCGCTGCACGCCGGCACACGATGCAATGGCGCCTATTGAAAGCACGCCCAGAGCGCTCTCGATGATCGGCCAAACAAGTTTCCCGCTGCTTGCAACGTGGTGCACCTGGGCTGCAGATTCGGCCTTTGGCAGCACAATTGCGATCACCCCAGGCTGCTGGCGACAGAGCTCCAGGTCAGCTTCATGTTCAGCGGTTCCTGCCGCATTGATCCGCAGCAGAACGCGGGCATCCGGCTGCTGCTGGAAGAAAGCCGCCAGATGCTCACGGGCCGATGCTTTATCCGCCTGAGCCACCGCATCTTCGAAATCGACAATCACCACGTCGGCACCACTGGCCAACGCCTTGGCAAAACGCTCAGGACGGTTGCCCGGCACAAACAGCGCCGAGCGCACCAACAGACTGGACATAAATACGCCTCCCTCAACCGTTCTGGACAATGCCTGCTTCGCTCAGGCGTTGAATGTCTACTGCGCTGTAACCCAGCTCGGCGAGGACGGCGCCGCTGTGCTCACCCAGCCCCGGTACCGCCGCCATGCGCGGTGCAAATGCGTTGCTGTTGGCCGGCGGCAACAGCGTCGGCAGGTTGCCTACCGGGCTGGCGACTTCTGTCCAGCGGCCTCGTGCCTTGAGCTGCGGATGCTCCCAGACACCTGACATCTCGTTGACCTGGGCGTTGGCGATTTGCGCGGCATCCAGTCTTTCGATAATGGTCGCGGCGTCCAGCTGTGCGAAGACATCGAAGATGATCGCGCGCAAGGCCTGGCGGTTGTCCGAGCGTTTGAAATTGGCGCTGAAGCGTTCGTCGTCTCGCAGCTCGGGACGTTGAAGCACTCGTTCGCAGAATTGCCCCCATTCGCGCTCGTTTTGCAGGCCGATCATCACCGTACCGCCGTCGCCTGACGGGAACGGTCCATAGGGATAAATCGTCGCGTGGGACGCGCCTGTGCGCTGCGGCGGCGTGGCGTCTTCGAAGGCGTAGTACAGCGGGAAGCCCATCCATTCCACCAGGCTTTCCAACATCGAAATCTCGACACGACTGCCCTGCCCGGTCCTGCCCCGCAGCAGCAGTGCCGAGAGAATGCCGCTGTAGGCGTACATGCCGGCAGAAATGTCGGCGATCGAGCAACCCGCCTTGGCCATGCCCTCCTCCGCGGCGTTACCGGTCACGGAGAGAAAGCCGCTTTCGCTCTGGATCAGCAGGTCGTAGGCCTTCTTGTCCTGGTAGGTGCCGCCTTCGCCATAGCCGGAAATGTCGCAGACAATCAGTTGCGGGTAGTCCTTGTGCAGTGCCTCGAACGATAAGCCCATACGCGCGGCGGCGCCCGGTGCAAGGTTCTGTACCAGCACGTCCGCTTGCTGCAAGAGTTGCTCGAGAATGACTTGGGCTTCCTGCTGTTTGAGATCAAGCGCGAGGCTTTCTTTCGAGCGATTGGTCCAGACGAAATGCGAGGCCATGCCGCGCACGCGCTGGTCATAGCCACGGGCGAAGTCGCCGCTGCCAGGACGCTCGACCTTGATCACCCGTGCACCGAGATCCGCCAGTTGCCGCGTGCAGAATGGCGCGGCGATCGCGTGTTCCAGACTGACAACGGTAATGCCATCGAGAGGGCGTAGATTCAGGGTCTTATCAGTCATGAATAGGGCCCTCAAAAGCTGCGCGGCAGTTCGAGCAGGTGCTCGGCGACGTAGGACAGGATCAGGTTGGTCGAGATCGGCGCGACCTGGTACAGGCGTGTTTCGCGGAATTTGCGCTCGACGTCGTACTCGCAGGCGAAACCGAAACCGCCGTGGGTTTGCAGGCACGCATTGGCGGCTTCCCATGAAGCCTTCGCGGCCAGGTACTTGGCCATGTTGGCGCTGGCGCCAGCGTTGATCCCGCTGTCGTACTCTTCACAAGCACGCCAGCGCATCAGGTCGGCCGCTTCGATTTCGATATGAGCCTCGGCAATCGGGAATTGCACGCCCTGGTTCTGCCCGATGGGACGACCAAACACCACGCGGTCGCGGGCATAAGCGCTGGCCTTCTCGACGAACCAGCGACCGTCGCCGATGCACTCGGCCGCGATCAGGGTGCGCTCGGCGTTCAGGCCGTCGAGGATGTATTTGAAGCCCTTGCCCTCCTCCCCGATCAGGCTGTCGGCAGGAATCTGGAGGTTGTCGAAGAACAACTCGTTGGTCTCGTGGTTGACCATGTTGGCGATCGGCTGCACGGTCAGGCCGTTGCCGATGGCTTCACGCAGGTCGACCAGGAAAATCGACATGCCCTCGGACTTTTTCTTCACCTGCGCCAGCGGCGTAGTGCGCGCCAGCAGGATCATCAGGTCGGAATGCTGGATGCGTGAGATCCACACCTTTTGCCCGTTGATCACATACTTGTCGCCCTTGCGCACGGCGCTGGTCTTGATTTTGGTGGTGTCGGTCCCGGTGGTAGGCTCGGTGACGCCCATCGATTGCAAGCGCAATTCGCCGCTGGCGAGTTTCGGCAGGTAATAGCTTTTCTGCGCCTCGCTGCCGTTTCGCAGCAGGGTGAACATGTTGTACATCTGCCCGTGCACAGTGCCGGAGTTACCACCGCAACGGTTGACTTCCTCGAGGATCACCGAGGCTTCGGCAAGGCCCAGGCCCGAGCCGCCGTATTGCACCGGGATCATCGCCGCCAGCCAACCGGCCTTGGTCAATGTCTCGACGAAGTCTTCCGGGAAGCCTTTTTGCTCGTCGATTCCACGCCAGTAGGCGGCATCGAATTCAGCGCACAACGCACGCACACCTTCTCGGATCGCATTGAGTTCATCACTGTGGGGATTCATCGATTTTCCTCGGTTCTTGTTAGGGGGTTGCCAGGCAAAAGCAACCCATCAGTCGAAAGTCAGTTCGGCGCGTTGGGCGATTCCGGCCTCGTTGCCGGCCCACAGTTCAGCTTTGCCGGGCGCGTAGAGACGCCCGCCAACGATGAAGGGTTGCGGCGAAATCAGCGGTCGGATGCCGCGATATTCAAAGCGACGGATATTTGCCTGCGGATTGGCCCGGCAAAAGGCGCGCAGGTTGAGTGTGGCGATCAGAGGTCCTTGCACCACCAGGCTGGGGTAGCCTTCGGTTTCGGTGACATAAGGCCAGTCGTAGTGGATGCGATGGCCGTTGAACGTCACGGCGCTGTAGCGAAACAACAAGGTCGGCGTGGGCGTGACCGACTCCTGCCAACCCGCCAGGGGCAACGCTTCGCCACTGTCGAGTTTGGGCGGGGTCGGATCACGATAGACAATGTCCTGCTCTTCGCGAATCGCCAGCTGCCCGTCCTGCATGTAGTCATGACGCAGGGTTGCGAACAGCAGCGAGCCGCTGCGTCCGGTCTTTTCCTCGACCTTCAATACGGTCGTGATACGGGTGGCTTCAGCGCCGACGCGCAGTGGTTGCACAAACTCCACGCGTCCGCCCGCCCACATCCGGTTGCGATTCTGCGCAGGCGGCAGGATTCCACCCCGGGCCGGATGGCCGTCGTCACCAAGACCAGCCTCATCTACCGCAGGTTGAAAGAATGCCCAATGCCACAGCGCCGGCAATGCTTGGCCCACAGCAGGAGGTTTTTCGCCCAACGTTGCAGCGATGCGCTTGACCAGGCTGGCGCTCAGATGCTCAGTCGTCTGTTCGCTGCGCCCGATCAAGGCGGCATAGGGGGAGTCGGTCATGGAGTTCATGCACAAAAATCCTGTCAGGGCGCGTATGCCCTATGCTCGGATGTTCGTGCGTCGCGCAGAACTCCCCTGCTCGGGGGGGGGTACGACAAGCCGTCGTTGAAACGGCTACGGGATAGACGGGTACTCAGCTTTCGAATTGGCTGAGCGTGCAATACAGGTCGAAAGCCAGGTAACGCGACTGCCTGTCGCGCATGACCTTGGCCATCGCCACGTCCGGATCGCGACTGAAAAAAATCCGCCCACGCTGGCTGACGAGGTGATCGAGCAAGCGCTCTTTCTCGCCGATCAGGCATTCGGGGTTGCGGTCATAGCCGCTAGTGACCGCCAGTTCCAGCCAATGGCTACCGGGGATCAAGTCACCCGCGAACAGCACCGGCCCACCCGGCATAGCGATTTCCGGCAGCAGTTGCCCGGGGGTGAAACCATCACTGAGGTGAAACTGCCAGCCACTGCCAAGCAGGTCACTGTCGACGCCATTGAGCAACGTCAGGCGAGCGCTGTCTTCCAGTCGGTGAAGCAGTGGCGAGATGAACAGTGCGCGGTCTCGAGGATGTGGCCGACGGGCACGCTCCCAATGGCGCTCACCCACCAGGTAGCGGGCGTTCGGGAACAACAGTCGCGGCAAGTCGCCGTCCTCGATGGCGCTCAGCAACTGGGATGATAGCCGGGCGTGCAGGTGAACCAACACCACGACATCGATATCGGCCTCGCCCAAGCCATGCTGGGCCAGCGAATCGAGCAGGCCCTTGGGGTGTTGTTGGCAGCGACACGTTCTGGGTAACGGTGCCAGCAGTGCTTCACTGCCAGCCAGCACCAGAATGTTGTTGCCGTTCTCTTGCACCAGCAAGGCACGTGAGGCGAGGCAGATCTGGTTGTCGTGGTCGGGGCGGACCCAGTCGGCCCAGCGCGAGCGCGGAGTATTGCCGAACATCACCCCGCCATCGAGCCTGCGCCCCGGGCCGTCCAATGCGCAAATGCGACGGTTCATTGAGTGTTGTACCTTGCGTGAAGATGTCGTTCCAATGCTTACGAGCGCCAGACAGCCGCGAGGTCGTCACCCTCAAGGCCGGCCATTACCTGGGCCGTGTGCGCGCCGCGAGTCGGAATCGCCCCCGGTGTCGCGACCTGCCCATCGAAGCGCGGCGCAGGGCTGGCTTGCAGCATGCCGTCGCGCTCGAAGTACACGCCCCGCTCCACCATGTGTGGATGTTGCGCGGCTTCACGTGGGCTCAACACCGGTGCAAAGCACGCATCACTGCCTTCAAGCAGGTCACACCAGTGGGCGCGTGGCTGGCTGGCAAATGTCTCGGCCAGCAACCCGCGCAGTTCGTCCCAACGTTTCACATCCCACTGCTTGGCGAAGCGCGGATCATCCTGCAGGCCGAGTTTTTGCAGCAACAGCGCGTAGAACTGTGGCTCCATCGAGCCCAGCGCGACGTACTGGTCGTCGGCACAGCGATAAGTGGCATAGAAGTGCGAGCCATCGTGAACGCTCTTGCCGCGCTGCTCCTGGAGCAAGCCACGACGCGACAGCGACATCATCAACTGCATCATGTGCGCCGAGCCATCGACGATGGCGGCATCAACCACCGTGCCCTTGCCGGTCTGCCGGGCGTTGAGGACTCCGGCCAATACACCGACCGCCAGGTACAGCGCGCCGCCGCCGATGTCACCGATCAGGGTGATCGGCGATGAAGGCGCTTCTCCAGCGGTACCGCTGTGGTACAGCGCACCGGACAACGCGATGTAGTTGTTATCGTGACCGGCGGCGCTGGCCATCGGGCCGTTCTGGCCCCAGCCGGTCATGCGCCCATAAACCAGCCGTGGGTTGCGCGCCTGGCACTCTTGCGGACCAAGGCCAAGACGTTCCATGACGCCGGGGCGCATGCCCTCGATCAAAACGTCAGCGCTCTCGATAAGTTTCAGCACCGCTGCGCGCCCTTCAGGGCTTTTCAGGTCAGCCACCACCGAGCGCTTGCCACGGTTCAGCGGGTTGGCCGGCGCGTTGGCTTCGCCAGTGATCGAGACGGATTCCGCACGCTCGACAGCGATCACCTCCGCGCCCAGATCGGCCAGGTGCATGGCACAGAACGGCCCCGGGCCGATGCCACAGATTTCTACGACTTTGATACCTGACAGCATGTTTTTTCCTTATTTGTCGGGACCTGACAACCGGGCATCAAACGCCCGTGATTGGCCAATAACGTCACCAATACGCTAACAGAGCCCCCCTATCGAACATCCCCCCCGGCATGGGTGGCTACAGGTACAAGTAGGCGTCGCTACTCTCGGCCTTCCTCCGCTGGCAATAACAACAAGACAAAGGAAGACGACATGTTTGCTCTACGTTCTCATTGGGCGCTTCTGGCCACCTGCATGACTGTCCCGGTATTGGCAATGGCCGGCCAGAGCGCGCCGGTCAACCCGTATCTGGCACAGTCCTACAACAACCAGACACACTGGAACGACGGCGCCTCGGACAGCACCGATATTGCCGTACCACGCGGCACCTTCAAGATCACGCCGGACGCCTACCGCGTATTGCCCAATGAATCGGCGAGCCTGATGCAGTACACCGACAAGGTTGGCGACACTGACCTGTACTGGTTCTGGGCCGGTTTTTCGCTGCGCAAGGTGAAGATCGAGGACGACTTCAAACTCACTGAAGTGGCCCGCGTCGACCTGCCGGTCAAACTGCCCAACTACCAGCCGATCACCCCGCAACAGCGCTTGCAGCAGGCCGCCGAGACCCGCAAGTTCCTTGAAGCCAAGGACGAAAAGGGCTTGCTCGACTACATGAGCGCGCAACCCAACCGCATGCTGACCGCCACCGCCGATCAACTCCTCGGTGGGGCCATCTACTCATTGCTGACCCGCGAGGACGCGTTTATCGGCGCCAGCGCCCGTCGGGTATTCCGCATCGACCAGAATGACCACAAAGACCCGCAGTCGGGCATGAAGCTCACCCAGGAAGTGCAACTGCCCGACGCCTTGTTCGATAACGAGAAGACCAAGCGCGGGATGAATATCCCGGTGGACACGACTTTCGGCATGGGCATGACGCCGAACGGCTTCCTGGTGGTCAACACCATGGGCGGCACCGTAGCCACCCTTGATCGCACCACCCTGAAACTGATCGACAGCTACCGCGTGGAAGGTAGCGATGAGCTGTTCCTCAACTCCTTCGCTACCGGCCCGGAAGTCGATGGTGGCGCGGTGTACGTGGCGTCCAACCAGAACATGTATCGCCTGGTGGTCGACAAACAGGGCAAGATCCACGCCGACGAAGCCAGCGGTGCGTGGAAAGCGCCTTACGAGCGCGGACCGCGCTTCACTTCGATCAAGATCGCCGACGGCACCGGCGCCACCCCTACCCTGATGGGTTACGGCCCGGATGAAGACAAGCTGGTGGTGTTCACCGACGGCGCGAAAAAGATGAACCTGGTCGCCATGTGGCGCGACCAGATCCCGGCTGGCTGGAAGCAAAAACCCGGCACCTCGTCGCCGCGCGTTGCCGATCAGCGTGAAGTCGACCTGGGGGCAGACATTACTACCGTGCAATCGGAGCAATCGGTCGCGGTGTATGACGGCCATGCCTTTGTGGTCAACAACATTCCGGCCGTGGAAAAACCGGTGCTGTCCAAGTCCGGCTACTACGTGACCATGCTCAACGGCATGACCCGTCCGGCGCCCAGTGGCGTGGCCATGTTCAAGTGGGACAACGCCAAGGACCAGTGGAGTACTCTGTGGACGCGTAACGATGTCGGCTCGATTTCGATCGTGCCAATGATCAGCGGTGGCAGCCGCATGGCGTTGATCAACGGCTTCTACTCTGACCGCCTGGGCGAAGGCTTCCACCTCGGCATGGACCTCGATACCGGCAAGACCGTCCTGGAAATCGCCACCGGCAGCGACCCGATCTTCAACGGCATGTACGCGCCACTGAAAGTCGATAAACAAGGCCGGATCATGTACGGCATGGCCTTCGGCATGGTGTTGATGGACACCAACCGCATGCAGAAAGTCGACCAGGTTGCCAAACAGTAGGCGCGAGCCTGCTCGCGAAAAACGCCAACGATGCCCCGTATTCCCTGGGTATACGCGCGCATTTGAGAGCATCGTCAAGTACGCCGGCCTTCGTTGAAGGCCGGCGTTTTCTATGACTGCTACATCGATGTTGGCTGTGCCGACCTCATCGCGGGCAAGCGGAGCGCCGCCCGGCCCGCTCCCACAGTGGTTCTGGGTGTTCACAGATTTTGGGTACACCCACTCAACCTGTGGGAGCTGGCCTGCCCGCGATAGCGGTATGTCAGGCACTATCGAAGTTGGCTTTGCCGGCCCCATCGCGGGCAAGCCCGCTCTCACAGTGGTTCTGGGTGTTCACAGATTCTGGGTACACCCACTCAACCTGTGGGAGCTGGCTTGCCAGCGATAGCGGTATGTCAGGCACTATCGATGTTGGCTTTGCCGGCCCCATCGCGGGCAAGCCCGCTCCCACAGTGGTTCTGGGTGTTCACAGATTTTGGGTACACCCACTCAACCTGTGGGAGCTGGCTTGCCAGCGATAGCGGTATGTCAGGCACTATCGATGTTGAATTGACCGGTGCTATCGCTAGCAGGCTAGCTGCTCTCACAGTGGTTCTGGGTGTTCGCAGATTTTGGGTACACCCACTCAACCTGTGGGAGCTGGCTTGCCAGCGATAGCGGTATGTCAGGCACTATCGATGTTGAATTGACCGGCCTCATCGCTAGCAGGCTAGCTCCCACAAATGGCAGTACCCGCTGCAAAATGGCCAATAAAAAACCGGGCACTAGGCCTAATGCCCGGCAAAAAGGACAACGCTCAGTCGCCGGCGCACTCCTTGAAGAATGCCCCGGCGGACAAATCAAGCGCGACCGTACAGCGTCACAACACAAGCACCACCCAACCCAAGGTTGTGCGCCAATGCGACATTCACACCTTCGACCTGGCGTTTGTCCGCATGACCGCGCAACTGCTGGGTCAATTCATAGCATTGCGCCAGGCCAGTCGCACCCAGCGGATGCCCTTTGGACAGCAGCCCTCCAGACGGGTTGGTAACCACCTGGCCGCCGTAAGTGTTGGCGCCAGCGAGCACAAACTTCTCGGCGCCGCCGACAGCGCACAGGCCCAGGGATTCGTAGGTCAGCAGCTCGTTGTGGGCGAAGCAGTCATGCATCTCGGCAACACGGATATCCAGCGGATCCACGCCGGACTTCTCGTACACTTCCTTGGCCGCTCGTTGCGCCATGTCGAAACCCACTACCTCGATCATCGATCGCGATTCAAAGCACACCGGCTTGTCGGTGGTCATCGACTGGGCAAGGATCACCACGTCAGTGCGCAGGTTGTGTTTCTTGGCAAAGGCTTCGCTGCAGATGATTGCCGCCGCCGCACCGCAAGTCGGTGGGCAGGCCATCAGGCGGGTCATCACACCCGGCCACATCACCATGTCGTTCATCACGTCTTCAGTGGTCACCACTTTGCGGAACAGCGCCAGCGGGTTGTTGGCGGCATGGCGACTGGCCTTGGCGCGAATTGCCGCAAAGGTGCTCATTTGCGTGCCGTACTTTTGCATGTGCTCGCGCCCGGCGCCGCCGAACATCCGCAGGGCACTGGGGATTTCCACATCAGCGGTCAGCTCATCGATGACCGACTGGGTCATGTGAGTGGTCGCTCGTGGGCGGTCGTCCCAATTGCCTTTCAGGGCACCGGGTTGCATCTGCTCGAAGCCGAATGCCAGGGCGCATTCGACTGCACCGCTTTCCACTGCCTGCCGTGCGAGGAACAAGGCGCTGGAGCCGGTGGCGCAGTTGTTGTTGACGTTGATTACCGGGATGCCACTCATACCTACTTCATAGAGGGCGGCCTGGCCACTGGTGGAATCGCCGTAAACGTAACCCGCATAGGCTTGCTGGACCAATCGGTAATCCACACCGGAATCCTGCAAGGCAAGGCGAATCGCCTGCGAGCCCATTTCAATGTAAGTACCGCTGGTACCGGGTTTGACAAACGGGATCATGCCAACGCCGACAACATAAGGTTTTTGCGACATTACTCTTCTCCAGATTCAGTGAACGTGACTCAGGGGCAGCCGTTCGCCCTCTTGCGAGGACGAACAGCAATGGGCCTGAATGGCTTAGCGGATGCCGGCGTTGCGCAGTGCTGCCGGGGTGAAGTCGTTCATGGACGGCTGGTAGGCGTAGTCGGGACCGCGCTTGTTCTCGTTGCCCAGGTTCGACACCAGGTACCGACCGGCCAGCAAGTCATAGACGCCCATCGCGGCGTACACCGCGACGCCCTGTTTGTAATCGTTGACCAGATACCCTTCGCTCACACGCCACAGCGCACCGCGACCGTCGTACTGGTCGATTTCAACCGCCGCCCAAGTGTCTTCGTCGAAGTACATGCGACGCTTGGCGTAAATGTGGCGCTGGCCAGGCTTGAGGGTGCCCTCCACTTCCCAAACGCGGTGCAGCTCATAGCGGGTCAGGTCCTGGTTGATGTGGCCGGGCTTGACGATGTCCGCGTACTTCAACTTCGGCGATTGCAGCTGGTAGTTGTTGTAGGGCACGTAGACTTCTTTCTTGCCGATCAGCTTCCAGTCGTAGCGATCCGGTGCACCGTTGTACATGTCGGCGTTATCAGCCACGCGCATGCCATCCGCCGCAGTCCCCGGACCGTCATAGGCCACTTGCGGTGCACGCCGCACGCGGCGTTGGCCGGCGTTGTAGGCCCAGGCCATGCGCGGTTCCTTGATCTGGTCGAGGGTTTCATGGATCAGCAGCACACCACCGGCCAGACGCGACGGCGCGGTTACGGTTTGCTTGGTGTAGAACAGGATGTTGGCGCTGTCCTCGGGCTTGGCGTCGCTCATTTTCCACGGCAGCCCCGTGGCAAACTCAATTTGCACCGGGGTGTAGTCACCGTTGACCTGTGGCGTGGCCTGCATCTGACGACTGATGTAGTTGTTGCCGCGAGAACGGGTCAAGTGGTTCCACACCACCTCAAGGCCAGTCTTGGGAATCGGGAAGGCGTAATAGTGGGACTGCTCGAAGTTCTTCAACGAGTAGCCATCGTTGGTCGACTCGGTGGTCACCGCGCTTTTCTTCGCCGCATCGTAAACCTCTTGCGGCGCCGAGGCGGTGCGCTGGGTCTTGTACACCGGAATCTTGTAGGTGTTGGGATAGCGCTGGAACATCGCCAGTTGCCCGGCCGTCAGCTTGTCCTTGTACTGCGCGGCGTTGGCGGCGGTGATCACGAACTGCGGTTTTTCCCCTTCGAAGGGGTTGCCGAGAAAGTCATTGGTCATCGGCGCGGCGTCGGGCTTCAGGCCACCGGTCCAGGCGGGAATGGTGCCGCTGGCATTGCCGGCTTTCTCGCCACCAAGGGGAGTCAGTGTGGTGCCCAATTGTGCGGCTTCCTGTGGGGAAACGGCCGCCATGACGCTGGAAGCGATCAGGCTGAGGGTCAAGGTGCAGGCTTTCATCAGAGTGCTGGATTGCATTTTTATTATCTCCGTCTGATCAGTGTCAGAAGTTCACGCCGAAGCTGAGGGCGACATAGTCGCGATCAGTGTTGGTATTCCACTTTCCGCCGAAGTAGTCGGTGTAACTGAGGCTTGCGGTGTAGGTGTTCAAGTAGTCGGCATCGAGCCCGAGGCTGATGGCCTTGTTGCCCTCCTCGAAGTTGGGCCCTACGCCGTCGACGTCATGGGACCAGGCCAGGTTGGGCGAGAGGTTGATACCGGCAATCACGTTGGGGTAGTCCAGCTTGCCGCGCAGGCGATAGCCCCACGAGTCGCTGGTGTAGAACCCATGGCTGTTGCATTCCTGCTGCGGGTTGCTTGGGCGGGTGGCGCCGGGCTGACCTGGCACCGGCGTGTTCTGCCCGACGCAGACAGCCTGGTTGACCAGTTGCCCGGCGCCGAACACGGTGTTACGGCCAAAACGCTCTTCAGTACCATCACTGGCGCCCAGGCCATTGATGTGGTTGTAGCCCACCTCGCCTACCAGCGTCAGGCGCGAGGAGCCAAGGATCTGGTCGAAGAATTGCGTAGCGCTCATCTGCGCTTGCAGCACGGGCATGCGTTTGTAGCCGTCGACACTGGCCCCGGCGACATTGGAGGACTGGCCACTGATGAACAGCGGCGAAGACGCGTTGCCCACGGCTGCCAGGTTGATGTCGGCGCCGTTGAGGTTCAGCGGCATGTTCGGCCGGAAACTCACCTCGCCCCCCAGCGAAGTTCCCATTACGTTGGTCGCGAAGCTCAGGCCATACAGGCGCACATCCTCGGGATAGACCACGTTGTAGCTAGCGCTGCGAATCGCCGCTACCGCGTTGGCGCTGCTGGTAGCGCGGGTGAAACTCAGGCTGGGATTGCGGCTGTGGTAGTTCATGACATAGGCACCGAACTCGGTGTCGTTCAGTTCGGCGGCAAACCAGCGCAGGGCCAGGCCGAACTGGCCGCTGTCGCGGGCATCCTGGGTCTTGGTGCGCGCAATGTAGGCATCGTCGAACAGTCCAGGTGCGCCGGTGTTGTTGGCCACACCGGGCGGCAGATCGAGGCCAGCCAGCACGGCGCGGTCATTACAGCCTTCAGGCGTCACATCATTGCCGAAAAAGGTGCCGCAGTTGTCGATCACCGAGGGCGCCCATTCGATCTGGTAGAAGGCTTCGGCGGTAACGTTCTCAGTCAGTCCCTGGGATACATAGAGCATGTTCACCGGGATCAAGCCTTCCTTGACCTCGGCCCCCGGGCGGCGCAAAGCAGCGACGTCGATCGGGTTGATGCTGTTGATCGAGTTGCCGATGAAGGTGCTTTCGCCCCAACTCACCACCTGCTTGCCCAGGCGCACGTTGCCCTGCAAATCGTCGAGGGTGTAGTTGTGATAGACAAAGCTGTCGAGAAACATCGCCCCCGACGACTTGGCGGCACGCTGGCGGCCATGATCGTCGATGTCATAGAACGGACGGCTCTCGTCCATCAGCTCAAAGTCATACCAGTACTTGCCACGCACGAAGGCACCGCTGTCGCCATATTTCAGTTCCAGGTCATGCACACCCTTGAAGATCTTCGAGAAGGTCTCGCCCTTCTTGAAGTTCAAGCGATTGTCATCGTTGGTGCGTGCTGACGCGTTGCCCCTGGTGCCTTGCGAATTAAAGTTGGAAATGAAATCGGGGTCAGGTCCGCGAACCGCCCAACTGGCGCCAACGGACAGTGACGAGTCGAAGCTGCCCTCGATCTCACCGATGCTGAAATCCTTGGCAAAGGCCTCTGGGGCAATGGTTGCAGCGACGGCGACTGCCAGCAGGTGTGGATAGCAAACTCCACGCATTTTCGAAATACTCATGCGTTTTCTCCGGTGCATTGGCGTAGGGAGATCTAGCCACCTACTAGCGGGCGGCTTTTATTGAGGTGTTGTAGGTAGCGAGAGTCGATCAGGCGATGCCGCGCTGCCGGTTATCCCAGAACGGCTTGCGTAGCTCGGTCTTGAGCACCTTGCCAACACTGGTCAGCGGCAACGTCTCGCGGAACTCGACGCTGCGCGGCACCTTGTAGCCAGCGATCCGCTCGCGGCAGTGGGCGATGATCTGTTCCTGGCTGGCGTGGACACCGGGCTTGAGAATGATCACCGCATGCACCGTCTCGCCCCACTTGGTGCTCGGAATTCCGATTACCGCGCTTTGCGCCACAGCAGGATGACTGCCGATGGCCGCTTCTACTTCACCGCAGTAAACGTTCTCGCCGCCGCTGACCACCATGTCCTTGAGACGGTCGCAGACGTAGATGAAACCGTCCTCGTCCATGTAGCCGCCGTCACCGGTGTGCATCCAGCCGCCACGCAACGCTTCGGCGGTGGCTTCGGGTTTCTTCCAGTAACCGAGCATCACGTTCGGGCCACGCACGATGATTTCGCCGACCGTACCGCGCGGCACTTCGTTGTCGTTGGTATCGACGATGCGGATTTCTACACAGAGCACTGGCAGGCCCGCCGAATACATCTTGCCGCTGGCCTGGTGCTCGGCGCTGTGGTACTCGGTGTCGAGGATTGCGGCGGCCGGTGACAATTCGGTCATGCCGTAGCCCTGGGAGAATTCAGCACCGGTGAACACTTTGCAGGCGCGGTCAAGCAAGGCCGGGGTGATCGTCGACGCCCCATAGACGATGCGTTTCAAGGAACTGACATCAAGTGCCTGTCCGTGCTCCTGGTGCCAGTCCAGCAGCATTTGAATCATCGTCGGTGCCAGCAGGATTTCATCGGCTTTCTCGCGCTCGATGGCTTGCAGAACCCCCTGCGCAGAGAACGTCTGCAGCACCGCGTGGGTGCCTCCAGAGATGAACAGTGCTGACATCGCCGCAAAATCGGCGAGGTGGAACATCGGCATCGCGTGCAGGAAAACTGCGCCTTTTTGGCAGCGTCCCATCGTCAGGGAGTTCAACGCCGAGAATGCGACGTTGTTATGGCTGAGCATCACACCCTTGGGATCGCCCGTGGTGCCGCCGGTGTAGAAAATACCGAGCAAGGCGTCACCGCTGCGGCGGGCATCTTCCACCGGCTCGCTGATCTCGATCAGCGTTTCATAGTTGAGCATTCCTGCCGGGGTCTCGCCATCACCGGCGTAGATCACCACGCGCACGGTTTTCGCTTGTGCCTGCACCTGGGCGCCCAGGGTTTTGTGGTGATCGTCGACGATCAGCACGCTGGTTTCCGAGTCGTCCAGCGAGTAGATGATCTCCGCTGCACTCCAGCGAAAGTTCACCGGGTTGACCACGGCATCAGCCCACGGCACAGCCTGGTAATACTCGATGAACCGTTGCGAGTTGAACGACAGCATCGCCACGCGATCGCCGGTGGCGACCCCCAGGCCTTTGAGCGCACTGGCCAGGCGCGCCACGCGGTCACCGAACTCGGCGTAGGTGATGCGCCGACCCTGGGAGCGGATCGCCACGGCATTGGGACGTTGCTGCAGATGACGGTGCAGCCCTTGAGTGATGTACATGAAAACTCCAAATTGCTTTTTTATTATTCAATCGATTTGGAAATGTCGACGCCTGGTACGCTGGCTCGCCGGTTACAGCGACCGTGCAACGACCTCGCGCTGAATCTCGTTGGAACCACCGTAAATGCGCGCCACCCGGGCATCGGCCCACATGCGGCCAATCGGGTATTCGTTCATGTAGCCGTAGCCGCCGAACAGCTGCAGACAGCGGTCGAGCACCTCGCCCTGGCGTTCCGTCAGCCAGAACTTGCCCATCGAGGCCAGCGTGGTATCGAGGGTGCCGTCGATCCAGCGTTGGATGATCAGGTCGACAAAGGTCCGTGACGCGAGCACGGTTGCTTTCACATCGGCCAACACGAAGCGACTGTTCTGGAATTCGATCACCGGTTTGCCGAACGCCTTGCGCTCCTTGGTGTACTCCACGGTCAGGCGCAGCGCGCGCTCCATCACCGCTACGGCGCCGACACCGATTTGCGCCCGCTCGTACGGCAGCTGGCTCATCAGGGTGTAGAACCCCTGCCCCTCCACTTCACCGAGCAGGCAGTCAGCCGGCACTTGGACGTCGTCGAAGAACATTTCCGAGGTGTCCTGGGCGTGCATGCCGACTTTGCTCAGCAGTTTGCCGCGACGGAAACCCGGAGTATTGGTATCGACCATGAACAGCGAAACGCCTTTGGCGCCCTGGCTGATGTCGGTCTTGGCGATCACCAGCACCATGTCACTGGTCTGGCCGTTACTGATGAAGGTCTTGGCGCCGTTGATCACGTACTTGTCGCCCTGCTTCACCGCGCGGGTGCGCACCGATTGCAGGTCGGAACCGGCACCGGGTTCGGTCATGGCGATGGCACAGATGATTTCGCCGGAACCGATCTTCGGCAGCCAATGCTTCTTCTGCGCTTCGGTGCCGGACTCAAGGATGTAGTGCGCGACGATATGGCTCAGGCCCAGTCCCAGGCCGCTGCCATTGGCGTTCATGGCGTTGATCACGCACACGTAGTGGCCGATGCTGCCACCGGCGCCGCCGTACTCTTCTGATACATCAGGCAGGATCAAGCCCAGCTCGCCAGCCTTGAGCCAGGCAGAGCGATCGGCATGGTGCTGCTCACGCCATTTCAGCTCATTGGGCTCCATGTATTCCTTGGCGAAGCGCAGGACCATGTCATTGAACGGTTGCAGGTCTTCGGTCATCCAGGGTGAGCGATAGTTTTCCAACATTAAAGATTCCTCGGGTTCTGGGGCCTGTCGACCGACGAGGGTCAACAGGCGCGACAACGCATTGGCCCTGCGTTTCAGGGCAGAAACCGCAACGACCTTAGAAGTTGGAACCTGGACCGCCGCCGCAATAGATGACCTGGCCGGAACAGAAGTTGGATTCCGGCAGGCAGAACATCACCACCGCACCCGCGGCTTCTTCTGGCTTGCCCACACGGCCCAACGGGATGGTGGCAGCGACACCATCAAGGCGTGCCTGTTGCACGCCGACCTTGATTTCGCGACCTTCGATGTTCACGGTCTTGCTGTCATCACCGGCCAGGGCCTGGGTCAAGCGAGTGTCGATCAGGCCGAAAGCCACGGCGTTGACGTTGACCTTCAGACGGCCCCACTCCTTGGACAGGGTTTTGGTCAGGCCCAGGATCCCCGACTTGCCCGAGGAATAGTTGGACTGGCCGACGTTGCCGCCAGCGGCGCCGGAGGAAATGTTCACCACTTTGCGCAGTACTTCGCGGCCTTCTGCGGCCTCTTTCTTGGCCAGGGCACTGATCACGGGTTGCGCGGCACGCAGGATGCGGAATGGCGCGGTCAGGTGGCAGTCGATGACCGCGTACCATTGCTCGTCGCTCATCTTCTGGATCACGTTGTCCCAGGTGAAACCGGCGTTGTTGATGATGATGTCGATCGCGCCATAGTTTCTGACGGCGGTCTGCACGAAACGATCGGCAAAATCAGCGGCGGTCACGCTACCGACGCAAGCCACGGCTTCACCGCCGGCGTCACGGATTTCGCTAACCACGGCCTCAGCCGGCTCGGCGTCCAGGTCGTTGACCACGATCTTGGCGCCGTAGGCTGCCAGCTGCAGGGCGACTTCACGACCGATGCCACGACCGGAACCGGTCACCAGAGCTACTTTGCCTTCAAGCTTTTTCATTGTTGTTTTTCCTGTGAAATAAAGGTTTTGGGGTTAGGCCAGGGCCACGACGGCTTCGCCAGCCAGCTTTTCTTCGCCGTACTGGTTGGCGCAACGAATCGCCAGGCGCACGCGTTTCTCACCGTGTTCTTCGAACTTTTCGGTGATGGTTCCGGTACAGGTCGGGATATGCCCCAGTTGGGTGATGCCGGTAAAACGGATCGACAGGCTGCGCACTTGTTGCTGCGGCACCCATTGGGTCAACAGGCGACCGAGGTAGGCGGCGGACAACATGCCGTGGGCAAACACGTCGGGCATGCGTGACTTGCGGGCGAAATCGATGTCGATGTGGATCGGGTTGTGGTCGCCCGAAGCGCCGCAGTACAGCGCCAGGGTGGTGCGGTTGACCGGTTGCAGCTTCAACAACGGGATCTCATCGCCGACCTGGATATCGGAGAACTGCGCGTGGGTGGTGTTGGAGAGCGTCATCGAGATTTCCTCAGCGCTGTACGAGGGACGAGCGGACATCGGCGATATGCACGCCGTCCTGGTTGGTCACACGCGATTCCATGACCACGAATTGCAGGGCCCCGCCCTTTTTCTCGTAGACATCGGTGATGGCGGCATCGAACGTCAGCACGTCACCGGCGTAGGCCATGGCGTGATAGACGAAGGATTGTTCGGCGTGCAGGATCCGGCCGAGGTCGAAATCGACCAGTTTCAGGAACGTGGTCAAGTCACGACCTTCACCTTCCAGGCATTTGAGAAACGTCGGTGGCACCGGCAGGGTTTTGTGGCCAGCGGCAACAGCAGCCGCTTCGTTGGTGTAGACCGGGTCGGTCTCGCCGATTGCCTTGGCGAAGAAGCGCAAACGGCCCTTCTCCACATCGACGCTGAATTTATCGAGCTTGTGCCCGATCAGACTCTTGTCTGCCATTTGCCTCACTCCTCTTGTTGTTATGCGTGCCGGTCCAGGCACGCGCTTGGAAAGACTCAGTTGCGCCCGTACATCGTGACTACGCAGGCGCCGCCCAGGCCGAGGTTGTGTTGCAGGGCGATGTTCAGGCCTTCGACCTGGCGCTTGTCGGCGGTGCCGCGCAGTTGCTGGGTCAGCTCGTAGCACTGCGCCAGACCGGTGGCGCCCAATGGGTGGCCCTTGGAAAGCAGGCCGCCGGACGGATTGGTCACCACCTGACCGCCGTAGGTGTTGTCACCATCGAGTACGAACTGCTCGCCGCCGCCGACACCGCACAAGCCCAGGCCTTCGTAGGTGAGCAATTCGTTGTGGGCGAAGCAGTCGTGCAGTTCTACCGCGCGAACGTCCTGCGGACCGACGCCCGCCTGCTCGTAGACCAATTGCGCGGCGCGCTGGGTCATGTGGAAACCGGCGTAGGCAATCATCGACGGCGGATCGAACGACTCGACCGGGTCGGTGACCATCGATTGGGCAAGAATCACCACGTCACTGCGCAGGCCATGCTTCTTGGCGAAGGCTGGCGAACAGATAATTGCAGCCGCCGCACCGCAAGTCGGCGGGCAGGCCATCAGGCGAGTCATCACACCCGGCCACAGCACCTGGTCGTTCATCACGTCCTCGGTGGTCAGGACGTTCTTGAACAGTGCCAGTGGGTTGTTCGCAGCGTGGCGGCTGGCCTTGGCGCGGATGGCGGCGAAGGTTTCCATGCGGGTGCCGTACTTCTGCATGTGTTCGCGACCAGCACCGCCGAAGGTTTTCAGCGCGCGCGGCAGGTCGACGTCGCGGGTCAGGCCTTCCATCACGTGAACCACACTGGCACGGGTTTGCGGACGGTCATCCCAATGCGACTTGAGGGCGCCGGCCTGCATCTGCTCGAAACCCAGGGCCAGCACACACTCGGCCTGGCCGCTCTGCACCGCGGCGCGGGCCAGGTACAAGGCGGTGGAACCGGTGGAGCAATTGTTATTGACGTTGACGATCGGGATGCCCGTGCGGCCGACTTCGTAGAGGGCGGTCTGCCCGCAAGTGGAGTCGCCGTAGACATAGCCGGTGAACGCCATTTGCACCTTGTCGTAGCCGATGCCGGCGTCCTTCAGCGCGAGGCGTACAGCTTCGGCGCCCATGTCGGTGTAACTGGGACTTTTGCCCGGCTTGGAGAAGGGGATCATCCCGACCCCGGCGACGACGACTTTTTCACTCATGGATGAATTTCCTTAGGCATACACGTTCGGTTGTCGTACCTGCCGGCCGGCGGGTTCTTGTGGGATTCATCCTAGGTTTGCCCATCGGCACGCTTCGACCGTCGAAGGGATGAAGTTGCGGAGGTAGTGGGAGGCGTTCCAAGGAACGATTGGAGGGAGTAATGCCGAGGTAGTCAGGCGGGGTCAGCCACAAATCCTTGTGGGATCGAGCAAGCTCGCCCCCACAGAAAAGCAAAGGCAAACAGGTGTACTCCCCCACGGCATCCTTTCGAACGATCCCGCACCTACTCCGCAGCATCATCCCTTCGGCGCTCGCTGAAAATCTTCACCACGCCCAGCATTGCAAGAGTCCCTGTCCCCTGACCTACCGAGGATTGAAATGAGCGAATACAGACCCGCGTGGCTAACTGAAGACCTGGCGATCTTCCAGGAATCGGTTCGCCGTTTTGCCGCCGAAGAATTGGTCCCCCACGAGGAACGCTGGGCGCAGCAGAAGCATGTCGACCGAGAGACGTGGCTGAAGGCTGGCGCAATGGGCTTGCTGTGCCCCGCCATTCCTGAAGAGTACGGCGGCAGCGGCGGCAGCCACGCCCATAACGCAATCATTGGCTATGAGCTGGCCCGCGCGATCGCGACCAGCCTGGGCACCAATGTGCACAGCGCGATCTGTGCTCACTACATCCTGCGTTATGCCTCTGAAGAGCAGAAACTGCGTTGGCTGCCTAAGATGGCCACAGGCGAAATGGTTGCCGCCATCGCAATGACCGAACCGGGCGCAGGCACCGACTTGCAGAGCGTCAAGACCAAGGCCATCCGTGACGGTGATCAATACGTGATCAACGGTTCCAAGACCTTCATCACCAACGGATCCCAAGCCGACCTGGTACTGCTGGTGTGCAAGACCGATCCGAGCCTGGGTGCCAAGGGCATGTCGATCATCGTGCTGGAGGTCAACGATCTTCCGGGCTTCCGGCGTGGCCGGATCCTCGACAAGATCGGCCAGAAAGGCCAGGACACCTCGGAGTTGTTCTTTGATGACGTGCGCGTGCCGGTGGCCAATTTGCTTGGCCCGGAGGAAGGCAAGGGCTTCGTCCAGCTGATGCAGCAATTGCCCGAAGAGCGCATGTTCATCACCATGAACGCCCTGGGGTCCATGGAGCGCGCGGTCGAGGAGACCATCAAGTACACCAATGACCGCAAGCTGTTCGGCAAGCCATTGCTGGACATGCAGAACACTCGTTTCAAACTGGCGGAAATGCAAACCACCGTGACCATTGCGCGCACATTTGTCTTCGATTGCCTGGACAAAATGGTCAAGCACGAACTCGACCCGACCACTGCCGCCATGGCCAAGTGGTGGTCCTCGACTCAAGCCTGCCAGATCATCGATGAATGCCTGCAACTGCATGGCGGGTACGGCTACATGATGGAGTATCCGATCGCCCGCCTGTACGTCAACACCCGACCGATGCGCATCTATGGCGGCTCCAACGAAGTCATGAAAGAGCTGATTGCCCGCACCCTGTAACTATCCCCAATCCCTGTGGGAGCGGGCTTGCCCGCGATGACGGAATCGCATTCGACATTACTGTTGACTGACACACCGCTATCGCGAGCAAGCTCGCTCCCACAGGTTTTTTTGCGCCTGTGAAAACGAGCACATGTCCATGAACTCAATCCCCGAACCCTTTGCAGCGGCCACCCACGAGGACCGGCCACCCGCCGGCTTCCTGCCAATGGGCCGCGTCGGTTTCGTCGTACATTGCACCGGCCTGTATGTCCACGAAGAACGCTCGGTGCTGGCCGCACGCATCCGCCCCGAGCACCTCAACCCGCTGGGCATTGCCCACGGCGGTTTCCTCGCTACCCTGGCAGACACGGCATTCGGCCGGGCGCTGAGACTGGCCTCAGCCAGCGAACTGCCGCCAGCGACCATCAACCTGAGCATGGACTACCTGAGCCCGGCCAATCTCGGTGCCTGGGTCGAGGCCCACGTTCAGGTGCATCGGGTCGGACGCTCGCTGTCTCACGCCAGCCTGGACCTGCTCGATGGCGAGCGTCTGGTCGCCCGGGGCAAGGCGACGTTTATCGCCAACACCCCAAGCCTGCACGGCAAGCGCCGCCAGGACTGATCAAGGCTGCGGGTTGCCAGGGAGTTTCAGTTCCAGGTCGCGGACTTTGGCGATGGCCTCGTCACGCCCGGTGACGCCCAGCTTGTAGAAGATGTTCTTCATGTGCCATTTCACCGTTTCCGGTGACAGGTTCAGTACCCGGGCGATCTTTTTGTTCGGCAGTGCCTGGGCTACCAGGCTGAGCACATCCAGTTCGCGAACGCTGAGTACGTTTGCGGTGCCTGCTGCAGGGGCCTGCTGGTCGTTGCCGTCGCTGGCGCTGGCAATGTCGAGCAGGCGTTGTGCGTAAAACGTCAGCACCGGATCCAGGACCTTATCGGCCATCAACGCTTCAAGCATCGATGGCACTCCTGGCCATGCATCCAGCAAGCTGCGAACCAGTCCAAGTCGATGTCCCTGGCGCAACGCCTCGATAAGCTGCTCGCGGGCCTCGGTTGGCCGTCCCCTGCCCTGTTCGATCACGGCCATCTGCACGCGCATGGCCACGACCCGACGCCAACGGCGGTTGCTCTGTGAGACATCGATAAGGTCCGGCAAGCGCTCAGCCGCCGACGAGAAGTCTGCGCGGTGCAGGTGCCGCTCAATCTCGGCCCGACGGGCGATGATCCGCACTTCCAGTGGTGTGCCTGATTGCAGCTCACTCTGATGCTGCGCCGTTTGCAGGATCCGCTGCAGTGCACTTTCAGCGCCGGGCTCATCCGCCGTCAGTTGCAACCAACGCATGCGCACCAGCAACGCACAGACCAGCAAGCGGTCCAGGTCATAACGGCTGGCGTATTGTTCCAGGCGATCGAGCCAGCTCAGTGCTTCGGTCTGTCGCCCGGCCAGCCAGTGCGCCATGGCCAGCGTCTGCATGCACTGCAACACCGTGTCGGGGATCGCCACCTGTTCCAGCAGCTTCATCCGCCGCTCAAGTAACAGGCAGGCAGCGTCGAAATCGCCTTGTTCATACAATGCGGTGCCGAGCAAACCTGCGGCCATGGTGCTGACCACGAGGTAAGCCACCCCGTGCTTCTCAGCTTCTTCCAGCACTTCACGGTAAAGATGCTCGGCCTGGGTCGCGCGGCCTTCGAGGGCCAGGCTCATGCCGCTCATGCATCGCCCCAGCAGGCTGCGGCGCGGCGACCCAAGGCGCTCGCCACCCTCGAGAATCTCGCGGGCCTTCTCGAACTCGCCCTGGTACATGTACAGCCAGGCCAGGGTGTTACTGCGTCCGGACCAGGCAAAATCGTCGGCATTGGCAGGGATTGCCAACAGTTCGGGCAAGATCGCCAGCATCGCGCTCGTGTCGTCCTGATGGATCGCTTGACTGCCCTTGAGCACGGTCAGTGCGTGACGCTGCCTGTGGTCGAGTTTTGCGTGATGGTCTTGCAGATGCTCCAGGGTCTGGTCCAGTGCCTGAAAATTGCGCGAGTACAGTTGCAGGTGAGCCATGACGATCTGCAGCCCGAAACGCTCGGCGGTCTGCTCCGGCGGCAAGCCCTTGAGCAATCCGGAGATCTGGCTGAGGTTGCCTTTGGCGAGCAGGTCATAGGCGCAGGCTTCAACGATATCCGCTGCGGCCTCGGAGTCACCCGCGCGCACCGCGTGGCGTACCGCTTCATCAAGGTGTTCATGCTCGGTGAACCAGCCTCGTGCGACGGCATGCAGGACCTGTTCCTGCTGCGGTCGCGCCGCCAGCCGCGCACGCAATACGCTGCCCAGCAGCGGGTGCAGGCGATACCAGGTTTCGCGGTCGTGGCTCTTGACCTGGGTGATGAACAGATTGTCGGCATCGAGACGTGCCAGCTGGATCATCATGCCGGCGATGGCGTGCGGCTGGCCGAGCAAGGTTGCGCACAACGAGGCGCAGAAACGTTCACAGATCGAGACGCAGGTGAGCAGGCGCAAATCTTCAGGCTCAAGGCGCACCAGCACTTCACGTTCGAAATAGTCGGCAAACCCGACCGCATCGCGAATCTGTACCCGGTCAAAGCGCGTCATCTGTTTGGCTTTGAGATCAACCGCAAACAGCTGTAGACCAGCGACCCAGCCATCGGTCAGTTCATGCAGCGTCGCGGCGTCACGGGCGTCGATAGCGCCCAGGTGCTCCTGGAGGAAGCGTTCTGATTCGGCGCGTGTGAAGCGCAGGTCGCGCAGATCGAATTCACTGACCTGGTCTTTTGCCCGCAAGCGTGCCAGCGGAAACGGCAAGGCGATCCGCGTGCCGAACACCAGGTGCAGGTTGGGGGGGGCGTAGTCGATCAACCATTGCAACGCCTGGATAATTCGCGGCGCCTGCAAGTGCTGCATGTCATCGAGCATCAGCAGCACTTCACGCGAGTGCTGGGCGATGCCTTGAACCAGGGTGATGACCCAGTGTTCCACGGCCATTTGCTGATTGTCGCGACCGAGCAGCACACCTGCGTCGCGAACCTGCTCGGGCACCACTTCAGCCAGGCTGGCTTGCAGGCAATGGCAGAAGCGCCCGATTTCGTCGTCCTCGGCCGCCAGTGACAGCCAGGCGACCTCGAAATTCATCGCCAGCAGTTCCCGGCGCCAGGCCAGCAAGGTGCTGGTTTTGCCACTGCCGGCCGGCCCCTGAATCACCACGCAGCGCTGTCGCCGAACGTCCTGCAGTCGCGCCATCAACCCCTCGCGAGGCACCAGCCGACGAGCCCCGCGTGGCGGGACGAGCTTGGTGTCGGCAATCGACTGATCGGCGTCGATCGAGGAACGAAGATCGGTGTCTTGGGTAGGAGGTAACGACATTGGAGAACGCTTCCGGAATGGCGAGCCAGGCGACAAACGATGCGGGACAGACGGTGTCACGACTGCATGATATTTCGCAGTGCATTGTAGGGCTTCAGCGCGTTGGCTGCGATCTTTTGATCTTGGGTTTGGGGGCTTATCCGTTGGTGGGGTTGTGGCGGGTAATGGTTCCGCCCTTACGGCGGGTCACTTGGAAAAGCCCCAAGTAACCAAGGGCTCTTTCCCCAGGCGTACGGCCCCTCGCTTAGGCTCGGGGTACCTTCGCTACGGTATCCATCCGGGGGCATCGCCTCCGGTTTGCTGCGCTGCACCTCCTCTCGATGTGTGCGGCTTCGCCGCACGGCGCTACGCGCCTCCCCCCAGATGGATACCTTCGCTCAGCCTGCCGATGGGCGTGTGGATCAAGATCAAAAGCAAGAGCACGGCGACCTGACAGTCGGCCTGAGTGGTAAAAGCGGGCGAGGCGGCCTGACAGTCGGCCTGACAGTCGGCCTGGCTTTTCCTGGTGTACGAGTTTCCCCTGTGGGAGCGAGCTTGCTCGCGATGGGGGCGGCACAGCCAACATTTATGGTCCCTGACACACCGCCATCCAGAGCAAGCCCAGTTCACAGGGGTGCTGGCCGTACGCAAAATTTACGGGCAGCCAGATTCACTGTGTGGCGAACCTGCTAGCAATAAAGTCAGGCGCGCCGCAGTTATCCAGGATCGCAGATCAGGCCTCGGGCAAGCCCTGTGGCCACAGCAGCCGAACGGCATCGCCATCTTCGCGATAGGCATGGCAGGTGCCAATGACCCACGAGCGCACGGCGACGACCTGTTCGGTGCTTGTGGCCCTGCGGCGGGCTGCCTCGGCCCGGTAGGTTGAAAACATCGTCTGCATGGCGGTGGAAGCCATGCGTTCGAGTAGTTCGGTCATGTGCGTGCAACCGTTCACGCCACCGACGATGGCCTTCATTTTCTGTTTGAAACCCGCGGCGATTTTCAACCCGGTCAGCCGCGAATACGCCGCCGCGGCTTCGCCACAAAACTGGCTGGCACCGGTGGCCGTTATCGCTGCGATGTGCTGGATCACTAAATCGGCATCAAGGGTCATCACCAGGCGCATGTCATGGATCGCGCCACCGCTGGGAACCCGGTGAAACGGCAGGTCGGTGGGCTCGTTGGTCAAGTCCTGCAAGCGCCCTTCGATGTCGAACAGGCCATCGCTGCGTTGGTACCCCTTACAGGTGATTTCACGGGTATGCAGCAAAGTCCGGGTAGGCGAATCAGGGGGCGTGGTGGTCATCGATGAAATCCTTCTTTGAACTACTCGATACGCTCAAGAGAACACCGCGCCAGGCGCGGCGCTGCAGATCACTCAGTTTTTGCCATAAAGCGTGACGACGCAGGCCCCACCGAGCCCGAGGTTGTGCTGCAACGCGTGTTGCAGGCCGTCGACCTGACGCGCACCGGCCGAGCCGCGCAGTTGGTGGGTCAGCTCATAGCACTGCGCCAATCCCGTGGCACCCAGCGGATGGCCTTTGCACAACAGGCCGCCGGACGGGTTGGTCACGACCCGGCCGCCGTAGGTGTTGTCGCCATCGAGGACGAATTTTTCCGCTTCGCCGACCGGGCACAGGCCAAGGGCTTCATAGGTCAGCAATTCGTTGTGGGCGAAGCAGTCGTGCAGCTCCACCACACGAATGTCCTGCGGGCCGACGCCAGCTTTCTCGTACACCGCACCGGCGGCGCGTTCGGCCATGTGCGCGCCGACGAAACCGATCATGGTTTTCGGTTCGAACGACTCCACGGGATCTGTCACCAGTGACTGGGCGAGGATCGCCACGTCGGTGCGCAGACCATGTTTTTTGGCAAACGCCGGCGAGCAAATGATCGCCGCTGCTGCGCCGCAAGTCGGCGGGCACGCCATCATGCGGGTCATCACCCCGTCCCACATCAACTGGTCGTTCATCACCTCTTCAGTGCTGACGATTTTCTTGAACAAGGCCAGCGGGTTGTTGGCCGCGTGACGGCTGGCCTTGGCGCGGATCGCGGCGAAGGTGCTCATCTGCGTGCCGTACTTGCGCATGTGCTCGCGCCCAGCACCGCCGAACGTGATCAGGTTGCGCGGGATGTCGCCGGCGTCGCCACACAGCTCATCCTGAATCGGCAAGTAATCGCCACGGGGCAATGGTCGATCATCGAAGTTGGAACGGGTCGGGCCTGGGCGCATCTGTTCAAAACCAACTGCCAGGGCGCATTCGACCTGCCCGCTTTCCACTGCAGCACGCGCCAGGAACAAGGCGCTGGAGCCGGTGGCGCAGGCGTTGTTGACGTTGAACACCGGAATCCCGGTGCGCCCGACCCGATACAGCACGGCCTGGCCGCAGGTGGTGTCGCCGTAGACGTAACCGGCGAATGCCATCTGCACCTTGTCATAGCTCAGGCCGGCGTCGGCTAGCGCCTGGCGCACCGCTTGGGCGCCCATGTCGATGTAGCTTGGGCTCGCGCCTGGCTTGGTGAAAGGGATCATGCCGACCCCGGCTACTAATGCGTTCTGACTCATGGCTAGGTCCTTACTGGTTTGAGGAGTGTCACAGCGCTTGCGCGATGATTTCGTGCATGGCCTTGCCGGTTACCCCGTGATCAAGCGTGGCGTGGGCAATGGAATGAGTGCGTAAACGGCCTTGGGCGGCGCGCAATCGCGAGAGTTCGTCAGCGCATTTGCGCAGGGCTTTACTGGCGTACAGATTGGCGATTGCCGCGTGTTCGGCGCTCAACGGGTGGCGCATGCGCCGGTCCAGGTAGTGATCGACCAGTACGCGCAACGCGACGGCGCGAGCCTTGATGTCGGCGATTTTGTTGCGGGTGTGCGCCAGCTCCCACGAACAATGGCCGCTGGCATCGGGTTGCCGCAGATGAATCAAGGTCAGGTCCAGCAGGTGTTCGAGGCGACTCGCGGCAGAAATAGCCGCCAACAGGCGCTCCTCGTCGCCTGCCCGGTTCAGGTAGTGAAGGCCCCTGCCCGCTTCACCCAGCAGATTGCTCACCGGCACACGTACATTGTCGAAGCACAATTGAGCGGCACTCGGTTGCAGGCTACTTTGCGGGCTGCGGCTGCGTTGCACGCCAGGGCGGTCGGTTTCGACGATGATCAGGCTGATGCCCGTCTCGCCGTCAGTGTCTTCGGTGCGGCAAGCGAGCAGGACCAGGTTGCCGGTCATGCCATTGCCGACTGCGCTTTTACTGCCGTTGATCAGGTAACCGTCGCCGTCGCGCACGGCCTGGGTTTGGATTCTTTTGAGCCCGCCACCAAGTTCGTCGACCGCCAGGGCCAGGACCACCCCGCCGCTGCAGATGCCCGGTAGCCAGCGACGCTTCTGCTCATCGGTAGCCAACTGGGCGATGCACGGTGCGATGATGTCCGAGTGCAACGATAACGCCCGGTCGCAGACCCCGACCCGGGCAAATTCTTCACGCAGCACCGCAGCGTGGCCAAAGTCACCTCCGCCACCGAATTGCGCCGGCAGCGTTACACACAACAACCCTTCACGGCCGGCCTTCAACCAGACCCACCGTTCCACATCTGCGGCATGTTCCCGACCATTGAGCTGAGGCAGGTGTTCGCGCTCGAGAAAGCGTCGCACGGCGCTGCGAAACATTTCATGGTCTTCACGGTAGAGAGTGCGCTCAACGTCCATTCGGAACCTTTGGCCATCGCCCGATTGCATAGGGAAACGGGATAGCCCGCTCCAATTTGTCAAGGCAATCGTTGCATGGGACCGGGTGGATCGAGAGCCACCCTCACAGGGGGGGGCGGGTTTGCAAGACACGGTGCGCGCACCATAATCGGCCGAGCTCATTGCATGACACGGCGGCTCAACGGTGCGCCTTGAGGGTTGCGTTAGACCATAGTCTCGGGCAAAGGCCAAACGTGGCACTATGGCCGGATTTACAAGAATAAAAAGGTCACGTTGCCATGCGCTAGCGTAAGGCGAGTGATCCGTAGGGAGGTACTTTCAATGCCAGTTCACTGGGACTACTCAACGGTCGGATCTGCCGGCCCTGGTCTCTCTGCCGCCTCGGGTGAGCCGTCAGCCTCAAGAAGTGGCTCCATCAAGTTCGCCAGTCCGAAGTCGGCCGACAGCCACTTGTCGCGTTCGCGCCTGCTAGAGCAAATGGCCAACGCCGATGCGGCCCGCCTGGTCCTGATTCGCGCCGCCGCCGGCTTCGGTAAAACCACGCTCATGCAGCAATACCGCGAGCATTGCCTGACCCGCGGCAAGCAAGTGCTGTGGATCAACCTGGAACCCGCCGATAACGACCTGCAACGGTTCATCAACCTGTTGGACAAGGGCATCGGCGGCCTACTGCCCATGGCTGGCGAGCAGACGCTGCGCAACGATCCACCCAGCGCCGAGGAAATGCTTGAACAACTGGTCAGCAGCGTTTCGCCATTTGCGATCCTGCTCGATGAAGTCGAAGTCATCCAGAATCCCGAGGTGCTCGATTTTCTCCAGCAATTGGTAGAACAACTGCCTTCGGGCAGCGTTGTGGTGATGGCCTCGCGTTCCACTCCGGGTATCGGTCTGGGGCGTATTCGGGCTCGTGGGCAATTGCTGGAAATCCGCCCAGGCGACCTGCGTTTCACCCCTGAAGAAGCCATGGAATTCATTCGCGGCAAGCGGCAAATCCCGCTGCATGACGACGAACTGGCCACGCTGTACCGACGCACCGAGGGCTGGATCGCCGGGCTCTACCTGGCCAGCCTGTCGCTCAAGGACCGGGACGATCACAGCGCCTTTATTGCTTCTTTTTCCGGTTCCAATCTGGAACTGGCCGAATACCTCACCGAAGACATCCTGGCGCGACAAACCGAGGACTGCCGGGTGTTTCTGATGCAAACCAGCATCCTCGAGCAGTTTTGCGTGCCGCTTTGCGAAACGGTGACTGGGCGCAAGGACAGCCGCGCGATGATTGATCACCTCGACCGCACCAACCTGTTCCTGGTGCCGGTCGACAGCCAGCAACAGTGGTTTCGTTATCACCACCTGTTTGCCAGCTTCTTGCGCCACGCCCTGGATCGCCTTTACCCCGGCATGGCGCAAACGCTCCATGAAACCGCCGCACAATGGTTTTTCGACGCTGGGCAACCGATCCCCGGAGTCGAGCACCTGTTCAGCGCCGGGCTTCTCGATGAAGCCGCCGAAGGACTCAATCGCCACCTCGATACCCTGATCGACAGTGGCCGCACGCGCTTGCTGCTGCGTTGGCTGGACCGAATCCCAGAGGCCACTCGCGACCGCTATCCGTCGCTCAATCAAGCCTACGCGTGGCTGCTGGCGAGCACGACCCGCCTCAAGGACGCAATGCAGGTGGCCGAACGTCTGGAGCAACAGTCGGGACCCGCCTATGCCTATGTTCCCCAGGTCGTTCAATGCCTGCGCCTTGGGGTGACCGATCAGGCCGAAGACTGTTGCCGCAGGGGCGTCGAATTGCTCGCGCGCATGCCTGCCGACGAAGTGAATTTGTACATAGTGCTGGCCAACTCGGTCGCGATGAACATGGTTGCCAGCGGTCGCTACGATGAAGCGCGCAACCTGTTGTCCAGCGCGTTGCAACGCGATTCACGGGTTCATTCGAGTTTTCTGCGCCACATCTTCCGCGTCAACGAGAGCACCCTGGACTTGATCCAGGGCCGCTTGAGCAGTGCCCTCGTGCGTATGCAAAGCACGCCGGAGCGCCCGCAAACCAACGGCCAACGCAAACCGCACGAAGCCAAGCTGTCGATGGATATCCTGCATGGCTTGCTGTTGTACGAAAACGGCAACTTTGAACAGGCGCAAAGTCATCTCTCCCGCTGCCTGTTTTTTGCCAAGCAAGTCAGTTCCCCCGAGAACCAGATCGTCACTCACGTACTGACTGCGCGCATCGCTTACAGCCAGGGCGACCGCACCACCTGGACCCGATGCCTGGTGGAACTCGAACAGATTGGCCGCCAGGTTGGCTCGCGGCGCGTCGAGTGTTCTGCCTGGCTTGAGCGAGCCCGCGTAGCGCTACTCGAGCAGCGCCTGGACACTGCGACGCAAGCCCTGCATTCGGCGGACCTGGCCGGCGATTGGGACCGCCCCGATTTCATCCGGCTCGCCAACGACGTAGACACCCCCAGCATCGCGCGACAACGCTTGCGGATTTTCCAGGGCGAAGGCGCTGCGGCAGCCAAGGCCTTGCGCACGGCAATCGAGCAGGCGCGGCACTGGCAACATCACCGCCGTGAACTGAAACTGCAAATACTTCTGGCATTGGCATTGGACAGCATTCAGCAGCCGCAAGAGGCCTTTCAGGCACTCAACGAAGCACTGCGCCTGGCCAGCCAGGACGGCTTTCTGGCCACGTTCATTGAAGAAGGCGAGCGGATGGCGGGCCTCCTGCAACGCTGGGCCACGACCGGCAAGGCACGCTGTAAAGAGCTGGGGATCGAGTGCGGATTCGTCGACACGCTGATGCAACATTTGGGGGTCAGCGACGGCAACATGGAAGATGCCCGCACTGACAACGGTGCCCACGAAGTGCTGACCGTGCGCGAGTATCAGATCCTGCAACTGCTGGCTGCCGGGCATCGTAACCGCGAAATCGCCGAGAAAGTGTTCCTCTCCGAGTTCACGGTCAAATCCCACCTGCAAAAGATCTACGCGAAACTGGAGACCAACGGACGCACCGAAACCCTGGCCATTGCCCGCTCGCGGGGTTGGATTACCTGAAAGCAGCGCTCATCGCGCGATCCCCCCGCGATGAGCTGGCCAACATGACTACGGCTTCGCGCGTTCCTTCAAGTGACTGGCCGGAATGGCTACCAGCAACACCACTGCGCCCAGCACCAACACACCGGCGATCACATCGAATGCCAGGTACAAGTCCCCGGTTGCCGATTTGATCGCACCCACTACGACCTGGCTGATGACCCCGGCCATACCACCGATGCAACTGATCACCGCGATGCCCACCGCCGCTGCCGAGGGGGACAGCAAGGCTGGCGGAATGCTCCAGAACAGCGAGAGCGCGGACATTGCGGCGGCGGCCCCGATGCTCATGAACACCACGGATAACAGCAGATGGTCCTGAACCGGCCCCAGCAGCAAGAAGCAGGTGGCGCTGAGCAAAAGGGTCAGGCTCACATGCCAGCGCCTTTCCAGGCGTTTGTCTGAACTGCGGGCCAGCAAGTACATGCCGATCAAGGCGCACATATACGGCACGCTGGCCAGCAGGCCGATGGTTTTAAGATCATGCACGCCAAATCCGCGAATCAATGTCGGCATCCAGTAAGACACCGTATTGGAACCGCTGTAGATGCAAAAAAACACCAGGCCGGCCACGTACACCCGGGGATTACGCAGCACTTGGGCCAGGGTTGCATGGGCTGTGTCCGCCGGGCGCCCCTGTGCCAGGCCGGCTGCCAGCAGGCTTTTTTCCTGCGCGGTGAGCCAGCGCGCATCGTCCGGTTTGTCCACCAGCCAGAACCAGCCGAACAGCCCCAGCAGTATGGCCGGGATGCCTTCCAGTACAAACAGCACCTGCCAGTCGCGCAGCCCCAGCCAGCCATGGAAGTGACTCATGATGGTCCCGGCGAGTGGCCCGCTGATGATGCCGGCGACCATGGCTGACATCAGGAACACAGCGGTGATGCGTGCACGCAGGGCGGCTGGAAACCAGTACGTCAGGTACAGGATGACGCCAGGGAAAAAACCGGCCTCGGCCACGCCGAGCAGGAACCGCGCGACAATCAACTGATTCGCCGTGGTAACAAACGCGGTGGCCACCGTGACCAGGCCCCACAGCACCATGATGCGAGTCAGCGTGGCGCGAGCGCCTATGCGTTGCAGATAGATATTGCTGGGGACTTCGAACAGGATGTAACCCAGGTAAAAAATGCCGGCACCAATGCCATAGGCAGCATCCGTCAGCCCGATGTCTTCGGCCATGCGCAACTTGGCGAAAGACACGTTCAGCCGGTCGATGGTGTTGATGGCATAGGCCAGCACCAGGTAAGGCAACAAGCGCAGGATGACCTTGCGATAAACCGCGCGGGTTTGTTCGACGGACGCCGGCAGGTAGTGCTCAGCAGCATGACTCATGCGGCTCTCCTTTCTTATGGGTGATCCCCATCCACTGTAGGAGCGAGCTTGCTCGCGATGGACTCAAGGACAACGCGTTAAACCAGAACAAACGCGTCATCGTTGACGTCCATCGCGAGCAAGCTCGCTCCTACAAGGGGATGTGGTGTTTGTTAGAGGGCCCGTTCGAGTTCCGGGACTGCCTCGAACAGGTCAGCCACCAGGCCGTAGTCCGCCACCTGGAAGATCGGGGCCTCTTCGTCCTTGTTGATGGCGACGATGATTTTCGAGTCCTTCATGCCGGCCAGGTGCTGGATCGCACCGGAGATACCGACGGCGATGTACAACTGTGGTGCGACGATCTTGCCGGTCTGGCCAACCTGCATGTCGTTGGGTACAAAACCGGCATCGACAGCAGCGCGCGAAGCACCGACACCCGCGCCGAGCTTGTCGGCCAGCGAATATAGGTATTGGAAGTTGTCGCCGTTCTGCATGCCACGCCCGCCAGATACCACTATTTTCGCAGCGGTCAGCTCAGGGCGATCGGACTTGGCCAGTGCTTCGCTGACGAAACTGGAAATACCGCCATCGTGAACAGCGGCCAAGGCTTCAATGACAGCCACCCCACCAACAGCCGCCACCGGGTCGAAACCGGTGGCGCGCACGGTGATCACCTTGACCGCAGCGTTCGACTGAACGGTGGCAATGGCATTCCCGGCATAAATCGGCCGCTTGAACGTATCCGGGCTTTGAACCGCGATGATCTCGGAGATCTGGTCGACGTCCAGCGCAGCGGCAACGCGTGGCAGAACGTTTTTGCCATTGGACGTGGCCGACGCCAGAACGTGGCTGTAGATGGTCTGCTGCGCGATTACCAGGTTGGTAACCAACGGGGCCACGTTTTCCGGCAGTTGGTGAGCGTAGGCGACGTTGTCGGCCAGCAGCACCTTGGCCACATCTGGGATTTTTGTGGCGGCTTCAGCCACGGCGCCAGCGTCAAGACCTGCGACCAGCAGGTGGATCTCACCACCGATTTTCGTCGCAGCCGCAACGGTATTCAGCGTGGCCGTGGCCAGCGAGCGGTTGTCGTGCTCAACGATTACCAAAATAGCCATCAGATCACCTTCGCTTGGTTTTTCAGTTTGTCGACCAGTTCTGCCACCGACTTGACCATGATCCCCGCGCTGCGCGTAGCCGGGGCTTGTACGTTGAGGATCTTGTTGGTGGAGCCCGTAGCAATGCCCAGCGCGGCCGGAGTCAGCACTTCAAGAGGCTTTTTCTTGGCTTTCATGATGTTCGGCAAGGATGCATAACGCGGTTCGTTCAAACGCAGGTCAGTGGTCACGATGGCCGGCAGTTGCAGGGATACGGTCTGCATGCCGCTGTCGACTTCGCGCGCAACGATCACCTTGTCACCGGCAATCTCGACTTTCGAGGCGAAGGTGCCCTGCGCGAACCCGGTCAGCGCAGCGAGCATCTGGCCGGTCTGGTTGTTGTCACTGTCGATGGCTTGCTTGCCGAGGATCACCAGTTGCGGTTGCTCCTGATCGACCACGGCCTTGAGCAGCTTGGCCACCGGCAACGAGCTCAGCTCTTCATTGCACTCGATCAGGATGGCGCGGTCGGCACCCAGTGCTAGCGCGGTGCGCAGTTGCTCCTGAGCGGTGCTCGGACCGACGCTTACCACCACGACTTCAGTGGCAATGCCCTGCTCTTTCAGGCGTACGGCTTCTTCCACGGCAATTTCGCAGAAGGGGTTGAGGGCCATTTTGACGTTGGCCAGGTCGATGCCGGATTGGTCCGCCTTGACGCGGACCTTGACGTTAAAATCGACCACGCGCTTGACGGCTACGAGGACTTTCATCAGAGCACTCCAGAAAATATGGGAATCAGCTGTTTTTTGTAGGAGCGAGCTTGCTCGCGAAAAACCTGAGCGCGACGGGTTTATCCAGACAGTACGCGTCATCGTTGACGCCCATCGTCGGAACGCCGCGCGGAGCAGGCTCGCTCCCACAGTTTTTTGTGCAATGGCTGCAATACCTGCGAACCCCTCGCCCACTTGCTCCCTGTGTAACCGCATTGTCCTTGAGTCGTTCGCAAGCAGGCCCCCCCGCAGTGGGTAGCGGCAATCAGTTCGCCGGTGCGGGTTTCTGCAAGCCCATCAGCGCTTTTTTCACTGCCAGGCTCTGGTAGTTGATGTTGCCGGGGTTCAGGCTGACGCCTTCCTGGAACGGGTATTGGCTCAACGTTGCGAGGAACGTCTTGACCTTGTCCTGGACCGGGACCAGTAACCACGCCTGGTCAGCGGCCCAGCGCTTGGCCATCGGCGATTCCTTGCGCGCGGTCTGGAACGGGTCGGCCAACAGATTGGTCAACACCGGCACATTGGTGACCTTGCGTGAGGCGCTGGCGAAATCCCCGGTCATTTGCGCAAACGCCAGTCGCCACTCCCGCCAGCGGATCGCATCGAGATCGCCGCCCATGCTGAAATAGAAATACTCCTCGCGCGGACTTTCCTTGACCTCGCCCTTGAAGAACGGCAGGAAGTTATAGCCATCCAGATGCACGCGGAACTGCTTGCCGTTGAGTTGGGTGCCCTTGGCCAGGTCCGCCACCAGATTCGGTGCGCCCGCCGCGGCAGCCAGTGTCGGCATCCAGTCGTTGTGGGCAATCAGGTTGTTGGCGTGAGTGCCGGGTTTGAGCACCTTGGGCCACTTCACCAGCAACGGAACGCGATGCCCGCCTTCATTGGAAGTACCCTTCTCCCCCGCGAACGGTGACGTGCCGCCATCAGGCCAGGAGAATTTCTCCGCGCCGTTGTCGGTGGTGTAGATCACGATGGTGTTGTCGGCGATGCCCAGGTCATCCAGTTTCTTCAGCAACTGACCAACCTGCCCGTCATGCTCGACCATGCCGTCCGGATACAGGCCGACGCCGGTCTTGCCATCGGACTCAGGCTTGAGGTGGGTCCAGATGTGCATGCGGGTGGCGTTGAACCAGACAAAAAACGGCTTGTCGGCCTTGTGCGCCTTGTCGATGAAGTTGCCGGTGGCCTGCACCAGTTCATCATCGATGGTTTCCATGCGCTTGCGTGTCAGCGGACCGGTGTCTTCGATCTTGCCGTCGGCGTAGGAATGGATCACGCCGCGCGGTCCGTACTGTTTACGGAACGCTGGGTCCTTGGGGTAGTAGTAGGTTTCCGGTTCTTCCTCGGCGTTCATGTGGTACAGGTTGCCGAAGAATTCATCGAAACCATGGTTGGTCGGCAGGTGCTTGTCGCGGTCTCCCAAATGGTTCTTGCCGAACTGGCCGGTGGTATAGCCCTGCTGCTTCATCGCGTCGCCGATGGTCGGTGCCCAATCGGGTATCCCGTGTTCCGAACCGGGCATGCCGATGGTCAGCAGGCCGGTGCGAAACGGGTGTTCGCCCAACGCAAAAGCAGCGCGGCCGGCGGTACAGGACTGTTCGCCGTAGGCATGGGTAAACAGCACACCTTCCTTGGCGATGCGGTCGATGCTCGGCGTTTCATACCCCATCATGCCCTGGTTGTAGGCGCTGATATTGAAGATGCCGATGTCATCGCCAAAGATGACCAGCACGTTCGGTTTGTCGGCGGCAGAACTGCACAGTGATACGGCCAGCAAGGCACTCGCGACGCTCAGGTCGCGCAGCCGCTGGCATAGCAAACCCCATGATGTAGCCATGACATTGTCTCCCTTATTGTTGTGTGATCAGGTTCGACGAACCTAGGCTTCCTGCATGAGCTCGCTGTACGCCTGCAAATGATGATCATCGTCACCAAACTGGCGGGCGATCATCAGCAGGTGCTTGGCGTGGTGCGACAGCACGTATTCCCAGGTCAGGCCGATACCGCCGTGTAGCTGGATGCCCTGATCGGCGACAAAACGCGCCGCACGGCAAACGACATACTTGGCGGCGGCCAATGTGCGACTGCGTTCCAGGCTGTCCGGCTCGTCGGCGACACACGCGGCAAGCAGGGTCATTGAGGTCGCCTGATCGAGTTCGATGTGCATGTCGACCATGCGGTGCTGCAAGGCCTGGAATTTGCCGATGACCTGGCCGAATTGCTTGCGGGTTTTCAGGTAATCAAGGGTCAACGCGCACGTCGCTTCCAGGCTACCGACCGCTTCTGCGCATTGCGCGGCGATGGCGCGGCCCTGCTGATAGCGCAATGCACCAAGCGCCTTGCCGTGTTCGCCGAGCACCGCGGCGCTGCTGACAAACACCTGGTCCAGGAACACGTCGCAGGCCCGGCGGCCGTCCATGGTCGGGTATTCGCGGACGCTCACGCCCGGGGTCGCCGGATCGACCAGGAACAGACTGATGCCCGCCTCGGCACGGTCATCACCGGACACCCGCGCCGAAACCAGTAGCAAACCGGCGCTCTGCCCGCCCACCACCATCGACTTGCGGCCGCTGAGCGACCAGCCACCACTGAGCGCTAGGGCGCGGGTCTGCACATCGTGCAATTGGTAGTGGCTCTGCGGCTCCTCGACGGCTACTGCCAGTTGCAGGCCGGCACTGGCCACTTGCGGCAGCAGTTCGCTTTTTTGCGCAGCGCTGCCGAGTTGATCGATCAAGCCACCGGCGAAAATCACCGATTGCAGCCAAGGCTCCAGGCACAAACCACGGCCGAACTCCTGGGCTACCAGCATCACCTCCACGCCGTTGCCACCGAAACCGCCGAAGTCCTCGGCAAACGGCACCGACGTCAGGCCCAGGTCACCGAGCTGTTGCCAGAACTCGCCACTGAAACCCTTGGCGCTGTCACGAAACTGTTCGCGCTGCTCGAAGCCATAGGCATCACGCACCAGTCGGGCAGCCGTGTCTTGCAGCATTTGCTGCTCTTCTGAAAGTTTGAAGTCCATGATCTGCCCCTTAGAGTTCGAGAATCATCTTGGCGATGATGTTCTTCTGGATTTCAGTGGAGCCGCCGTAAACCGAGGCTTTGCGCATATCCAGGTACTGACAGGTCGACGAGTTGCTGAACTCGCTGTGCAGCAGCTCTCCTTCATAGTCGTAGCCCAACTCCTCCTTGAGGAACGGGTTGGCATAGGCCCCGACCGCCTTGCTCAGCAAATAAGTAATCGCCTGGCGGATCTCGGTGCCCTTGATCTTCAGGATCGAGCTTTCCGAACCCGGCACTCCGCCGTCACGGGCAGAGGCAAGGATGCGCAGGTTGCTCATGCCGATGGCCATCAACTGGATTTCCACGTCGGCGATCTGCGCCCGGAACTGCGGGTCTTCAAGCAACGGCTTGCCGTTGCGTTGTTCAGTACGTGCGACCTGCTTGAGACGCGTGAGCATGGCCTTGGCGATGCCGATCCCGGCGATCGTCGTACGTTCGTGGGTCAACAGGTACTTGGCACAGGTCCAGCCCTCGTTTTCACGGCCGACCAGGTTGCTGACCGGTACGCGCACGTTATCGAGGAACACTTCGTTGACGTAGTGACCGCCGTCCAGGGTGATGATCGGCCGTACGGTGATACCAGGGGTCTTCATGTCGATCAGCAGGAAAGAGATGCCCCGCTGCTGCTGCGCTTCGGCATCGGTGCGCACCAGGCAGAACATCCAGTCCGCCATGTGTCCGGTGGAGGTCCAGGTCTTCTGCCCATTGACCACGTACTCGTCGCCTTCACGCACCGCGCGGGTGCGCAGGCTCGCCAGGTCGGAACCGGCACCCGGCTCGGAATAGCCCTGGCACCACCAATCGTCGCAGTTGAGAATGCGCGGCAGGTAATGCGCCTTTTGCTCTTCGGTGCCGAACTTGATGATCACCGGCCCGACCATGTTCACGCCGAACGGCACGATTCGTGGGGCGCCGGCAACCGCGCACTCTTCATCGAAGATGTGCTTTTGCACGGCACTCCAGCCTGTGCCGCCGTGCTCCACTGGCCAGCTTGCCGCCAGCCAGCCTTTTTCGTTCAAGGTGCGCATCCACAGCACCTGGTCGGCTTTGCACACCGACTTGCCCTGATTGATCCTGGCCGCGATGTCTTGCGGCAGGTGAGCCTTGAGAAACGCCCGGACTTCCTCGCGAAATGCCACTTCCTCAGGATTGAAATGAATATCCATCTGCTACCTCAATGGTGAGTCGCCAGCCTGTGGCCGGTCTTGTTTGGGGACCGCATGCACAACCCACTCACTGGTCGAAGAGAATGACCGAGCGTGCCAGCTCGCCCCGACGCAGTTCGTCGAAGGCCTCGTTGATCTGTTCCAGCTTGATGCGCTGCGAGATCATTTCGTCGAGCTTGAGCCGGCCCTGCATGTAGAAGTCGGTCAGGCGCGGCAAGTCCACCGGGAAGCGGTTGGAGCCCATGAACGAGCCCTGGATACGCCGCTCGTGCAGCATGGCCATCGGGTCCAGCTCCAGTTTTACCCCGGGCTTGATCATGCCGATGATCGTCGCGGTACCGCCGCGAGCCAGCATGCCGAAAGCCTGTTCCGCGGTTTGCTTGAGGCCGATGCACTCGAACGCGTGATGCACACCGCCTCGGGTCAACTCCAGGACTTGCGCGACGGCGCTGCCGTCCTTGGCGTTGACTACGTCGGTGGCGCCAAACTGCTTGGCCAGTTCCAGCTTCGAATCCAGCATGTCGATGGCAATGATCCGCCCGGCACCGGCCAGCGCCGCGCCGTTGATGGTCGACAGGCCGATACCGCCGCAGCCGATCACCGCCACCGTTTCACCCGGACGCACCTTGGCGGTATTGAACACCGCACCAGTGCCGGTGGTAACCGCACAACCGAGCAGCGCCGCGCGGTCGAGTGGCATGTCACGACGAATCGCTACCAGCGCGTTTTCGTGCACCAGCATCTGCTCGGCATAGGCCGACAGGTTGATGAACTGGGTCATCGGTTTTTGTACGTAGGTCAGTCGCGACTCTTCATCCGCGCGACGCTTGGTGTCCGGTGACACGCACAACGACAGGTGCCCGGTGACGCAATGCTCGCAGTGGCCGCAATAGGCCGACAGGCACGTCACCACGTGATCGCCCGGTTTGACCGTGCGCACCTCTGAGCCCACTTGTTCGACAATGCCGGACGCTTCGTGACCCAGCACCACCGGCATCGGGTACGGATAGGCCCCATCGACGAAGTGCAGGTCGGAGTGGCAAACGCCCACCGCAACGGTGCGCACCAGCACTTCCCGTGGACCGGGTTTGCTGATACCGACTTCTTCAATGGTCATTGGCGAGCCAGGGGCGTGCAGAACGGCAGCTTTCATATTGTTATTCTCTTGTTAAGCAAGATGTGGAGGACGAAGGCGCACGCAGCCAGCGCGTGCGCTATGCCGGTGGGTATCTCAGCGCTTGATCATCGAACCGACGAACTGGCGTACCTGTTCGCTGTACGGCGGGCGCATCGCATCCGGTCCGTCGACCGAGCGCAGCACCGATTTGCCGTGGCTGAAGGTGCGGAAACCGTCGATCCCGTGGTAGCAACCCATGCCGCTGTTGCCGACACCACCGAAAGGCAAGGTCTCGACGCCGCCGTGGCGCAACACGTCATTGAGGGTGACCCCGCCGGACGTGGTGCGATTGAGCACGAACGACTCTTCCCCGGCATCGTTGCCGAAGTAGTACAAGCCCAGCGGACGCGGGTGCGAGTTGATGTAGCTGACCACTTCGGCGAAAGACTGGTAGGTTTTGAACGGCAGCAGCGGACCGAAGATTTCGTCCTGCATCACCTGCAATTCGTCACCGGGATTGCGCAACAGGGTCGGCGCCATTTTATGGTGTGGCTGAGCGCTGAAATCTTCATCGGCCGGGTTCAGTTCGATCAGCTCGACGCCGGCGTCGCGTGCCTCATTCAGGTAACCGTGCAGGCGCTCGAAGTGACGAGCGTTGATCAGCGAGGTGTAGTCGGGGTTTTCCAGCAGAGTCGGGTACAACGTGGCGGCCACTTCGCGAGCCGCTGCAACAAACGCTGCTTGTTGCTCCTCGGGGACGAACACATAGTCCGGCGCCAGGCAGATCTGCCCAGCGTTGTGCAACTTGCCGGTGAGGATTTTAGTGACCGCGACTTTAAGGTCGGCGGTGCGCGAAATGATGGTCGGCGACTTGCCGCCCAGTTCCAGGGTCACCGGCACCAGGTTCTCGGCAGCAGCGCGCATGACGTGCTTGCCGATGCTGCTGGCGCCGGTGAACAACAGATGGTCGAACGGTTGCTGGCTGAACGCATGGCCGATGTCCGGGCCGCCGGTGATGATCGCGACTTCGTCCTCGGCATAGACCTCGCGGAAGATCCGCGCCAGCAAGGCGGAGGTTTTCGGGTTGTATTCAGACACCTTGATCATCACTCGGTTGCCTGCCGCCAGAGCCCCCGCCAGACCATTGAAGACCATGTTGCCGGGGAAATTCCAGGCGGTGAGAATGCCCACCACGCCCAGTGGCTGATACTGCACCCAGGCCTCGCCACGGTCGGTGGCCCTGTGGTCAGGCTGCATCCATCCGGCAATTTTCGCCTTGGTATACTTCAACGACGCCAATGGCCCCAGGACATCGACCATGCGCGAGAAGTCATGGCTGCGATGACCGAAGTCCGCCGACAGGGCTTCGATGATTTCATGCTGATAGTCGACCAGCAGGCCGATGGCCCGGTCGATCAGTTCGCAGCGCTGTTCAGCCGTCCATGGCTCGCTGGCGAGGAACGCGGCACGTTGCTTGTCCAGGATCACGCGAATATCGGCGGCATTCAGATTTTCGTTGGCACTCATGGTGTTCGGACTTCCATGCAAGGGTTGGCGGTCGGGGAGCTGCCAATCCGGTGTCGGCCCGTTACACTGGCGGGCTCGAACCATGAATCGGGTGTCGCTCATGACAGGCGATACTAGAAAGGGCCGCACCGGCGCGACGACAACCAAAGGTAGGATGCATGGAAGGTTTCGAACGTAGTTCCAACGAACCAGCCCAGGGAGTAAAGCCGCCCATTCGTGCGGGTAAATTCCTGGCGCCGGCCAGCCTGCCGGGTCAATTGGAACGTTCGCCTTTGCTTGCCCAACTGCAACCGCGCGATGGCTTGCGGCTGATCCTGATCAGTGCCTGCCCCGGCTACGGCAAGACCACGCTGTTGCAGCAGTACCGCGAACGTTGCCTGGCCGAGGGCCGACGGGTGTTGTGGTGCAACCTCGATGTCCTGGACAACGATCCGCAGCGCTTGACTCAGGTGCTGCTCAGCGGCTTGCGCGATATCGACCTGATCGATGCCGGCGATAACCCCGTTGCGCACAGTAGTCCCGCGCAATGGGAGGATTGGTTGTTTGAGCGCATCGCCGCTTGCAATGAGACGTTCACCCTGCTGATGGACGAATTTGAAGTCATCGATCAGTCGCCGGCCCTCGAATTTATCCAGCGCCTGCTCAAGGCGTTGCCGATGGGTGTGACGCTGGCCATCGCTTCGCGCACGACCCCGGATATCAATCTGGGCCGCTTGCGCGCGCGTGGCGAACTGTTGGAAATCAATACCGAATCGCTGGCCCTGAGCCTCGACGAGACTGCCACCTACATCTTGCAAAAGCGCCAGTTGCCTTTGGACCTGAGCGATATCGAGAGCCTGCACGAGCGCACCGAAGGCTGGGTTACCGGGGTTTACCTGGCCAGCCTGTCGCTGCAAAGACACAGCGACCCGGCCGCGTTCATTGGCTCATTCAACGGTTCCAACCCGGCGCTGGCGGAGTACTTCGCCGAAGACGTGCTGGCCCGACAGACCGCGCAATGCAAGCAATTCCTGTTGCAGACCAGCGTCTTGTCACGATTGTGTCCGGCCTTGTGCGATGCCGTCACGGGGCGCAGCGATAGCCAGGCCATGATCGAGGCACTGGAGCGGGCCAATCTGTTCGTGATTGCAATGGACGACCAGCGCCAATGGTTTCGCTATCACCCGCTGTTCGCCGACTTCCTCCTGCAAACCCTCAAGCGACACCCGGAGCAGTTCGAGCAGCAGCATCAACAGGCTTCGGGCTGGTATTTCGCCAACGCCCAGCCGGTCGAGGCCCTTGAGCACCTGTTTGCTGCGCACGCCGTCGACGATGCCGCCACGCAACTGGTATTGCACATCGACGAGTTGGTGGAAAACGGCCATGCCAGCCTGCTGATGCGCTGGCTCTCGCGCATTCCGGTGCAGATACGTGATTTGCATCCCCGGCTGGGCATAGCCTATGCGTGGGCACTGCTGCATGCGCGTCGTCACAAGGATGCCTTGCACGTACTGGAAAACCCGGCGTTGGCGGGAGAACACCACTACGTTCATCCGCTGTTGCTGCTGATCGGCGACCGCGTCGATGAAGCCCTGGTAGCCGCCACCGAGTTGCTGTTGCAGCTCGGCCCTCAGGACAAAATGCAGTATCGGGTCACGGCTTTTGTAGAAATCAGCTCGCTGTTCTATACCGGCCGCTTCGACGAAGCGCGGAAAAAACTTGCCAGCGCCGGAATCCGCGAGGCACAACAAGAGTCGGCCTACCTGCGCGACGTCACCGATGCGCTGGAAGCGATGCTCGACCTGACTCAAGGGCAACTCGACAGCGCCCTGACCCGCGCGGAGACGGCCATGCGCCGCAGCCGCGAGACATTGGCGGGTACGCCACCGGTAGGTTATCCGGTTTTGCAGACCATTCATTGCGTGGTGCTCTACGAAACGGACGCGGTGGACGAAGCACGGCGACGCCTCACTGAGCTGCTGCCCTATGCCAGGGAGCACGCGGCACCGGACTCGCTGATCAGCACCCATGTGCTATTGGCTCGCCTCGCCTACCTGCACGCCGACCGCCCGGCCTGGATGCGTTACCTGGCGGATCTCGATCAACTGGGCCAAGTGTCCGGTTCTACCCGCATCCTCTGCTCCGCCTGGCTGGAGCGAGCGCGTGTCGCCACCCTGGAAAAACGGCTGGACACCGCCGATCACGCGATGCGCGCCGCCGAGCAACTGAGCGACTGGGAGCAACCGGGCGTGACATTGAGCGCCAATGACGTCGACACGCCCTTCATCGCTCGCCAGCGCCTGCGTATTGCGCAAGGTGAACAAGGTTGCGTCGAACCACTGCGTCAGGCCATGGATCAGGCGCTGCAACAACATCAGCATCGCCGGGCTTTGAAACTGCGTTTATTGCTGATCCTCGCACTCGATGGTGCGAAGCAGCACAAAGAAGCCCTGGAACACCTGACGGCGGCTTTGCGCTTTGCCAGCCACGTCGGGTTTGTCCGCACCTTCCTCGATGAGGGCGCGCCGCTGAGGCCTGTGCTGGAGCGCTGGTCGGTGACGTTCCACGGCCAGGAACAAGCGCTGGGCATTCACGCAGGATTCAGCGCTCGGTTGCTGCGTGGTGAGAGCAGCAGCAAGAAGGCCGAGCCCAAGCGCGAAGACGGGGCACCGACCAATCTCTCGGCCCGAGAACTGCAAGTGGTGCGCTTGTTGGCGCTGGGTTACCGCAATCGGGAAATCGCGGAAAAAATGTTTCTCTCGGAACTGACAGTGAAATCACACTTGCGCAAGATCAACAGCAAACTCGGTGCCGGCGGCCGCACCGAGGCGGTGTCCATTGCAAGGGCTCAGGGTCTACTGGACTGAACGAGCCCCACTGTAGGAGCGGGCTTGCCCGCGATGAGGCCGGTCCATTCAACATCGATAGTGCCTGACCCACCGCCATCGCGGGCAAGCTGCTCCTACAAGCTCCGTGTTGACGAAAGCGCGTTTTCAATGAAGGCCAGCATCTGCGTGTGCACCAACTCCAGGTCGACGGCCGAAGGGTTCAGCAGCACCTGCAACATCATGCCGCGCAACGTTCCAAGGAATAGCAGCGCGCCCATCAGCGGGTCCACATCCGCGCGGATTTCGCCGCTGTCGATCCCCTGGCGGATATAGCGCGCCAGATGCTTTTGCACCGAAGAATTGTAATCGGCAAGGATTTCCACCGTTTCCGAATCCTGGGTCACGGCTTCGGCCATCAGCGTCAGTAATGCGCGGGTATTGACCCAGTCGCCGTCAGGACGCGCCAGGTATACGCTGACAAAGCCCTTGAGTGCGTCCATCCCCGGGCGCCATTGCGGCGACCGGGCTTGCACCAGCTCCATGAAGGTTGCATTGACGAAACCTGCCAGGGCACGCAGCAGACCGGCCTTGTTGCCGAAGTGATGCGTCGCCAGGCCACGGCTGTAGCCCGCCTCCTCGCCCACCTCCGATAGCGTCATGCCGACCCAGCCCTTGCGTGCGACGATCTGCCGGGCAGCGATCAACAGACGTTGTTCGGCCTCGGCGCGCCGCTCCAGCTGAGTGCGCCGCGAAGTCGACTGGGAGGTTTTTTCAACGGGTTCCATCGAGCAATTCCTTACTGTCCTGTAAAAACCGGCGTGCGACGTTCAGCCATGGCGCGAGTGCCTTCGGCAAAATCGGCGCTGACGATCTGCCACTCCTGCTCGGACGCCTCGCGGTCGATGATCCGGTCAACCGCATCGGCCAGCCCCATGCGCAGGGTTTCCCGACTGGACATGACCGCGCCGGGTGCAGACGCGGCGATCTCCTCGGCCAACTCACGGGCTTTGTGGCGCTCCGTGCCCGGTTCTGCCAGTACATCCGCCAAACCGATACGCACCGCTTCACGGCCATCGATGCGCCGCCCGGTGGCGATCAGTAGCGAGGCCATTTGCGGGCCGACCAAACGCGGCATGGTAACCGAAATCCCGAAGCCCTGATGAATCCCCAGCCGGTTGAAATTGGCCGAAAACCGCGCTTTTTCACTGGTCACCCGAAAGTCCGCGACCAGCGCCAAGCCCAGGCCGCCACCAATCGCGGCACCTTCCACCACACAGATCAGCGGCTTGCGATTGCGAAACAGGCGTACCGCTGATTTGTAGACACGGCGCGGAAATTGCGGGTCGTGCTGATCGTCACCAGAGAAGTCGGCACCGGCACAAAACACCTTGCCTTCCGCCTGCAGGATGACCACGCGGCACTGCGGCAAGTCATCGAGGTATTGCAGTGCGTCAGCCAGGTCTTTGATCAGTTCGGCATCAAAGAAATTCAGCGGCGGACGACTGAAAACGAGGGTCGCGACATGGCCTTCAAGGCCCAGCGCAAGGCCGCGGCCGGGGGAAAAAGAGGTGTGGGTCGACATGGTAGCTCCGGGGCTTTGGCGTTTTTCAAGAGTGGCAGCGGCTTGATCCGTTGCCAAGGTTGCTGGTAGCTTATTTACTTGTTGGGCGTTCAGCAAGTTAGAAAAACAACTCAATCACCCACTCTTCACATGAGCAAATGCCATGCAGGCACTCGATATCCGCCCCTGTCAATTGGACCCCAAGACCCAGGCTTTACGGGCCGAAGTGCGCGAATTCGTCGCCGAGGCATTAAAGGATTACCCGGCCCACGAACGTGCGAAAAACTGGAACGGCGCCGACCCGCAATTCAGCCGCAAGCTGGGCGAGCGCGGTTGGCTGGGCATGACCTGGCCCAAGCGCTACGGCGGACACGAGCGCAGCGCCCTGGAGCGCTACGTCGTGCTCGAAGAACTGCTGGCCGCTGGCGCACCGGTCAATGCGCACTGGATCGCCGAGCGTCAATCCGGCCCGCTGCTGATGAAATTCTCTCCCGATGTACTTGCGCCACGGTTGATGCCAGCCATCGCACGCGGTGAGCTGCTGTTCTGCATCGGCATGAGCGAGCCGAATGTCGGTTCTGACCTGGCGTCGGTGCAGACCCGCGCGGTGCAGACCGAGGGCGGCTGGATCGTCAATGGCAGCAAGGTCTGGACCACCGGCGCCCACCGCTGCCACTACATGGTCACCCTGCTGCGCACCGGGCCGAAGGACGCCAGCAACCGCCACGCCGGTCTGTCGCAACTGTTGATCGACATGCACGCCACTGGCGTCACGGTACGCCCGATCTACAACATGCTCGGCGAGCACGACTTCAATGAAGTGTTCCTCGACGACGTGTTCGTTCCCGACGACTTTGTCATCGGCCAGCCCGGTGATGGCTGGAAGCAAGTCGGCGCGGAACTGGCACTGGAACGCAGCGGCCCGGAACGCTACTTGAGCAGCACCCAGTTGTACCTGGAAATGCTCGACGCGGCTGACCCACAGAACGCTCGTCACAGTGTCAGCCTCGGTCGTGTTGCCGCCCGCTACGCAGTGCTGCGCCAGATGTCCCTGGGTGTCGCCGGCATGCTCGCGCGCGGCGACAACCCGGCAACCCCGGCAGCGCTGGTCAAGGATCAAGGCGCCCTGCTCGAACAATCCCTGCCTGACCTCGCCCACGACCTGTTTGGCGGCACCCGCGAGCCTGGCTCCCCACTCGACCAGGTGATGCGTTACCTGACCCAGACCGCCCCGTCGTTTTCCCTGCGTGGCGGCACCCGCGAAATTCTTCGCGGCATCATTGCCAGAGGATTAGGACTGCGATGAACCAGGCCACCCACTATCAAGCGATGGACGACAGCGCGCCATCCGAATTGCAATCGATCATCGCCGACAGCGTCGAGCGCCTGTTCGCCGAACAGATCAGCCCTCAGTTGCTGGCACATTTCGATGCGGGTCATCGCGCGACAACCTTGTGGCAACAGGTGGTCGAGCAAGGTCTGCCCGGCGCCCTGATGGCCGAGGAAGCCGGCGGCAGTGCGGCCAGTTGGCTGGAAGCCAGCCCGGTGTTGCGCGCCGTTGGGTACTGGAGTGCACCGCTGCCGTTGAGCGAGACCATGCTCGCTTCGCTGTTGCTGGCACGCGCCGGCCTGGAGGTACCGGATGAGCCGATTACGCTGATTCAGGCCGGCCGTCTCGGTGACCTTACGTTGACCGCTGACGGCCAACTACACGGCCGTGCATTCAATGTGCCGTGGGCGCGCAGCAGTCAATGGGCGGTGGTAGCCGACGGCACGGGTCACGTGGCGTTGGTGGATCTGCGCCAGGCCACTGTCAGCCTGGAGGCCGGCAGTAATTTTGCTGGCGAGGAACGCGACAGCCTGCACTTCGTCAATGCTCGTGCTCACGCCATCGGCCACCTGCAGATAGCCGATGTGCAGGAGCCTGTCTGGCTGTTCGGGGCGCTGATCCGTGCCTGCATGCTGGTCGGTGCGCTGGAGTCGAGCCTGGACAAGGCCGTCAACTACGCGAACGAGCGTGCCCAGTTCGGCAAGGCAATCGGTAAATTCCAGGCGGTGCAGCAACAACTGGCGCAAATGGCCGGCGCCATCGGTGCCGCGCGCATGGCGACGCAAGTCGCATTGCGCAGCGCCTGCGAGGCCCAGCAGGCCGAGGCAGGCGCGCGCAGCACGCTGGCGTTCGACGTAGCCGTGGCCAAAATCTGCGCTGGCGAGGCCGCGACCCTTGCCACGTCGGTGGCGCACCAGGTTCACGGGGCGATCGGCTTCACCCACGAACACACCCTGCATTTCACCACCCGCCGCTTGTGGTCGTGGCGCGATGAATTCGGCAGTGATTCCCAGTGGGCCGAAGTGCTTGGGCAGGCGGCAATTGCGGCTGGCGGCAAAGGCTTCTGGGCAGGTTTGACGCAACGCCAATTCTGACACCACAGGCATGAGCCCACAAAAAGGCTCATGCCCCTTCGTAAGGGGCTTTCGAATGTCGTTACCTGCTGTGTTATCCAACCGCCTGCGGCTACCGCTGGTTGCCGCACCGCTGTTCCTGGCTTCCACGCCCAGACTGGTAGAAGCGCAATGCCACGCCGGTATCGTCGGCTCCATGCCGGCACTCAACGCGCGCAGTGCCGAGATGCTCGACGACTGGCTGGCGCAATTGAGCGAGCGCTTGTGCACTCCCCTCGCGGCGCCGTTTGCGATCAACCAGATTGTCAGTCGCTCCAACCGACGGCAGGAGCAGGACCTGGCGCTGCTGGTCAAGCACAAGGTACCGGTGGTGATCACCAGTGTCGGGGCCCCGGGGGAAGTGGTCGATGCCGTTCACGGTTACGGCGGCATTGTCTTTCACGACGTGATCAGCGTACGGCATGCCGAAAAAGCCGTTGCAGCCGGGGTCGATGGCATTGTCGCCGTGTGCGCGGGTGCCGGCGGCCACGGCGGCACATTAAATCCACTGGCGTTCGTCAACGAGATCCGCCGTTTCTACACCGGCACCGTATTGCTCTCCGGCGGCTTGACCACCGGCAAGGACCTGGTGGCCGCGCAGATCATGGGCGCTGACCTGGGTTACGTCGGCACGCGCTTTCTCGCCACACAGGAATGTGAAATCGACGAGGCCTACAAACAGATGCTGCTCGCGTCCAACGCCGATCAGATCGTCAACACCGCATTATTCAGTGGCCTGCGGGCCAACTACCTCAAGCAAAGCATCGCGCGCGCGGGGCTGGACCCGGACAACCTGCCGCCACCACCGGCGCAGGGCGGTACGGGCGGACACAATGGCGCGAGGTTATGGAAAGACATCTGGGCCGCGGGCCAAGGCGTCGGGAACATCGATGACATTCCCACCGTGGCGCAGTTGATTGCACGTTTCGAAGACGAGTACCACGCCGTGCGGTTGCCCGCACAGCGTGCTGCTGCGGTGTGATCGGGCCGGATTCAACTCACTTTGCGACCGGCCATTGATACAGCGCCGGTTCTTTGCGCAGGAACCGCGCGGTGGCTTGTTCGACATACGAGGAACTCATTGCCACGGCCTGGGCGCTGGCTTCGCAATCGAGTTGCGCCGCCAGATCGGTCTGGAAGGTCCGTGCCAACAGGCGTTTGGTCATGTCGAAGGCAACCATCGACAGGTTGCTCATACTGCGTGCCAATTCTTCTGCCCGCGCACGAAACTGCTCGGCGGGATGTACCTCCAGGGCGATGCCCAGGGCCAGGGCCTCCTGGGCGCTCACTTCACGCGCTGAGTAGATGATTTCCTTGGCTTTTTGCAGGCCAACGATGCGCGGCAAAAGATGCGACGCGCCCATGTCTGGAACCAACCCGATACGGGCAAACGCCATGCAAAAGCGCGCCCGGTCCGAGGCGATCAGAAAGTCAGCGGCGAGTGCCAGGCTGAAACCGGCACCGAAGGCGACTCCGTCCACCGCAGCAATCACCGGCCGGCTGAAATCCGCCAAAGCGCCAAGCAACTGGTTGCCATGGTCCATGCGCTCGCGAATATCGCTGGCATCGACTCCGCCGCTCATCCTGCTGACATCGCCGCCGGAGCAGAAATCCTGACCGCTACCGATCAACAACAGTGCCTTGACCTCTGGGTTGCCGCGTAACTGATCGAGCGCTTCACGCATCTCATCGGCCAATTGCCGATTGATCGCATTCTTGCGCTCGGGTCGCATCAAGGTCAGGGTCGCGAGGCCATCTGCTATGGATAAATCAATAGTCTTGAACATGTGATCCCATTGAGTGAGCGCGGTCTTGAAGGTCGCACTTGAGCTCTTCGCTATTAGGATGGACTGCTGGCAACGGGTCCCGGGGAGAATTGGAAGCTATGCCAGCCAATGAAGTGCCATCCCACGGTAAGGATAGAACGCCTCGTGCAGTACTCCCTGAAACGGGGGGCAAGGCGTAATGCTGTTCAGTTAAGTGAGCGCAGTACTTTGTAGGAGCGAGCTTGCTCGCGATGGACGCTAACGATGACGCGTATTACCTGAATAAACGGGTGGGATAATCAACTGGCCTCGCACAAAGGCGCCAAGCGGTCTAGTGGCCTGGCGGATTATCCAGCATGGATTGAACGGTGCTTATTCCTCACCGCGCTCCACCAGATGATGATGCATTGCTCGCTCGGCACCCGCTGGGTCATTTGATTTGATAAAACCAAGAATGGTCCCGTGCTCCTTGAGCGTCATCTCACGGCCTTTGAAACGCAACATGTCCTCGCGGTAGTCGGCCATCCACTCCAGGATTGCGTGAGAAATCGCAATGTAGATCGGGTTCCCGGAGATGCGTGCGATTTCGGCATGAAACTCCATGTCGGCGGGAATAAACTCGTCGCTGTCTCGGTACTTGTGCATCTTCGCCAAGGCCGCTTCGAGCCTGACAACATCGGCGGGCGTGGCCTGCTGCGCGGCGATCTTGACCAGCCCGGTCTCAAAAAACTCGCGAGCCTGACGCAGGTGGTCGACGTTTTTCGCCGAGCTGGAAAGCAGATGGCGAGCGGCCAGGTCGATCTGGTTGATCATGGAGTGCATGTCCACACGCCCGACCTTGGCTCGTTCCCCGTGCTGAATGGTGATCATGCCCATGCCCGCCAGCCGCTGCATTGCCTCGCGGACCACTGGGCGACCCACGCCGAAGGTTTCCATCAGCTCGCGTTCCGCCGGCATTTGATCGCCGGGCTGCAGGTTTTCCTCTTGGATGAGTCCGATCAGTTGCTCAAAGACGATGTCAGAAAGCTTCTTGCGTTGAATAGTGCGTTTCTTGATCTCTGACATTAATCGACATCTCTATCGTGAAAGCGTAAATAGCGCCAACGTTAACGTGATTATAAGCCACTCTCAACATTACATTGGCAGTCCAGAACGAGCACGCCATAAGGCGCAATGACAGGCAGGCCGTAGCCAGGGCTGAATCTTCGGTGAATGAAGCCCGGATCGTTCTGTGCGCTGCTACAGGTATCGGCATCCAGGCGAGTGATGCCATCAATGCCCATCCCGGTCAACTCGATGGCCTGCTCACGGCCTGTCAGGTTGGCCACCCATACCTCAATCCCTTTCTCCTCTCGCCAGGCCAGCACGGAAACGGCCGCCGAAGAAGCGCCAATATCCAAGGCGGTTTTACCTCGGCCTCGGTTCAACCCTCGCAAGGCATGAAAGATCGGCCACAACTCGCCGGACTCTGCGACCGCAAAAGGCTGATTGACGGCCCACAGCGCGATGGCGTCGACGCCTGCACGCTGGACGGCGGCGTAGTGCGCCACCGTCCAGGCAGCCGCAAACTGGCCTCGCTGACGTGGATCCTGGTCGCTGAGGGTCACACGCTCGCGCCGTGGATTGGGCGTCAGTTGGCCGCCGTACGGGTTACGCCAGGCACCGATGGCCGTGGTGGTCAGGCGATAGGGTTTGCCGTGGGCCAGTTGCCGCGCCGAGCGGGCGATATCGCCCAGTGATTGCAGGGACTCCATCACCGACAGGTCATCGGCTGCATGCACAATGGGTGAAGTCGCGTGGGTCAGATAATCGAATCGCTCGGCAGCCGGGCGACAGCGATTCAATTCAGTGAAGTAGGTTGGAACGCCGCCACCGATCAGGTAGCCAGGCAGCAGCTCGGCGGTAAGCGCGGCAATATCGTCGGGGGTTGGGCCGTCGGGCCACTGGCCGTTGGGCTGGTAACTCTCCAGATAGGCTGCCGGCGTGGCCAGAATGCCTCGCGGGACACAGGGCGCGGTTGCCAGCATCCGGGCCAGGTCGCGTATTTGTTTCTCTGGCGTCTGGTCACTGACAATCACCAACAACCAGGCCTCGGTCTGGGTACGCTGACACACCGATAAAGCGTCGCGCAGCTGTTCAAGACTGCCGGGTTGGCGAAGATCGACCAGCAACTCCAGGTGCGCACCACCGAGTTGCTCGATCAGCGTTTGAACGGCGTCCACGTCTTCCAGGTGGTTGACCCACAGACCATGGCCCAGTGCAGGCAACGGATGTGCGGATGTACCTTCGATGGCGATGCGGATGGTGCTCATGGCCGGTAGTCCTGATTGCGTAGCACGGTCAGTTCGATGCGCTGTTCGACGCGCTGACCTGCCTCAATGACGTACGGGCAAGGCAACGCCAGCGGCCGGTTATAAGTCTTGAACGAGGCATCGGACCAATTGCGCTGGTCCTCCATTTCAAACACATCGCCACTCAGGCGCCAGTCCAGCACCAGGCCGGGCGCAGGTGAATGCACCAGGCCGGCGATATCGAAAAAAGGCTGACTCGCACTGATCAGGTCAGGGAAGACGCCCTCTTCTTGCTGGTTATCGCTATGGATCACAGACACCGGTGCTCCGACGACTCCGTCGAGTGGGTGCAGCAGCATCAACCCGGCGCGGCAGGTGGAAAAATCCCGGCGCGCGCGCAACTCGGCCTTGATCGATAGCCTGTCGCCACGGATGTCCATCTCCAATCGCCAGTCCAGCACCGGCTTGTCGTCGTTAGAAGCCACTATCCCCTCGACCTTTCGCCACCATTGTCGATGCTCCGAGCGGGTTTCCAGGTGTTGCTGGAGCAGGTGATGCGTCCCCCAGAATTCATCACGTATCACCAGGCCGACACTGCGCATGATCTCCCGTTGGTCGACACAAAAGCGCCGTAACTGCGCACCTTCGGCAACAAAGGTCAGGTCCAGCATCGCTACTTGCTGCCCTTCGGCAGGCGGCTGCGAAGTGCCGTAAAGACGGTAATCCTGGGCTTGCGATGAGCTCATCGACGAGATTCCTGCTCTGGTTATGGTTGGCATCAAGGTAGGACCCAATGCGCACAAGCTTAGGAAAAAGACTCTACCTTGAACTGGTATGATGATGATATATAGTGATGACTGAACCTCCTAACAAGTACAAAAAAATCGCCTTGAGGCGAGGAGATCTGCATGGGCTTGACTGTATCCGGTAAACCTTCGGGGTTTTCCCGAGGCGTCCCAGCTGTTGCGATAGTGGCTGTCGTGGCTGCAGCGCTGGTGGCCACGACGTTGATTGGCGGCCCGCTCGTCAGCCTGCGCCCCCTTGATCCGGCCACCGGCCGAGTCGTACTCAACACGGCGCAGAGCGCCAACGCCAAAGGGCTCAACCAGAAATTCGCGATCAACAGTTTTAATCCCGAGCAGTTTGTCGAGCAGCAATGGGCCAGCGACGTGCAACCGGTGCTGGACAAGGACGCCGTCGACCTGCCAACCGTGCTCGCTGCCATCGCCGCAAACCCTGCTGATGCAGCCACACGTTTCGCCGTTCCCCATCCAGGCGCGACAAAAAACTTCGTGATCAGCGGCACCGCGCGCGTTGCCGAGGCCAACCTGAAGTCACCCTTGGGGCTGCTCACGCTGGAGTTCCCCGACAACCCTGAGCTGGTCGGGCAAAAGATTCAACTGCTGACCGGCCCGTTAGTCATCAGCACTGCACTGCGCGATGTCGCCAGCAATATGTCGTTGAACGCATTTACCAACCAGACCCAATACGCCGACGTGGCCGCCGCCCTCAACAAGCAAGCATTGGCCCGTGCCTACGGGCAAGTTCCGGCCGCCAGCCTCGCAGGCAAGACGGTCACGTTCAGTGGTGTGTTCAACCTGCAATCGCCCACCACAATCCGCATCGTGCCCGTCAGCCTGACGGTGGAGGAGTAGCCGATGAACGCGCACTCCCCCGCCCTCACGCTAGCCATGCGCCTGCGGCAGATACGCAAGGTGTACCAGGGCACTACCGCGCTCAAAGGCGTGGATTTTGATGTGGTGCATGGCAAGGTCAATGTGCTGATTGGCGAGAACGGCGCCGGCAAATCGACGTTGATGAAAATCCTCGCGGGGATCGAGCAGCCGACTTCCGGGCAGATGTTCGCCGGCGAACAGGCATTGACGCTGAACAGTCCCCGCGAAGCCATGGCCCGTGGCATCGGTATCGTGCATCAGGAGCTCAACCTGTGCCCGAACCTCAGCGTTGCCGAGAACATGTTCATCGGCAAAGAGCGACGCACCCGCTTTGGTCGGGTCTTGCACGGCGAGCAGCGCCAATTGGCGCACGCCACCCTGCAGCGCATGGGCCAAGACATCGACGTCGATGCGCTGGTGCAGGATCTGAGCATCGGTAAGCGGCAGATCGTCGAGATCGCCAAAGTGCTGGTAAGTGATGTGCGGGTGCTGATCCTCGACGAACCCACCTCTTCGCTGAGCGAAGCCGAGGTCGGTATTCTGTTTTCGCTGATCACCGACCTCAAGCGTCAGGGCGTCTCGATCATCTACATCTCCCATCGCCTGGATGAACTGATCGAGATCGGCGACCACTTCACTGTCCTGCGCGACGGCCATCTGGTGGGCACTGGTGTGCGCGACACCGTCACCATCGACTGGCTGGTGGAACGCATGATCGGCAGCCAGATGAACAGCCAATTGCGCACTGGCACCGACCCTGCGGTGCATCAACTGGCACCTGTCGTACTACGGGTTTGCGACCTGGAAGTGGCGAGCGATCAAGGTTCGCTGTTATTGAACAAGGTTTCGTTCAGCATACGACGCGGCGAGATCGTCGCGTTCTATGGGCTGATGGGCGCAGGCCGCACCGAACTGTTCGAAACCCTGATCGGTCTGCGACGCGCCATCGGCGGACGCATCGAGATCAACGGCCAAACCCTGCCATTGGCGCAGGATATCGCCGGTCGCATACGCGCCGGTATTGCCCTGGTGCCCGAGGACCGGCAGAAGCTCGGGCTGGTTGCCAGCGCCAGCGTGCGCGACAACTTGTTGCTGGCCAATCTAACCCGCTACAGCCGCGCCGACGGTCTGGCTCGCCAGCCGATGGACGACGACGTGGCACGGATGATTCGCGAACTGCACATCAAGGCCGAGCATGCCGACGTCGCGATTTCTTCACTGTCCGGCGGCAACCAGCAGAAAGTCGTGGTGGGCAAGAACCTGCTTACAGAACCCCATGTGTTGCTGCTCGACGAGCCGACCCGCGGGATCGACATCAAGGCCCGGCGCGAGCTGTTCGAGGTGCTGGATAGCCTGGCGAAGAACGGCCTGACAATTCTCTATGCCTCCAGCAACCTGACCGAAATCATCGGTGGCGCAGACCGGGCACTGGTGATGTGTCAGGGCCGCATCACCGCCAATCTAACCCGCCAGCAACTGGACGAACCCACACTGGTGGGCTGGTCGCAAGTCTCGCGCAAGGACTCGACAGCCTTGGCGCCCACTGAAAAGGAAACTGCATGATGGCCGATTCTCTTTCCATGCCTGCCCGAAAATCTACCGCGTTGAACATGCGCTCCCTACCGTTGTTGCTGCTCCGACTGCGCGCCTACCTGGCGCTGGCGCTGCTGGTGGTGCTGTTCTCCTCCATTGCGCCGTCGTTCCTGTCGGCCCGTAACCTGGTCATCGTGACCGAGCAGGTGGCGGTGTTCGCAATCCTGGGTATCGGCATGACGTTCGTCATCCTTGCTGCCGGCATCGACCTGTCCGTTGGCGCAGTGGCGGGACTGGCGGCGATGGTCGCCGGCTACTTGATCACCGAGGGGCTGCGCCTGCCATGGCTGGGCGTCTCGGCGTTTTTCAGCATTCCGGTCGTGTGTATTCTGAGCCTTGCGCTGGGGACCCTGGTGGGCGCGGTCAACGGCTGGTTCATCACGCGCCTGAAAGTCACGCCGTTCATCATGACCCTGGGCATGCTGTACATGGCCCGTGGCGCGGCGCAACTGGTGTCCGGTGGAGCCACGTATGGCGACCTCACGGGCCAGGCCGAACTGAACAACAGCGGTTTCCTGCTGCTGGGCACTGCGCGGCTGTTGTCCGTGCCGGTGTCAATCTGGCTGATGATCCTGTTGACCCTGGTGGCCGTGTACATCAGCCGCAAGACCGTTTTTGGTCGCCAGGTGTTCGCCATTGGCGGCAACGAACGCACCGCCGAGCTGTCGGGTGTGCGGGTCAGTCGGGTGAAGATTGGCACCTACGCTATCTCCGGCTTCTGCGCCGCCCTGGCGGGGCTGATCATTGCCTCGCGCCTGGGCGCCGCCAACCCGGCCATCGCCACCTCCTACGAACTCAACGCTATCGCCGTGGTGGTGCTGGGCGGCGCCTCGCTGTTCGGGGGTGTAGGTACCATTGGCGGCACGATCATCGGCGCCTTTGTCCTCGGGGTGCTAAGCAACGGGATGGTACTGGTGGGTATTTCCGACTTCTGGCAGACCGTTATTACCGGCGCGGTGATCGTACTGGCCGTGGTGGTCGACCAATTGCAACGCCGTGTCGAAAAATCAAGCGCAGAACGCCAGGCCAAAGCCCAGGAAGATCGGGGTACGCCGAGCACCACTGCGTGACTTTCAATCACATAAAGGGATGACTACAACAATGAAAAAACTCTTCTCCCGTCAGTTGCTTTCCCTGGCCATGTTGTCCGCGTCGATGTTGCCGCTGGCGGCCACCGCCGCAGAATTCAAAACCTCGGATCATCTGATCGTGGTCATCACGCCGTCGCACAGCAATGCGTTTTACAAGGCCGAATCCGATACTGCCGTAGCGGCGGCCAAGAAGCTCGGTTATCGCACCAACGCGCTGGTGCATCAGGACGATCCGGACATCCAATTACGCCTGGTGCAGACCGCCATCGGCGACAACGCCTCTGCGATCATTCTCGACAACGCCGGTTCCGACGCCTCCATCGCAGCGGTGAAGCGCGCACAGGAAGCGAAGATTCCGGTGTTCCTGATCGATCGGGAAGTCAACGCCAACGGCATTGCCACGGCGCAGATCGTTTCCAACAACTCACAATGCGCGACGTCAGTTGCGGAATACTTCGCCGAGCAGGTCGGGTTCAAGGGTGAATATGTGGAGCTGATCGGGCGCACTTCCGATGTCAACGCCCATGTCCGCTCGGAAGGTTTCCATCGCGTGCTCGACCAGATCCCGGATTTGAAAATGGTCTCGCAGCAGTCAGCCAACTGGGACCAGACCCAGGGCTACAACGTCATGCAATCGATCATCCAGGCTCACCCGAACATCGTCGGCGTCCTGGCCGGCAACGACACCATGGCACTGGGCGCCGCCGCGGCGTTGAAGAACGCCGGCAAGGGTGAAGTGAAAGTCGTCGGCATCGATGGCAACCCCGATGTCGTCCGGCAGATTGCCGGTGACGGCCCGATCATCGCCACCGGCCTGCAACAGGCGACGCAAATGGCGGCGATGGCCATGGAACAGGCCGATCAACTTCTGCGCACCGGCAAGACCGACAAACCCGAGAAGCAATCGGTGGATTGCGTAATGGTCTCCAGAGACAACAGCAAGCAAGTGCGTGAGGGCGGATTCGGCATGCGCTGAGTGGCCAATGTCCCCACGCGGTGCGTGGGGACATCCCTGTTCAAGCGGCTACAAACCTGGCGGGCACCACCGTCGTTCCTGTGCTCGCAGATTCATACGCAGCCTCCACCAACGCCTGGGTGTTGAAGTTATCCGCACCCGAGGTCTCCGACTCCCGGTTGCCACGTCGATCAGCCAACCACTCACGCTGCAAGCGCAGCACGCTTTCCTGTATCGGCTGCCAGGGGGCATCACTCCAGGTTGGCGCATCCGGCGAGACATCCAGTGTTTCGACATTCCCCTGGGCGTCGTGGATCTGCAAGCGAAAGTCCGCCAGCAGGCGCAACGAACCGCGATCGCCGTCCACCTCGAGCAGACTCTGCGGGAACGGGTCACTGGCCAGTTGGGTCGCATAGCTGAAGTCCACCACGCTGGTCATCCCCTGTTCGTGCGCCAGAAGCACCGTTGCGACGTCCTCGCCCGCTATTGCGCCATTGACCCGACGGGTCTCGCAAGTCAGTCGCGAAACATCGCCAAACAACGCCCGGGCGATGTCCAGCACATGCACGCCGAGGTCCTCGATGATGAAGCGCGGTGCCTTCGCCAGGTAAGGTTGCAAGCGATAGACATCGAAGCCGCTGCGAAAACTCACGCGGCCAAAAAAGGCGGTGCCGATCACCCCGCTGCGCAGCTGTTCGATCGCTGCCCGAACCGGCGCCTGCCACCGGAAGTTCTCATGCACGGTCAAGCTCACACCCAGGGCCGCACAGGTGTCGATCATCAACCGGGCATCGTCCAGCGTTGCCGCAAACGGCTTCTGGCAGATGATATCGACACCCGCCTCGGCGCCCATCAGCACCAGCGCCTTGTGCGCCGAGGTCGGTGTCGCGATGTCGACAAAATCCAGTTCCTGCTCGCCCAGCATGGCCTGCGCATCGGTATAGGTCGCCGCGTCCGGCGCATGTTCGGCGAAGGCCGCTAGCCGTTGCGGGTCGCTGTCGCACAGGGCGACGATCTGCACGCCACTGAGGTCCTGCCAGGCGCGCAGCTGATTGAGGGCGAAAAAGCCACAACCGATCAACGCACCACGCAACGGTGGACGGTCCATTGTTCATCTCCTTGGCTGCAGATAAAAAAAGACGCCCGGAGGTGTTCACCGCCCGGACGTCAAAAAGTACTTGGTTTTCAGTATGGATCAAGCCGCATCGGCTTTGCGCACTGCATCGATTTTCAACATGCGGGCAATGATCAGGTCGAGTTCTTTCTCGTCGAAGATCTTCTTCCAGTCCGGCTTGATGATCTTCTCGCGGCCATATTCCATGGCAATCATGCAGGCATCGGAGAATGGGTTGGTGCTGCGGAAGGACACCGCCAGCGCAATCTGGATATGGCCATAGAGCATGGCCTTGGCCGCCGCTTCAGGGACACCGATGCGGTTGATGGTCTCGTCCAGCGCTTCTTTCATGAAACTACCGACCATGCAGGCGACGGTTTCCACCAGCGTTGGCTCCAGATAGGCCAGTTGCTTGACGGTTACCCAATGCACTTCGCCAACCGGGCCGTACATTACCGCGATGATGTTGGCCAGTTCCGAGCGCTGCTTGTCATTGCCGGTTTCAAACGCGGCGCAGACATCCTGCACCGCCGCGTTACCGCCGAAGGCATCGGCGTGTTCTTCCTTGGTGTAGCGCTCCAGAAATACCGAGGGATGGCAAGGGTGCGCCACGGCCTGGTGAATGCCATCGCGCTGGGCCAGCAGCCCGGCATAGGACGCCGCCGGGTCGAGGGTCAGCAGGATCGCGCCGCTCTTCATCTGTGGCACGACCTGTGCCGACACGGCTTCGAGGGCCACGTCGGGCACGGCCAAAATCACCACATCGGCCTGCGGCACGACATCGTTGGTGGCCGACAGGCTACGCCCCGCCGCGACAATCTGCTCCTGAGCCTTGGGCGAGTTTTCGCAGTAGGCAACGCTGTAATGGCTGCCTTGCAGGTTTTGCGAGATGCGCATGCCCATCTTGCCGCCGGCACCCACAATCGCAATTTTGTTGAGTTCGTATGTCATGGGGTCATTCCTCGGTTTGCTTTGCATTCAGGTAGTTCAGGTTATGTCGGGTCCACTGGTCTTCGAGCGCGCAGGTGGTGGCCGCGTCGAGTTGCCAGGGGAGCCAGTGTTCGATGATCTGGTTGATATGCCGGCTGTTCGGTCGAACCTTGCCGCGCATGTAGGCGTAGTCCAGCAGGCCCTCGCCCATGGGGCATCCTGCGAAGGTAAAACCGACCCAGCCATCGCGCCGGGAAAAGGCGAAATCCTTGACGTGCAGGTTCAGTACCCGTTCCGCGGTCATGTCGATGACCTCGCGCGGATTTTCCAGCGCTGCCACGCAATTGCCGGGGTCCAGGCAGATACCCAGCCACGGGCTGTCGATACGTTCGACGACATCCTGTACGGTGCGCGTCGGCACTTGCTCGTAGGTCTCCAGGGCCAGCTTGACGTCCTGCTCGACGAACTGCGGCATTACCCTTTGCAGCAGTTCGAAGGCCTGTTCGGGCGTCGGTTTCAGGCTGTTGCTGTTGAACATACTGCGCAACACGCGCACATCCAGGGCCTCGGCGATACTCAGGTACTTGCGCAGGTGTTCGGTGTCCAGGCCACGAGTACCCAGTTCCAGCACCAGTCCGAGGTCGTCGGCCTGGCGCCTGAGGTCGCCCAGCTCGCTGGCACTCAATGCTTCAAGCGCCTTGTAGTCGCAGATCTGGAATACCCCGGCGCCCAGCTCAGCGGTCTGCTGCAGCATTTGTGGCAGATACAGCGGTTGCGGGACGCGCTCGCTGGCACGCCAGAAGAACGAATAGGTACTCAGGCCGATTGCCATGATGCGCCCTCCATTTCACGGGCAGACGTAGGGCCGCAGAGCTTTGCCGCCTCGTCGAGAATCGATTGAAAAGCGCCTGGATCATGGGCGAAGCGCCCCAGGAACAGGCCGTCGACCTGGCCACCCAACTGGCTCAGTAATCCGGGGCCGGCGCTGCCGCCATAAATCACCCGAGTGCCGCTCCCGGCCACGGCATTGCGCAACGCCTGGCACACTTGACCGATGTACTCGGCGGACGCTGGTTGAGCCGCGCCGATGGCCCATTGCGGTTCGTAAGCAAGGATCAGCTCGCCGCTCAGACCGGCCTGGCGGGCCGAGGCCAATGCAGCATCGAGCTGTTGCAGACACACCTGCACCGCATCCTGCACCCGACCGTGACGTTCCTCGCCCAGACACAGCACCGGGGTCAGGTCATTGCGCCAGGCCGCGGCGGTCTTGTCGGCAATCTGCCGATCGGTCTCGGCGAAGTACCGACGTCGCTCGGCGTGCCCGATCTCGGCGACGCTGCAGCCCATCTCACGCAGCATCAGCGGACTGACTTCACCGGTGTAGGCGCCCTGATCTTCCCAGAACAGATTCTGCGCACCAACCCGGGCCAACCCGTCGAAGATCTCCAGCACAGGCGCCAACGTCGGGTGGCTGGGAATCACGAATACCTCGATCGCTGCGCTGCGCACATCGGCATGGGCGCTCAGTTGCCGGGCAATGGCCTGGCACCATTCCAGGGTTTGGCGATAGCCGAAATACATCTTCAGGCTGACACCGAGCGTGATGACGGGTGTGCTCATCGTGCGCTGACCCGCTCGTAATCGGTCAGGGTCTGGACCTTCTGCGCAGACGCCGAATGCTCGTCGAAGCGATAGGTCAGCCACTCCTTGAGCAGGCGCCGAGCCAACTCCAGGCCAATCACTCGTTGACCGAGCGTCAGCACCTGGGAGTTGTTGCTCAACACCGCGCGCTCCACCGAAAAACTGTCATGGGCGGTCACTGCGCGAACCCCCGGCACCTTGTTGGCGGAGATGGCCATGCCCAGCCCGGTGCCACAGATCAGCAGCGCACGGTCAGCCGCACCGGATGCGACCTTTTCCGCAGCCGCGATGGCCACCAGCGGATACGCGGTGTGGCTCTGGCTGTCGACGCCGACGTCTTCGATCAACTCGACATCCGGGTTGGCAAGCAGGTCGCGCTTGAGCGCTTCCTTGTATTCATAACCGGCGTCATCCGAGCCGATGACGATGCGCAGTGGGTTATTCATGAACTGTCTCCTCGATACGACGGGGCGCCAGCGTGCCGGCCCGCAGGACGGGCTCGATGGCATTGATGATCAGGGAAAGCGACACGGCGCCGGCATCCGGCGTGCCGAGGCTTTTTTCCGCCAGAGGGCGGGCGCGGCCGATACGTGGGCGCAAGTTGGCGGTGGCAGCTGCTGCCTCGGCGGCCACCTGGGCAGCCAGTTGCCAGGCGTGATGCAACTCCAGGCCGCGGGCGGCGGCGTCGCTCAGCGCTGAACTGAACGGCACCAGGACGTCGACCATGGTCTTGTCGCCCACCTGCGCCTTGCCAAAGTGCTGAATGCCGTCGCTCGCCTGGCGAATCCCTTGGGCCACTAACCTCGCGTCTGGATCCAGGCAATCCCCAAGCGAGGTGCCAAGCGCGGTCAGCAGTACGCCCCAGATCGCCCCCGACGTCCCACCGGCCTGATCGGCCCAGGCATCGGCGGCCATGCGCAACAAGGTCCCGGCACCCGCGTCCATGGCCAGGACTTCGCGCGCCCTGCCGACGGCGGCGATGATTCCACGCTGCATGCCGATGCCATGATCACCGTCGCCGGCCACCGCATCGATACGGCCGAGTTCATCGACCTGTTCGATCAGCACTTTTTGCGCTGCCTCCAGCGCCTGCATGACGCAATGCGCCGAGCGCCGAGACTTGGTGCTGGAGGGTGGAATCACCGTTACCGCTACCACGGGCGCGTGCTCTTCGCTCAAGCGTTCGGCAACGCTGGTCACGCCCTTGCGATAAGCCGGGGTCGATGTCGGTGCGCACCAAAAGCCTTCCAGCTCCTCGTCCAGCCAGCACAGGGTCAGCGACAAACCCGCCATGTCGAAACTGGTGACCAGTTCACCCACTTCAGGCTCGACCACGGTCAGCCCGCTGGCTTCGAGTAGTTGCGCGACCCGTCGATAGAGCACGAACAGCTCTTCGTACTTGACGCTGCCAAGGCCGTTAAGGATGACCGCTACACGCTGCCCGGCCACCTCGGCGATACCTTGCGGCAGCTCCTTGAGTAGCGACGAGACTAAAACCTCGGCTAGTTCATCGGCACTTGGCACCGGGCCTTCGCTAATCCCGGGTTCACCATGAATGCCCATGCCCAGCGCCATCTGGCCCTGCGGCACGTCGAATAACGGATGGTCGGCGCCCGGCAACGTGCAGCCAGAGAACGCCACACCCAGCGAGCGGGTGCGAGCATTGGCATGCCGTGCAACACGCACCACAGCATCGAAGTCATATCCCGCCTCGGACGCCGCGGCCGCCGCCTTGAACACCACCAGGTCACCGGCAATGCCACGACGCTTGTGCAGCTCGTCACTGGAAGCGCTGGAGATATCGTCCGTGACCGCGATCACCTCGCAGCGGATGCCTTCGGCGTTAAGTCGATCCTTGGCCAGGCCGAAATGCAGCACGTCCCCGGCATAGTTGCCATACCCCAGCAACACCCCACCGCCGGTCTGCGCGGCACGAGCGACAGCGTAGATCTGCTGCGCGGAGGGCGAGGCGAACAGGTTGCCCATCACTGCCGCGTGGGCCAGGCCCTGGCCAACCAGTCCCGCGAACGCCGGGTAATGCCCCGAGCCACCACCGATCACCACGGCAACCGAACCCTCTTGAGATCGGGTGCAGCGCATCACTCCGCCCGGCACCTGGCGTACTTTGTCGCGGTGCGCGGCGACAAACCCCTCCACCAGCTCACTGGCGAAGGCTGAAGGTTCATTGAACAAACGGGTCATTTCTTATTCTCCCTGGAGGACCTGTTGCGTAGCGGCCAGCGGTGCTGCATCGACAACCCGCCGCCGCGTGCCGAGCGCCACCATCAGCACCGCGGACATCAGCATCAGTGCGCCGACCACCATCATCGGAACCGCGTAGGTACCGGTGTAATCCTTGAGGGCGCCAGTGATGAAGCCCGCAGAGAAGCCCGCGACGTTGCCGACGGTGTTGATCAGTGCCACAGCAGCCGCAGCCGAGGCCCCGGTGAGGAACTGGGTCGGCAGCGTCCAGAAGTTGGGCAGCGCAGCGAAGATCGAGCAGGCGGTAATCGTCACCACGGCCACGGTGGCTGTCGGCGAGCCCATGGCCATGGCCAGCGGAATGCTCACTGCGCCGGTCAATGCGGGCAGCGCGATGTGCCAGGTGCGGCAGCCACGACGGGTCGCATCACGGGACCAGAGGTAGAGCACCAGAGCCGCCGGCAGATACGGAATCGCGGTGATCAGGCCCTTCTCGAATACCGTGAACGTGGTGCCGAACTGAGCCTGGAAACCGCCGATGATGGTGGGCAGGAAGAACGACAGCGCATACAGCCCGTAGATAAAGCCGAAATAGATCAGGCACAGCATCCAGACTCGCCCGTTGAGCATTGCCGCGCGGACACCCATGTGGTGTGGGCTGCGACGAACATCGACGCGCTCGCGGTCGAGTTCGCCGACCAGCCAGGTTTTTTCATCGGCGTTCAGCCACTTGGCCTGGGACGGGTGATCGACCAGATAGAACCAGGCAATCAAGCCCACCACGATGGCCGGCAGCGACACCCCCAGGAACATTACCCGCCAGCCGGACAGACCGAACAGACCGTCATGGCCGATCAACCACGCGGCCAACGGTGCGCCGATGACGATGGTCAGCGGCTGGGCGAGATAGAACAGCGAGAGGATCTTGCTGCGATAGCGGGCAGGCACCCACAGGCTGAGGAACAGGATCGCTCCAGGGAAGAAGCCCGCTTCCGCGATCCCCAGTAAAAAGCGCAGGGTGTACAACCCCTCGATACTGCTCACCCAGGTGAACAACAGCGAAACGATGCCCCACGACACCATGATCCGCGCCAGCCACTTACGCGCGCCGAACTTGTGCAGTGCGAGGTTGCTTGGCACTTCCAGCAGGATGTAACCGATGAAAAAGATCCCCGATGCCAGGCCGTACTGGATGACGCTCAGACCAAGGTCCTGATTCATGCCATTGGGTCCGGCGAAGGAAATCGCCGTGCGGTCGAGGAAGTTGATGAAAAACATCAGTGCCACGAAAGGCACCAGGCGCAGCGAGATCTTACGGATAGCCGATTGCTCGGCCGGAGATGCGGAGATGTTCTGCATTGCGGTTCTCCGGCTCATCTACAGGTCCTTTGGCAGGACTGGTGTGATGAGATGACGTTCTTATTAGGACCGCTGAAAGGCGGCGATCCAAACCTGGGCCTGGCTTCAGCAACGAAGCTCGAGGGCTTGGGCTAATTTCTAACACGGGGATTTTCATTTGTATACTGTGATGATGGTATGATCTCTATACCAGACCAAAAAAAGACCTCATCGGCGCCCTAAGCGTGAGCAGCCAGCGCTATTTTCCGAGCCTTTTGCCATTCATCGGAACAGAGTCAACACGCAACGCCGAGGGTTCGCGCTGACAAAGCAAGCATCTGCCCAGGTGCTAAGCACTGGCGTCTACAGAGCTGCGAAGGACCCTTTGGATCTGCGCAACCACCTGCATCGTTGCGACTTCGATCGTTCCTTCATTGCGGCACAAAAACCAGCCGTGATCTGCAATCGCGCGCTCGAACGCCTGGGTACAAGCGACATGTTCTTCCAGCTTATGGATCACGGTACTGCTCAGCCCACGCTGGCGTGCCGCGGCCCTCGCCCATGAAACCTCTGGGTCGGTAACAACCCCGACATGCAGGTCTGGCACTTGCACGCCTCGATCAATGTTCAACTGCAGGATCTCTGCAAACGGGATCTGCCGGCGAAACGCGGCATCGGACGGGTACCAGCGATCGATCAGGATGATGCTGTCCAGTGGCTGTTTGGTCAGCACGTGCTGGGAAATCCAGCGGCGACTATCGGCAAAGCGCTGACAAATCTCCCATTCCAGATCCCGTATGGGATTTCTGACGAACTGGTTTACCAGGGCCATGGTTTCACCCCTGTAGGGATCGCTTTTACTCTCGCAAAGTCGGATCACCTTTTTGTTGTCTGCCCGCAGTACTTTCGTAACGGCCTCCAACAGTGTGGTTTTACCGGTTCCCTTGGGCCCATCTAGAGAAACAAACAGCGGACGATTCATTCTTCACTAACGATTGATATACGGTTGTTTTGCCCGGTTCGTTCGCTGGAAGCGCTTGGCGCGACTATGGGAATCGAATGGAGGGAGCTTGTGAACTGGCATGGATCAACACTCTAAACTGATTGCTGGCTAACGGGCCTGAAAATCCAGGGTGTCTGATAGGTTCGCCTCCAACTCCCCAATCGACTACCATGCCGCCGCCGGTTTCCACTTGGGAATAATAGGGAATCCGTGATGCGCGCAACGCATCAAACGGAACTGCCCCCGCAACTGTAGGTGCTGAGCCTGCTCCTTAACTGCCACTGGGATCACCCGGGAAGGCTGGAGCACGCCATGACGCATCAGTCAGGAGACCTGCCGGCGACGCAACAATCACTAACCGGCGGGGTGTCCGGGAGGGGCATCCTTGCGCGTGCGTCACTTTGGTGATCGACCCCTGCCCGGTTTTTCGGCAGCGCTCGTTGATGTGTTTCCAGGCCCTACACCCCTGCTCCGTGTACGGTTCAAATGGAGATTGCATCATGCTGCTGCCCCGCGTTGTCGCCCTCGCCACGGGCCTGGGTCTTTGTTCACTGGCCCAGGCTGCGCCCACTCAGTACCCGCTGACGCTGCAAAACTGTGGCAGCACACAGACCTTCGCCCACGCCCCGGCTCGGGCCGTGACGATTGGCCAGGCCGGGACCGAAATGCTCTTTGCCCTGGGGCTGGGAGACAAACTGGTCGGCACTTCCCTGTGGTTCAACGATGTGTTGCCCCAGTACCAGGCGCAAAACGCCGGGATCGAACGCCTGGCCGATAACGACCCGAGTTTCGAGTCGGTAATCGGCAAGCGCCCGGAGTTGGTCGCCGTCGAGCTGGAGTGGATGGTAGGTCCGCAAGGGGTGGTGGGTACACGGGAGCAGTTTGACGAGCTGAAGATTGCGACCTACCTGATGCCCTCGGACTGTGAGTCCAAGGACAACCTGGTGGGGGCCGACGGTACTCGCCTGGCGCCGTTCCGGGTCGACAGTCTCTATAAGAGCATCAGCCAGCTAGGGGAGATTTTTGATGTCCAGGAGCGTGCGCAGCAATTGAACGCGCAGCTCAAAGCCAGCCTGGCCAAATCGGTGGCCACGGTGCAGAACCAAGACCTGAAGCACACCAGCGCGCTGGTCTGGTTCTCCAGCGCCAGCCTGGATATCGATCCCTATGTCGCCGGACACAAGGGTATTCCCGACTTCATGCTCAATACCCTGGGCGTGCGCAACGTGGTGGAGTCCGACGAAGAGTGGCCAAGCGTCGGCTGGGAAACCATTGCCAAGGCGAACCCGACCTTCCTGGTCATCGCGCGCATGGATCGTCGGCGTTTTCCAGCTGACGACTATCAAAAGAAACTGCAATTCCTGCGCAGCGACCCGGTGACCCGCAACATGGACGCGGTCAAACACAACCGCATCATTATCCTCGACGCCATGGCCATGCAGGCCAGCGTGCGGATGTTCGACGGCCTTGAAACCCTGGCTACTGCCCTCAACAGCTACGACCTGGCGCAATGACGGCGATGCTACTGCGTACCTCATTGGCACTGGCGACCCTGCTGATCGCGCTGATTGCCGGTGTGACCATCGGCGAAACCAGCATTGAACCGACGGTGGTGTTCCAGGTGCTGGCCAACAAGCTGTGGGCCGCCGGTTATGCCCTGGACCCCATCGACGAAGGCATCGTCTGGAACTACCGCTTGACCCGCGCACTGGTGGCGGCGGCGTGCGGTGCGGGGCTGGCGACTTGCGGGGTGATCCTGCAATCGCTGTTGCGCAACCCATTGGCCGATCCCTACTTGTTGGGGATTTCCGCGGGGGCGTCGACAGGCGCAGTGCTGGTGGCGTTGCTGGGCCTGGGCGCCGGGGCGATCTCAATGTCGGCCGGGGCGTTTGCCGGCGCAGTGCTGGCCTTCGCCGTGGTGGTTTTGCTCGGCCGTGCCAGTGGCGCACCGGGCACTACCGGGCAGATCATCCTGGCCGGGATCGCCGGGTCACAACTGTTCAACGCACTCACGGCGTTTTTGATCACCAAGTCGGCCAGCTCCGAACAGGCACGCGGCATCATGTTCTGGTTGCTGGGCAATCTCAGTGGCGTGCGCTGGCCATCCGTGTGGCTGGCCGTGCCGGTGGCGCTGGCCGGTCTTGCGGTGTGCCTGTGGCACCGCCGCGCGCTGGATGCCTTCACCTTTGGCGCAGACTCCGCGGCCTCCCTCGGCATTGCGGTGCGTCCCGTGCAGTTGCTGTTGATCAGCTGCGCGGCGTTGGTCACGGCGGTGATGGTGTCGATTGTCGGCTCGATCGGTTTTGTTGGGCTGGTGATTCCCCACGCCGCCAGGCTGTTGCTCGGGACTGGTCATACCCGTCTGCTGCCAGCCAGTGCGCTGGGCGGGGCGGTGTTTCTGATTGCCGCCGATGTGCTGTCCCGCACGCTGATCAAGGGCCAGGTAATTCCGGTCGGCGTGGTCACGGCGCTGGTCGGGGCGCCGGTGTTCGCGCTGATCCTGGTGGGAAGGAGGAATGCCCGATGACTGCACCTGTGTCTGTTTCTCAACCCTGTGTATTGAGTTGTTCCGGTATCGGCTTTGCCATTCGCGATGCGCAGTTGCTGCACGACATTCACCTGGCCATTCACCGTGGCGAGACCCTGGGGCTGGTCGGTCCCAATGGCTCCGGCAAATCCACCCTGCTCAAGCTGCTGGCGGGGGTGCGTGCGCCCAGCCAGGGCGCCATCCATCTCAACGGCCAAAACCTCAAGACCCTGTCGCGGCGCACCATCGCGCAAACCCTGGCGGTGGTCGAGCAGCAGGCTGACACCCTCGATGCAATCAGCGTATTCGATGCGGTGGCCTTGGGCCGAACGCCCTGGCTGTCGGCCTTGAGTCCGTGGTCGGCGGCGGACGCGGCGATCGTCGAGCAAGCGCTGCGTGACGTCGATGCGGCTCACCTGAGCAGCCGCACCTGGCGCAGTCTCTCCGGCGGCGAACGCCAGCGCGTGCATATCGCCCGCTCCCTGGCGCAACGCCCGCAGATCCTGTTACTGGACGAACCGACCAATCACCTGGATATCCAGCATCAACTGGCGATTCTGAATGTGGTTCACGCATTGCCCGTGACCACCGTGATTGCCCTGCACGACCTTAACCAGGCCCTGGGCTGTGATCGGTTGGCGGTGCTCGAACGCGGAAGCCTGGTCGCCCTTGGCAAACCGCTTGAAGTGCTGACCCCAGAACGCTTGCTACACACCTTCGGGGTCCACGCGCATTACCTCACTGACCCCTTTGACGGCACGCAGATCCTGCGATTACGCGCCTCCTGACTCGTCTATGGATAGCCCACCATGCGTATAGTTTCCCGCTCCTTGCTGCTCGCTGCAGTGTTGCTGTGCCCCACGGCATACGCCGAAGTCCATGAAGTAAAAATGCTCACCCGAGGCGCTGCGGGCAGCATGGTCTATGAGCCGGATTACCTGCAGGTGGCGCCTGGCGACACGGTCCGGTTCATCCCTGCCCAGAGTGGTCATAACGCCGCCTCGGTCAGCGAATTGCTGCCGGCCGGCGCGCAGGCATTCCAGGGCAAGATCAACCAGGTAGTGGAACAGGTATTTCAGGTCCCTGGCCTCTACGGCATCCAGTGCACCCCGCACCTGGCAATGGGCATGGTGATGTTGATCCAGGTGGGCGAGCCTGCAGCCCAACCGCCGGAGTTGCCAAGCGCCCTGCCCCCACGTGCGCTCGAGCGATTGAACAGCATCCTGCAGCGCTGAGCTTTCAGCCGGTCGGCAAACGACATTCCATGTGGGTGGTCTGCCATACCGGGTCGGCGTCCACCTGGATCACGTTGAAACCGCGCTTGAGCCAGAAGTCGATGGCGCCCGGCAAGAACGGATGGGTGTGCAGATAGATCACCTCGACCCCGGCTTCCACGGCCGATGCCGCCAAGGCGCGGTACAACTGGCTGGCCAAGCCCGCGCGGCGAAACTGCGGGAGGATGAACAGACGTACGACTTCCACCACCTTCAGCCCGGGATAATCGATGTGCGCAAAGCGCCGGTCATAGGGCAGATAGCCGATTGAGGCGACGATTCGCCCGGCATGACGGGCCACCAGGAAGCGTCCCGCACCGCGCAGGTAAACCTGCTCAAAATTCGCCAGGTCATCCGGCGTGCCGGCTTCCCGCAGTTTCGGGAACAGCTCGGAGCGCGCCGCCAGGACGAACCCCAGAACCTGGGGAATGTCTGCGGCCACCACAACCTCGATAGCTGTTTGATGCACATGCGCTCCGTAATTTTCGGGGGTGATTGCCACGGAAGACCGGGATAGACTGCGTTTGGCTCACTTACGCGAGACATCCAGCGTGGATCGCCAGCAAAGGATAAACAGGCCAACAGGCTACCGCACCCTGTTGGGCAAAAGGAGGATCATCAATGCCGGTGTCCATCAACCACGAAGACTTTTCGCTGACCACGCCCTACGGTCAGGTATTCGCACGCTGCTGGTACCCCAACAAGCAAGCCCAGGCTCAGCCACTGGCCCCGATCATCCTGCTCCATGATTCGCTCGGCTGCGTGGCGTTGTGGCGCGACTTCCCTGCCCTGCTGGCAAGCGCCACCCAGCGCAATGTCGTGGCCTACGACCGCTTGGGATTTGGTCGTTCAGACCCCCATCCTGGCGATTGGTCCAACGACTTCATCCGCCAGGAAGCCCAGCGCTACGTGCCGCTCGTGCGGGCAGGACTGGGCATCGAGCGTTTTATCGCCTTTGGTCATAGCGTCGGTGGTGCCATGGCCACCCACTGCGCCGCGTTGTTTCCCGAGCACTGCCTGGCGCTGGTGACCGAGTCGTCCCAGGCCTTTGTCGAGGAACGCACGGTTCTGGGCGTGCAGCTTGCTAAAGAGCAGTTCGAGCAACCGGGACAGATCGAGCGTCTGCGCAAATATCACGGCGAAAAGGCTCAATGGGTGCTGAATGCCTGGACGCAGACCTGGCTTAGTCCGACTTACGCTGACTGGACCATCGAGCAGGGACTGCCGGCGATTGGATGCTCGCACCTGGTGATCCACGGCGCAGACGACGAGTTTGGTTCGACCCAACATGCCCATCGATATGCCGGCCTGACTGGCGGGAGCAGTGAGGTGCTGCTGATCAGCGATTGCATGCATGTGCCCCACCGTGAACAGCCGCAAACCGTGATTGATGCGGTTTGCCGTCAGCTGTCGTGCGTGAGCTAGACCGGCCCCATCGCGGCATAGGTATCTACACAACTGTGTGTGCGACGTTGCACCAGGGTTTTGGATTAGACCGAGTACATATCCATTTTTGCGGTAATGGCCTCCTATGGTTCCGCCTGACGGCGGCTCACTTTTGAACAGCGCAAAAGTAAGCA
>NZ_JBIUWJ010000027.1:0-48490 GCF_044743405.1 Pseudomonas sp. NPDC087626
CGCCGGTTTAGCCGCACTGGGCCAGGGAGGGCCCATTGCGGCGGCCCCCCAAATCAATGTCGGAGTACGGGCATGCCGAGCCTAAGCGAGGCACCAAGTGGTGGGGCAAAAGCGTTTTGCTTACTTTTGCGCTGTTCAAAAGTGAGCCGCTGTAAAAGCGGAACCATAGGAGGCCGTTACCGAAGAAATGGATATGTACTCGGCCTGATCCAACACCCCAGAGGCCCAGAGGTGCAACGTCGCACCACAGTTGTGTAGATACCTATGCCGCGATGGGGCCAGCACAGCCAACATTTATCGACCTGACACACCGCCATCCCGGGTAAACCTGGTCCCACAGGCTCGCTCCCACAATGGATTTTAGCTGTTCGCAGATTGTGTATACCGCCACCCAACCTGCTCGCGATGGCGCTATCGGAGAGTTTTTTTGGCCAGATTGGACAGTGTCAGGGCCGGGGTCGGTTGTTAGGCTCAGTGCTCGAATTCAGCCAATAAGAACCAAAAGCAATGAAGCTGACAATTCTCCTGCTGCTGCTCTGCGGCACCGCTCCGGCGGCGTGGGGTTGGTCCAACCATACGGTCGGCAGCTACCTGGCGTTGCAGGAGTTGCCGGCGCTGCGCGAGGCACCCCAGGTCACGGTCGAGCCGCTGGAGCAGTTCCTCACTGAGCAATATGGCGCCATCGCCGAGTTGTTCGAGCAGCAGGAGCAATTCGCTCGTCAGCACTTTGCCCAGTACCCGCCACGTCCCGACAACCTGAAGTTGCCCGCTACGCCGGGGGACAATGTGCGCCAGGCGTTTCTCAACGCACTGCGGGTCAATCCGCAGATCTACCTGGCCATGGTGATCCAGCCGATGCCCGGGCAGGACCAGCCGCAGCGCGCGCACCTCAAGGCTGAACAGGTAATGGTCGAGCAGACCCTGTCGCCGTGGAATCGCCAGCGCTTTATCTTGCTCGAGCAGGGTGAACACGTCGCGCCCCTGGCCGTGCTGGCCAGTGCCGCCGACGAGCCGGATTACGGGCACGACATCAACCTGTTCAGCGACAACCCCGGCGAGGTGGCCGCGGTCTACGGCTTCGGTCCACAGCCGTTCGGCGATGAGCGATTCCAGTACAGCTCCCAGGCGCCGTTCCATATGGGCTTCTTCCACGAGAGCCCAGTGGTCTATGCCGCCGCCGGTTTTCTGCAGCGCAGTTGGCCGGATTGGCGCGCCTATCAGTACCTGGGCCTGGCGCGACTGGCGTTCGCCACGGGCCATTCCTACTGGGGTTACCGCTTTCTTGGCTGGGGCCTGCACCACATTCAGGACCTGACCCAGCCCTATCACGCCAAGCCACTGCCAGGCGTCGAACTGGCGAGCATGCTGCTGATGGAAGGCCAGGCCCTGGCCGGTTACGACAGTGACAAGCGCGCGGCCATCGAGCGGGTTGCCAGTCGCCATATGGAGGTGGAGAAGTATCAGGCCGCCTGGCTCTACAGCCTGTTGCGCAGCGGGCAGCCGGTGCATCCGATGCTCCAGGCCTACGCCGATACCGCACAAGACACCAGCTACCCGCCCTATTCGGTGGACTACCTGCGCGACGTGGTCAGCGCCCAGTCCGCCGAGGCCGGCGCCATGTTTGACCAGGCCATCGGCGAATGGCTGGAGACGGCGCCGGCTACCAGCAATTTCAGCAGTGGCAATCAGCTGCAAACCGAAGACTACGACCACCCATTACTCAACCAGCAGCTGTTCCAGTTGTTGGGGCATTTCGGTGCGCACAGCCGGATTTATGTCCGTGCCGGACTCGCGCCAGCGGTTGCAGGCAACGCAGCGCCTTAACCGCTGCCCGAAAACAAAAACAACAAGATCAGGGAAGGGAGGAACACCGCATGAGGATTCGATTACGCCATTCGGGCGCGGCGATATCCGGGGTAGGCCTGGCAGGGCTGTTGCAGCTATGCGTGGTCGATGGCGCGTTGGCTGCCGAGTTCAAGGTACTGGACAACCAGGTCACGGGCTCGTTCGACAGCACCTTGTCCTACGGTCGCTTGTGGCGGGTCCAGGGACGGGACAAGAGCAACGATGACGTCAACACCAACGATGGCAATCGCAACTTCGACACCGGGCTGGTATCCGAGGTGTACAAGATCACCTCGGAGCTGGAAGCCAACTACCAGAACTACGGGGTGTTCATGCGCGGCACCGCGTTCTACGACACTCAGTTGATGGACAAGCGCAACGATTACTACCGCAACAACAGCCCCTCGCAACCGAGCCAGAGTTACCCCGACGACGACCATTTCACCGACGAGACCCGCGACATCGCTGGCAGCCGGGTCGAGATGCTCGACGCCTACGTCTATGGCAACTGGGACGTGGCGCAGATGCCGGTGACCGCGCGCCTGGGCCGCCAGGTATTCAACTGGGGCGAAGGTATTTTCTATCGCGGCGGGATCAACACCACCAACCCGGTGGACGCGGCCAAGTACCGCCTGCCGGGTGCCGAGGTCAAGGAAGTGCTGATGCCGGTGGAGGCGGTCAGCTTCAACATCGGCCTGAGCGATAACCTGACCATGGAAAGTTTCTACCAGACCAACTGGAAAGAAACCCGCATCGATCCGGTCGGCACCTTCTACTCCCAGGGCGACCTGTTCGCCGACGGCGGCAACACCGGCTACAACAACTTCAGCGGCACCGCCCTGGATACGCCAGTGCCGGGCTTTGGCAACGTGATCGGCTTGTACGAAGCGCTGGGCAACAACCCGGCGCTCAACCAGATCCTGGGCAGCACCGGCTTGTACGCCAACGGCGTGACCCCGGCCTACGGCAACACCCTCAAGGTGGCGTCCATCGGCAAGGACATCAACGCGCGTAACGACGGCCAGTTCGGCTTCGCCTTCCACTACATCGCCGAAGAGCTCAACAGCACCGAGTTCGGCGTGTACATGGTCAACTATCACGCCAAGGAGCCGACCATCGCCGCCAATCTGGGTGGCTACAAGGGCATCGACATGGACGCCCTGACCAATCTGTTGAGCGGTCTGGCCGGTAGCCAGGCCGCTGCATTGGCCAATGGCCTGGCCACCGCCGACGTGATGGGCAACATCCAGGCCAATCGCCGCTACGCCGAAGACATCCGCATGTATGGCTTCAGCTTCAACACCACCTTGGGTCAGGCTTCGGTCTTCGGTGAGTTGGCCTACCGGCCGAACCTGCCGATTGGCATCGCGGCGACCAACGACCTGATCGGTGACCTGGCCAACGGCGCAGCCGCTGCGGTAACCGGCCAGTCGATCAACGTCGGCGGGCAGATGGTCACCCTCGACAGCCAGATCAACAACGCCGAGCGCGTGGAGGCGTTCAACACCTCGCTGGGCAGCATCTACAACTTCGGCCCGAACCTGTCGTTCGATTCGCTGTTTGGCGTATTCGAGCTGGCCTCCGAGCACTTGCGCGGCAGCAGCCTGCAGTACACCGCCTTCGACGGCAGCAACCGCTACTACGCCGGCACCGGCAACACCTCCTATGTCTCGGGCGGTGATCGGGACGATCAGATCAATCGCGACTCCTACAGCTACACCCTGATGGTCAACGGCACCTGGAACGATGTGTACGCCGGGGTCAACGTTTCGCCGTACGCGGTCTACAAAGACGACTTCAAGGGCAACAGCTACCAGGCCGGCAACACCATCGAAGGGCGCAAGGCCTACACCCTGGGGATCAAGGCCAACTACCAGAACAAGCTGGAAGCGGAGCTGCAATACACCGAGTTCTACGGCGGTGGGCAGAACAACAGCATTCGTGACCGCGACAACGTCGGTTTTAACCTCAAGTATTTCCTGTGACGGTTCAGGCCCCCTGGCATGCGGGTGCTGTGGCCCTGCCTTTGATTCGGAGAATGTCCATGCTTCACACACCACGATTGCTCAAGACCAGCCTGGCGCTGGTCCTCAGCCTGGCAGCGGGCAGCGCGCTGGCCGCGCTGTCACCCCAGGACGCGCAACAACTGAAAACCAGCCTGACGCCCCTGGGCGCCGAGCGTGCGGGTAACTCAGCCGGCACTATCCCGGCCTGGGATGGCGGCATCACTCAGGCGCCCAAGGGCTATGTGCCGGGCAAGCATCACCTGGACCCATTCCCCACCGACAAGCCGTTGTTCACCATCACCAAGGCCAATCTGGAGCAGTACAAGGGGCAGTTGACGGCGGGTCAGATCGCGTTGTTCAACAGCTACCCCGACACCTTCCAGATGCCGATCTACCCCAGCCGTCGCTCCGGCTCGGCGCCGCAGTGGCTGTACGACAACACCTTCAAGAACGCCACTTCGGCCAAGTTGCTGGACGGTGGCAACGGCTTCAGCGATGCCTATGGCGGCGTGCCGTTCCCGGTGCCCAAGGACGGCGTCGAGGCGTTGTGGAACCACATCACCCGCTATCGCGGAATCTATGTGGTGCGGCGCGCTTCCGAAGCACCGGTGCAGCGCAATGGCAGCTTCGCCCTGGTGACTTCGCAACAGGAAGGGCTGTTCACCTACTACCGTCCGGGTGGGCAGTTCGCCGACCTGAAGAACATCCTGTTCTACTACCTGGCCTTCGTGAAGAGCCCGGCGCGCCTGGCCGGTGGTGCGGCGCTGGTGCACGAGACCCTGGACCAGATCAAGGACCCACGCCAGGCTTGGGTCTACGACGCCGGGCAACGCCGCGTGCGGCGGGCGCCGAACCTGGCGTACGACACCCCGATCGCTTCTTCCGATGGCTTGCGCACGGCGGACGACACCGACCTGTTCAACGGCTCGCCAGACCGCTACAACTGGAAGTTGGTGGGCAAGAAAGAGGTCTACATTCCCTACAACAACTACAAGGTCACCAGCCCTGAAGTGAAGTACGCGGACCTGCTCACGCCGGGGCACCTCAACCCGAAATTCACCCGCTATGAGCTGCACCGGGTGTGGGTGGTGGAGGGCACGCTGAAGCCGGGCTCGCGGCACATCTACTCCAAGCGCGTGCTGTTTCTCGACGAGGACAGCTGGGGCGCGGCCGTGGTGGATCAGTACGACGGGCGAGGGGAGTTGTGGCGGGTGTCGATGGGCTACCTGAAGAACTTCTACGACCTGCCCACCACCTGGAGTGCGCTGGACGTGTTCCACGACTTGCAGGCGCGCCGTTACTACGTGCAGAACCTGGATAACGAAGAGTCGGAGACCGTGGACTTCGCGCAACCGGTGCCAGAGGACTCCTACTTCATGCCGTCGGCGTTGCGCCAACGCGGTACGCGGTAAGACAAAGCCGCGCGTCAACGATGACGCGCGGCTGTTTAACGCGTAGGCCTAGACCCGGAAGTGGCTGACCATCATCTGCAACTGGTTACCCAGGCGCGCCAGTTCAATGCTTGAGGCGGCGGTTTCGTCGCTGGCGGCGGCGGTCTGTTCCGAGACGTCGCGCACGTTGACGATACTGCGGCTGATTTCCTCGGCGACCGCGCTTTGCTGCTCGGCGGCGGCGGCGATCTGCTGGTTCATCGACTGGATATTCGACACCGTGCGGGTGATGTTTTCCAGCGACAAGCCGGCCTTGCGGGTCAGTTGCACGCTGCTGTCGGTCAGGCTGCGGCTGTTGCTCATCACCGTGGCGACCTGCTGGGTGCCGTTCTGCAATGCGGCCACCAGGCCTTCGATTTCCTCGGTGGATTTCTGCGTGCGTTGCGCCAGGCCGCGCACCTCGTCGGCAACCACGGCGAAGCCACGTCCCGCTTCACCGGCCCGCGCCGCTTCAATGGCGGCGTTGAGCGCCAGCAGGTTGGTCTGCTCGGCCACGGCCTTGATCACGTCCATGACGCTGCCGATCTTGTCGCTTTCCTTCTGCAGGACGCTCATGGCCTCGGTGGAACGCACCACCTCACTGGCCAAGCGCTCGATCTGGGTGATCGCTTCGTTGACCACCCGATCACCTTCACGGGCTTCGCCATCGGCGGCCGCGGCGGCTTGCGAGGCTTGTTCGGCGTTACGCGCGACTTCCTGCACGGTGGCGGTCATCTCGTGCATCGCGGTGGCGACCTGATCGGTCTCGACCTTCTGGCTGTTGACCCCGGCGCTGGTTTCTTCGGTCACCGCCGATAGCTCTTCGGCGGCGCTGGCGATCTGGGTCACGCCATCACGAATGCCGCTGATCAGGTCGCGCAGGGTCACGCCCATGCGGGCGATGCCTTGCTGCAATACGCCAAGTTCGTCACGACGGGTAACGCGGATGTCCTGGGTCAGGTCGCCGCTGGCAATCCGTTCGACCACTGCCAGGGTGTCGCGCAGCGGACGGGTGATCTGGCGGGTGATGAGCACTGCGGCGAGCACGCCGACCAGCAAGGCCAGCAAGGTGCTGATCAGCTGCAGGGTGCGGGCCTGGGCGCTTTCGATGTCGCGACGATCGAGCTGGATCTGATACAGCGCGTCGCTGCGGGTCACGATGTCGCTGCCCTGGACGGTCATTTCCTGGCGCGCGGTGATGGCCTGGCTATTGGCTGCCTTGTAGGTCTGCAAGGCACTGCGGTAGCTGCTCAGCACCCGTTCCAGCTGGCGCAGGGCGTCGCCCTGGGTGTCGGCAAAATGCTGGTTGAGGGTTTTCAGGCTGGCAATCGCGGCGTCCAGTTGCACGGCGGCCTTCTGCTCGGTAGCCGGGTTGCTGTCGGCGGTGTAGCCGCGCACTTCGTAGCGGGCCAACAGGAACTGCTCCTTGGCCTCGGTGATGGCCTGGAACTGCTCGAAGCGCTGGTCGCTGAGGGGCATCTGGCGCACACGGCTGTTGATGTCGTTGATCAGGTTGTTGGCGATTTCCGCGTTGTCGCCCATGGCCTGGCGCGCACTGTTGGCAGCCAGATAGGCGCTGCGCATTTTGTTCAGCGACTGCTGGTAGGCGTCGATGACCGCGCCTTGCTCGCGGAGCAGCTTGAGGTTGTCCGGGCTCTTGAACTGCGCCAGCAGGGCCTGTTGCTGGGCCTTGAAGTCATCGAGGGAGCTTTGCACGGTCTGGGCCACGCCCTCGTCACCGTTGGCAAGCATGTACTGCAGGCGGGTAATGCGCAGCTTGGTCAGCCCCGCGTTGAGGCGGGTGATGTCGCTCATCCAGTTGCTGCGGTCGATCAGCCCGCCCAGGCTGGTCCAGCCCGTCAGGGCGAGCACGCAGGTAAGGGCCAGCACCAGGCCGAAACCCAGGCCCAGCTTGAGGTTGACGCTGATGTTGGCGAACCAGCTATTCATAAACAATTCCTCCAGGAACGTTGCACTACTTAGTCGTCATTGGGCTGGAAGATTGTTTTTTTTGGGAGCCAGCAAGGGGTGTAGATGGCCTGTATCGGCCGCAGTCGCGATAGCTGAACCGATTTTTGTCACAAGCGGATCACGCGCTATTCAGCGCGTTGTCGGAGGGCTTGCCTGAGATCAGGTTTTTTTCACATTCATTTCACCAACCACCCACCTGCCGGTCTTTAGTGTCCGGCGATCGATACCGAGTGGGGATCCACGATGCAACTGTTCGCGCGCCAGCGATTCTATTGGATGAACCTGGGAATCGCGCTGCTCTGTGCGGCGCTGGTGTTCCTGTTGTTCGACATGACCCAGGTCGACATAGCCTTCAGTAACCTGTTGTTCGACCCAGTCAGCCAGACTTTCCCACTCGATCACATCCGCTTGTTTGAGCAGTTCACCCACAAATGGGCGCGGATCGTGCCGAACTGGACCGCAGAAATCGCCCTGATCGGCGGGTTGTTGTCGTTTGCCTGGCCGCGGATCAATGCCGGAAAATACCCGCGCTTCAGTGGATTTCTCGAGCGAAGCAAGGTGGCGCCAGTGCTGCGCTTTACCACCGAGCATCGTCGGGACTTCTGGTTCGTGGTGTTTGCCTTCGCCCTCTGCACCGGGGTGATCCACTTCCTCAAGGCACACACCAGCGTGTACTGCCCGATCGAGACCACCCTCTATGGCGGCAAGCTCGCGCATATCGAGTGGTACAGCAACTTCCAGTTGTTCAAGGAAGCGGGCGACGGCCGCTGCTGGCCAGGCGGCCATGCCTCCGGCGGCTTCACCATGCTGGCCCTGTACTTCGTGGCCCGGCGTCATCAGTGGCGCTTTTCCAAGGCCATCCTGTGGGGCTCGCTGGGACTGGGCTTCATCTATGGCACCACACGGGTCCTGCAAGGCTGGCACTACATGTCCCACACCTTTTGGGCGGGGATCTTCGTCTGGCTGACCTGCTTGCTGACGGCGCTGGCGTTCTACGGGCAGGCGCGGCTGGATGTGCCGGTGTTGCAGAAGGTCAAGGCACCGGACTCTACGACGCAGGTCGAGGCAGCAGGTTGAGGTCGGTCCTGCAGCGCAGGTCACGACCTACATAGGCCATTGCCAGCGAAGGCGAGCGTGAGATCGACCTCGTTGGCAAACATGAGTACGCCAGTAGTGACTAGATCCAGCCAGCGACTTTGCCGATGCCAGCCACTAGAAAAAGCAGGCTCACAAGTACGAGTACGCTCCAGCGCAGAAGTATCAACTTTTTTTTCAGTGGCGCGGGGAAGTTCTCGATATCTTGCGCGCTGAGGCGACCGCTTTTAATACACTTGTCGGGGGAGGTGATGAGCGCAGCAATTTCCCCTATCAACTTCAAGTGTCCCCAGACTCCGAGTTGTCGATAGAACGCCAGCGCCTTGACCGCTGAACTGTTCTTCAGGTGCTCCAGCATCACATCCATCTTGGTGTAGGCCAGGTAGAGCGCGACGGCGATCCAGATGAATATCAGTATGAGAATGGCTCCGCCGAGAGAACCCACGACAAATTCGGCTTTGCTCATTCGACTTCATAGCTGCCGTCGGCGGTGGTCTTGGCCCCGACGGTGATGTGATAGCGCTTCATGCGACGTGCGTCCTTGTTTGCTCGAAAGGACGCACGCTAGATGACGGGGCAAAGGAAGATAAATCAGACGTTTCTTTGGCTTATGTAGGCTTTCTCTCTAAGTGATTGGCCTGCTTTGCAAAGTGATGCCTTTCGCTGAAGTCCTGAAAGGCTTACAGCTACTGGCAGTGTTACTCCCCCACAAAGTAATACGCCTGCCGGCTCACCGACATTTTCTGCAGTACCTGCAGCGGCGGCGCGGGCTCCTGGTCGCTGGCGATCAGCGCTACGTGGGAGGGGGAAGTGCCCAGGTAGGCGGTCAACTCGGCTTCTGTCTGTAGATTCCTGAGCATGCTCCGGGTGTAGAACACGGATGCCCCGGCCGTTCGTTCGTTGGCCTGGTACAGCGCCACTTGCCGCCCCTCGGCTTGGAGCGCCTGGATCTGTTGCATCAGCGGCAGGAATGACAAGCTCCGGTCTGCGCGCGGCGCGGCCCATTGGGCGGCACCCAGGTACGCCGCAATGACCAGGCTGAGCAGGCCAATGGCGATAGCCCGGCGGGAACGCGCGACCTTGCCCAGCCAATTGCTTGCCGTGTTGTGCTCGCGCAGGCGCTCGAACAGCACTGCTGCATATTCCGCCGCAATCACCGCGGCGGCGGGTGTCATCGACATCAGGTACACCGTGCGTTTGCTCGACGCCAGGGTCAGCATCAGGAACTGCGCCAACAGCCACAGGGTGAAGAACAGCAGGTAGCGGTTGCTCGCCAGGCTTTTGCGAAAGTGCCACAGCCCCAGGTAGACCAGGATGTTCCACGGCAGGAAGGCTTCTGGCAGTTTGCCCAGGTAGTAGTAGAACGGCTCGTAGTGGCCGGCCTCGACGAACGAGCCATTAAAACGCCCGACGCTGTTGGTCAGCAGTACCTCGGCCAGGGCCGATGCGCCGCCGCGCTGGTAGAGCATGCACAGCCAGATCAGCAGCGGAATCAACCCGAACGCGGTCATCAGTGCCGGGCGTACCCAGGGCGCCAGTGTGAAGCGCTTGTCGATCAAGCTCTCGGCCACCAGGAAGGCAAAGATCACCACCCCCGGCATCGCCAGGCCGAGCACGCCCTTGCTCAACGTGGCGATGGCGATGCCGAGCGCGAACACCATCCAGCTGGCCTTGGCACTCTGCCGGGCGGCCTGTTGTCGATGGGCCTGATAAAAGGCCAGCAACGCCAGGCTGACCCCCAGGCTCAGCAGCGCATCTTCACCGACTCCGCGCACATTGCCCCAGTAACTGCCCATGGTGGCCAGCATGATCCCGGCGCTGAAGGCGATCGCCCTGGGTCGGCCAAAGCGGCGCAGCGCCCCATACAGCAGCATCACGCTGAACAACCCGGCAAAGGCCGACGCCAGGCGCACCGCCCAGGGCGTGCCGCCGAATGTGCGAATCGCTGCCGCATCAAGCCACAGGCTCAGGGGTGGTTTTTCCAGAAAAGCTTGGTCGAGCAGGCGAGGGGTCACCCAGTCATTGTCCAGGTGCATCTGCATGGCAATCCCGGCGACCCGGGCTTCGGTGGAGCCTTGCAGTTGGTGATTGCCCAGGGCGAAGAAAAACAGCACGGCGGCGAGCAGGAATAACAACGGAGCTGGGCGCGTCATGTGCTGGGGGCCACCGAAGGAAAGAGCGGGGAGGAGGGCGGCAAAGTATAGGGCGGCGAATCTGAACAATGAGTGAACGGCGTGTGACAGATGGTGCATTGCAGGGCGATTGAGCCGATGTGCGGATTGGCTGGCTATAACGGTCGAGAATACTTGACGCAGGCTTTTCTATTTTCGGGTAATGGCATGCGAGGGTAGCATCAAGCCACTTCGTAGCGGACTGCCCCTCAAGCTGCAGACCGTCGACCTAAATTAGAAAAAGAAAATCCTGAAGGAGCCTGTATGTCCATGTCCAGCCCCGCGACGCGAGCGGATTTTGAGTACCTTGACCGTCTTGATGCCTTGGGCGCCTCGCGTGAGCGTTTCGATTTGCCGGAGGGCGAGATCTACCTCGATGGCAATTCGCTGGGCGCGATGCCGGCACACATTCCCGCGCGCATCGAGAAAGTCCTCAAGCAGGAATGGGCCCAGGGCCTGATTCGTTCCTGGAACGATGCCAACTGGTACCCGGCCCCGCAGCGCACCGGCGCGAAAATCGCCGCTTTGATTGGTGCCCAGGGGCACGAGGTGATCGTTGCCGACTCGACTTCGATCAACCTGTTCAAAGTACTGGTGGCGGCGACTCGCCTGCGTCCTGGGCGCAGTGTGATCCTGGCGGAGAAGGGCAATTTTCCCACCGACGTGTACATCGCCGATGGCGTGGCCGAACTGACCGGCAGCCAACTGCGCTGCGTCGAGCCGGACGAGATTCTCGATGCCCTGGATGAAGACGTGGCGATCGTGTCCCTGACCCACGTCAACTTCAAATCCGGCAAGCGCTACGACATGGCGCGCATTACCGAGCGGGCCCATGCGGTTGGCGCGCTGGTGGTTTGGGACCTGTGCCATTCGGCCGGAGCCATGCCGATTGCACTCAATGGGGTGAACGCCGACTTCGCCGTGGGCTGTGGCTACAAGTACCTCAACGGCGGGCCTGGTGCGCCGGCCTTCGTGTTTGTTGCCGAACGCCACATCCCGCATATCCGCCAGCCGCTCACGGGCTGGCACGGGCACGCCAAGCCGTTCGATTTCGACCATCACTTCCGCCCCCACCCGACCATCGACCGGATGCTCACCGGCACCGCGCCCCAGCTCGGCGTGCTGGCGCTGGAGGCTGCACTGGAAGTGTTCGATGGCGTCGACCTGAACCTGCTGCGCGAGAAAAGCGTGGCCCTGGGTGATCTGTTCATCCAGCTGTGCGATGAGCAACTGGCGGGCCTGGGCATCGAGTTGCGCTCACCGCGCAACGGCGAAGAACGCGGTAGCCAGGTGTCGCTGGCGCATGAGCAAGCCTATGCGGTGATGCAGGCGCTGATCGCCCGGGGCATCGTTGGCGACTTCCGCGCGCCGGACATCCTGCGCTTCGGGTTTGCCCCGCTGTACATCCGCTATGTCGATGTCTGGGACAGCGTGGTCGCCCTGCGTGCAATTCTCGAACAACAAGAATGGGATCGCCCGGAGTTCCTGGCCCGCAAGTCAGTGACCTGAGTTCCTCCCACCGATTCGGAGCAAACGTGCAATGACAAAAACAACCAGCACCTTCGAACACTTGATAGACCGCGAAAAAGGCTTGAAGCAGAGCCTTACCAGCGGCCAGTTGTCGATGATCGCCATTGGTGGCGCCATCGGCACCGGCCTGTTCCTGGGCAGCGGTTTTGCCATCGGCTTTGCCGGCCCCAGCGTCCTGGTCAGCTATGGCATCGGTGCCTTGATCGCCCTGTTGCTGATGGGCTGCCTGGCGGAGATGACCGTGCGCCATCCGACCTCAGGGTCGTTCGGTTCCTTTGCCGAGTTCTACGTGGCGCCCTGGTTTGGCTTCGCGATCCGCTACGCCTACTGGTCGTCGATCGTGTTTGCGGTCGGAACCGAGATCACGGCGGCGGCGATGTACATGAAGTACTGGTACCCGGACGTGCCGGGTGGCTACTGGATGGTCGCGTTCTCCATGGCGCTGATCGTCGCCAACGCCTTCAGCGTCAAGGTATTTGGTGCCATCGAGTACCTGTTCTCGCTGATCAAGCTCTGCGCCATCGTGGTGTTCATCCTGCTGGGCGCCTATGTGGTGTACGGCGCGCCGGCCGACTCCTCGATCGGCTTTGCCAACTACAGCAACGACCGGGGCTTTTTCCCCAATGGCTGGTGGGGCACCTGGGTGGCGGTGATCGTCGCGTTCTTCAGCTACCTGAGTATCGAGATGATCGCGGTGGCGGCCGGCGAGGCCAAGGACCCGCAGCGTGCAGTGACCCGCGCGTTCCGGATTACCGTGGTGCGCCTGGTGGTGTTCTACCTGCTGACCATCGCCCTGGTCCTGGCGATTGTGCCCTGGGGCCAGAACAGCGGCGGCCAGAGCCCGTTTGTCACGGTGATGGCGGCCACTGGTGTGCCTTATGCCGGCGCGGTGTTCAACGCGGTGATCCTGATTGCCGCCCTGTCGGCCATGAACAGTCAGCTGTACATCACCACGCGCTTGATGTTCAGCCTGTCGCGGGCCGGCCAGGCACCGGCGGTGTTCGGTCGCCTCAACAGCAAAGGGGTGCCGCTGTCAGCGCTGCTGCTGTCGTCGGTGGGAATTGGCCTGGCAACGCTGCTGTACCTGGCCTACCCGGAAAAAGCCTTCACCCTGATGATGTCGATCGCCATGTTCGGTGCGATGTTCACCTGGGCCGGGATCTTCCTCACGCACCTGTTCTTCCGCCGCCGCCAGGCCGGTCAACCCTTGGCCTTCAAGCTCTGGGGGTACCCATGGACCAGCCTGGGCGGGTTGCTGCTGATGCTGGCGGTGATGGTCACCACGTTGTTCACCGAAGAGTTTGCCCCGACCTTGCTGTGTGGCATTCCGTTCCTGGCGGTGATCCTGTTGATCTACTTCCTGCGCTTCCGGCAAAAGGCCGTGCACCCGACAGACGCGCCCAAGCCCTTGCCACTGCAACGTTGAGTGGCGCTGCCTGACCAGGGACGGTCCGGCGTTTTCTAAATCCGAAAACATGAGGGCCAGACACAGTCCTTGTGGGAGCGGTCTTGCCCGCCATGAGGTCGGCACATCCAACGTCACGGTTGGATGACACACCGCTATCGCGGGCAAGCCCGCTCCCACAGGTTGTGTGTTTAGCGGCCCACCTTTCACACGGAGTTGTCATGAATCACGCCAGAACCACCGTTCTGTTGTTGGCCTGCGCCTGCGCGATGACTTCGTTCGCCGCAGAACCGGCGCGCGGATTTATCGCCGACAGCAGCGCGCAATTGTTGCTGCGCAACTCCTACTTCAACCGCAGCAAGGAAGACGGCCGTCGCGATGCCCGCGACTGGACGCAAGGCGTGCTTGGCCAGTTCAGCTCCGGATTCACCGAGGGCACGCTGGGGGTGGGCGTGGATGCCTTCGCCTACCTGGGCTTGAAACTCGATGCCCCGGCGGACAAGTCCGGTACCGGCAACCTGCCGGTACACGATGACGGCGAGCCGGCCGACAGCTACGGCAAGGCCGGTGCGGCGCTGAAGCTGCGGTTGTCCGACAGCGTGCTCAAGTACGGTGAGCAGCGTCCGGAAACCCCGGTGTTTGGTGTCAGTCATTTTCGCATCGTGCCGCAGACCGCCACGGGCCTGTCGCTGATCAGCCGTGAAGTAGAGGCGCTGGAGGTCCAGGCCGGGCGCTTCACCTCCGGCACCAGCCCGGTGACCACCAATGGCGATGGCGACCTGTGGGCAGTGATGGCCGGGGTCACCACACCGACGGCGGACTACCTGGGCGGCACCTACCAACTGACGCCGGGGTTGAGCGCCACGTTGTACGGCTCGCGCTTCAAGGATATCTGGAACCAGTACTACGCCAACCTCGACGCGCGCATCGACCTCGACCCGCACAACCAACTCGGCCTGGGCCTGACGGCCTACCGCACCCTGGACGAGGGGCGGGCCAAGGCGGGCGAGATCAATAACACCAGCCTGGGCCTCTCGACGTTCTGGCGCAGCGGTGGTCATCGCTGGTTGCTGGGGCTGCAGAAGATCGACGGCGATACCCCCTTCGATTACCTCGGTGTCGGCGACAAGGACCGCCACGGCCGCAACGGCAACGACCAGGGCGCCTCGATCCTGTTGCCCAACGCGGCGCAATTCGCCGACTTCAACGGCCCGCAGGAGCGTTCCTGGCAACTGCGTTACGACCTTGCGCTGGCTACCTACGGCGTGCCCGGCCTGAGTTTCATGAGTCGCTATGTGCGCGGTTGGGGCATTGATGGCAGCCACATCGCCGCCAACAGTCCCTACGCCGGGCGTTATGGCGACGACGGCGAGCATCACGAAATCAACCTGGAACTGCGCTACGTGGTCCAGTCCGGTCCGGCCAAGGGCTTGAGTGTGCGGGCCCGGCAGGCCTGGCACCGGGCCGATCGCGACCAGGGCTCGGGCGACCTGGATGACTTTCGCCTGATCATCGATTACCCGATCGACATTTTGTAGACCCCCTGTACTGCCCACCCGGGCAACACCACTGGAGTGAATAATGAAAACAATGCGACTCCCCAGCACTTGCCGTGTGCCATTTTTGACCAGCGCGCTGAGCGCCTGCGTGATGCTGGGCCTGTGCGCCAGTGTCCAGGCGGACAGCTCGAAACCGGTCAATATCAGCGACCCATTCGTCAAACAGCAGACGGCCTTGTCGGTGGACAAGATCCCACCGATGCCGGCCCCGGGCAGTTATGGCATGGACAAGGCGACGGGCAAGTTCACCCACCCGGTGGCCACGCCGTTCAGCCATGAAGGTGAGCCGTTCGCTGGCGAGCTGGATTACTGGGACACCAAAAGCTACATCAAGAACATGACCGTCGAGGCCTACTACCCGATCACGGTCGAGCCGTTCCACACCTGGCAGAACATCGTCGACTTCGACGGCAAGCGCTACCTCTACCAGTACGTGCGCCGCAACCTGAAGATCTTCGATATCACCCACCCCAAAGACGTGAAGCTGGTGTTCACCAAGGGCTCGACCTGGGGCGCGGACGGTCCGAGCAAGGAGGAAAACCCCTATGCCCCAGACGACATGTTTGGCGCGGCGTCGGTGCAGTGGAACAAGAAACTGGGCAAGAACATCATGGTCCAGTCCTTCGAGGTTCGCCGTTTTGGCGTGTTGAGCGACAAGTACCGCGAGCCGGACAAAGTCGAGGCCATCCGCAAGTCCAAGCACCTCAAAGGCTTCAAGGTCTACGAGATGAATGGCCCGTTGCCGGACGACTGGAAACTGATCGCTACCCGCACCACCGACATCGAACACCCGGATGCGCCGATCGGCGAGCAGCAGGGCTCCGGTGTGCGTGATATTCCCGCCTACTTCGGGGGCGACGTGATGTACGTGGCCGCCGCACCGAGCGACAAGTACGCACTGACCGAATACCCCAACGACCTGTACAACGCCGGCTACCAGTCCTGGGACATGTCCGACCCGAGCAACCCCAAGCTCCTGGACATGCTGACCATTCCCGGCCAGATCGTCGGTGACCCGCAGCACGAAGCCGTGTTCAAGGCCAACCCGCGCGCCGGTAACCGTGCGTCCTGGATGGGCGCGCGCATGTCGTTGTTCATTCCGAAAACCGTCGAGCAGGGTGGTAAATACGGCTACGCCGCCATGGGCGGGATGGGGCTCTACGTGGTCGACATCACCCAGGCCGACAACATGAAAGTGGTCGGTCACCTGGAGTTCCCGGTGAGCGTGGCCGGTACCGAAGGCGACAACATCGACGTCTCGCAAGTGGAGAAGACCGGGATCATCTACTTCAGTGGTTACCCACTGTCGGAAGATTGCTTCGAGGCGAAGAAGGATATCTTCGCGGTGGACGTCAGCAACCCGCAGAAGCCGGCGATCCAGTACGTGCTGCCGCGTCCGACGCCACCGGCCGACGCCGCGTTCACCGACTACTGCCAGCGCAAGGGCAGCTTCGGGCCCAAGCGTTCCGGTTACTACACCCAGCCTGGTGTCGCGCGCGAGGGCATCCTGCCGTACGCGTTCTACAACGCCGGGGTCCAGGTGTTCGACGTGCGTGAGCCGGGCAAACCGACCATCGGTGCCTACTTCGTGCCGCCGTTCGATACCAAGAACGTGGCCAGTTACGCCATGGGCAACCTGACCCACGGCACCTACACCGAGTACGACCGCAACCTGATCTGGGTCTTCACCAACCACGGCTTCTACGCCCTGTCGACGCCGTTGCTCGGCAAGCCGAATTTCGAGGCCCCGAGCAAACCCTGGCCGGCCCGGGACTGAAAACCAGACAACTCACCATAAAAACAAATAAGCAAAGCCTGGCGGTGGTTCGACAACGAGCCACCGGCCAGCGCTTGTGCAGTGTCCGGAGTTTTTCATGCGCAAACTATTGCTCGCCCTTCCGTTGATGAGTGGCGCTTGCTATGCGGAGTTCAAGGTGTCCGGGGTGGTCGACCTGACGTACGAAGTGGCGCGCTCGGGAGGCGACACCGTGGATCGGCTGACGGGTGCGGGCTTGAGTTCCAACCGTATCCAGTTCAAGTATTTCCAGGAAGTGACGGACGACATCAAGCTCAACGCCGTCTATGAAGCCATGTACAACCCCCATTCCGATGACTCGACGGGTAAGCGCGAAGTCTATTACCAGGTGATCTCCGAGCGCTGGGGGACCCTCAGCGCCGGTCGCCAGGACACCCCCTCGGCCAACAGCTACGGCTATGCCGACCCCCTCTATGGCAACGACTACAGCCTGGTCAACAACGTCCAGGTGTTCTATGCACCGTGGCGTGAAGACGACTCGCTGATGTACATCAGCCCGCGCTACGAGGGTTATCAGTTTCGTGGCATGGCGACCCTGGGCGAGAACGATGGCAGTCGCGACGGCGTGGTCTACAGCACCAGCATCGACTACTGGGCCGACAGCCCCTGGTATTTTGCCGCCGCGGTGGATCGTAAGTACCAACGCAATCTGTGGGACAAGCACACCATGGAGCAGGCGACCGATGCCTACTTCACCGTGGTCTACAGCATGGGCACCACGGACCTGACGGCGGTCTATCACCGTTATGTCGGTTACTACGCCTACGCACCGTGGGTGGACTTCGAGTCCAACGGCAGCGACCTGCAACTGGGGATTCGCCACAACTTCTGGGACACTCAGAACATTGCCGCCAGCGTGGTCTACAAGGACGACCGCAAGAACCAAGCCTTGAGCGACGCCACGGGCATCAACCTGGCGTACATCTACAACTTCAACAAGCAGACCGACCTGTATGCGGTGTACGGCTACGTGCATCACAACCGCGACTCGGACGTGCGTTATCCGGTGAGCTGGAACCTGGAAAGCCCGTTGCGCAACGAGAACCCGGAGGGATTGCAGATGGGGGTGCGCTACAAGTTTTAAGCCAGGTTGAAAGCGGGCGCCGAAAGGCGCCTTTTTTTGTGCCTGGACAACCTGCGAGCGACCACGATCCCGGTGGGAGCGAGCCTGCTCGCGATGGGGCCGCACATTCAACATCGATGCTGCCTGACCCACCGCCATCGCGGGCAAGCTCGCTCCCACAGGTTTGGTGGGTATATGCAAAATCCATGGGCACCGAAGATCTCTGTGGGAGCGGGCTTGCCCGCGATGGGGCCGGAACATTCAACATCAATGCTGCCTGACACACCGCCATCGCGGGCAAGCCCGCTCCCACAGGTTTGGTGGGTGTCTGCAAAAGCTGTGGGCACCGAAGATCTCGGTGGGAGCGGGCTTGCCCGCGATGGGGCCGGGACATTCAATATTGATGGTGCCTGACACACTGTCATCGCGGGCAAGCCCGCTCCCACACTGGACCGGTGGGTGCCTGCAAAATCCATGGGCACCCAAGATCCCGGTGGAGGTAGGCAAAATCTGTGGGCAGCTGAAAAACACTGTGAGGGGGAATGTAAAAGCCCCGCGGCAATCGCTTGCGGCGGGGCTGGGTGCAGCGTTGGGTCAGAGCCCGAAGAACGCCTGGGCGTTGCTCCCCAGGATCTGCGCCTTGGTCGCCTGATCCAGCTCAGGATGCTCGATAACCCCGGCACCAATGCTCTGCTCCCCGAGGGGGAACGGGGCGTCGGAGCCGAGCATTACCCGGTCGCTGCCCATCACGTCCACCAGCAACTTCAGCGAGCGCGGATCGAATACGGCGGAGTCGACGAAGAAGCGTTTGACGTAGCTCGACGGCAGGTTCGGGCAGTCTTCGCGGACGATGTCGCGGTGTTGCCAGGCATTGTCCACACGCCCCAGCAGGAAGGCGAAGCCACCACCGCCGTGGGCAAAGCACAGGCGCAGTGAAGGCGGAATGCGTTCGAAGGCACCCGAGAGGATCAGCGACAGAATCCCCAGCTGGGTTTCCGCTGGCATCGCCACCAGCCACGGCAGCATCCACTTGCGCATGCGCTCGCCGCCCATCATGTCCCACGGGTGGACCAGCACCGGGATATCGTCCTCGGCGCAGTGGGTGAAAAACCTCACCAGGCCTTCGTGGTCCAGGTCCTGATTGCCGACGTGGTTGCCGATCTGCACACCGACATGGCCGGCCGCCTTGGCCCGGCTGGCTTCCCGGCAGGCGGCGTCGATGTCCTGCAGCGGCACCTGGGCCAGGACCTTGAGCCGGTCCGGGGCCACGGCGGTCATTTCCAGGGCGCGGTCGTTCATCAGTTGCGCCCAGGGCAGGGCTCGCTCGATCGGCGCATCGTAGGCGAACAACACCGGCGTGGCGCACATGATCTGCACGTCCAGGCCCTGTTCGTCGAGGTGCTCGATGCGCCGGTGCATGTCCCACAGCACGTCGTGCACCGGACGGAACGGCTGGTCGCCGACCATGATCTGCCCAGTGCGTCCGCTGGTGTGCAACCACGGCCCGCGGTCGGCGCTCAGGCGTGCAGCCTCGGCCTGGCTGATGGTGGGGAAAAAGTGCGAATGCATGTCGATTTTCATGGACGTTTCACCGCTTCGAGGGTGCGGTGCCAGGTTTGCCAATCGCGACCGGGGTGGATCTCACCGCAACCCTGGCAACGTCGTTCGGCGTCGCTGGTGGCATAGAACTGTTCATAGACCGGCGGCAGGTCGTTGACGATGCTTTGCAATTGCAACTCATAGCGTTTGACCAGGGTGCCGCAATGGGCGCAGGACCACTGCAGGGCATCGAACTGTCCTTCTGGACGGGACTTTTCGATCACCAGGCACAGGCTGCCGGGCTCCGGACGCTGGGGCGAATGGATCACGTGCGGGGCCATCAGGTACATGTCGCCTTCGCGCAAATCAATGCGCTCGTACTGGCCGCGGTCCCAGATGTTCAGGTAGGCATTGCCCTTGAACTGGTAGAAGAACTCCTCCACCGGGTCATCGTGGAAGTCGGTGCGCTGGTTGGGGCCGCCGACCACCGTGACCATGGTGTCGCTGTCTTTCCACAGTTGGCGATTGCCCACCGGTGGCTTGAGCAGGTGGGCGTATTCTTCGATCCAGCGATTGAAGTTCAGGGGTGGACTGAAGTGATGCTTGTCCATCTTGTTGTCCTTAAGCGTTGAGGGGGGCGTAGGCCACGGCTTTGATTTCGATGCGCAAGTGCGGGTGGGGCAGTTGGTGCACGGCCACAGTGGTACGGGTCGGGCCGGTTTCGTCGAAGTACTGCGCGTAGACCTGGTTGTAACCGTCGAAGTCGTTCATGTCGACGAGAAAACTGCTGAGTTCGACCAGGTCCGCGAGGCCCGCGCCTTCGCTGTTGAGGATGTCGCGGATGTTCTCGATCACGGCGCGGGTCTGTGCGCGAATATCCAGGCGGGTGGTGCCCAGGGCATCGACTTCCACGCCCTCGAAACTGTTGTCGGGACGCCGCGAGCTGGTGCCGGAGACGTAGAGGAAATCACCGGCGCGCTTGATGTGGGGAAAACGTCCGCGTGGCGTCGCCTTGCCGGCGACCACGGTCGATCGATTGAGGCTCATTGTCTTGCTCCTGGGTGGTTGGCAACGCTGAAGCCGCATTCCCCGAAACCGGCGATCTGCACGCTGACATGGGCGCCCGGGCTCAGGGCTTCGGCAGCGGTGGCGGCACCGGCCATGATCAGGCTGCCGGCCGGCAGGGCGATCTCGGCCTTGGCCAGCAACTGCGAGGCCTGCACCAGGCTGCGCAGCGGGTGGCCGAGGATCGCGGCCGTGGAGCCGGCCTGGACCACCCGGCCATTGATGCGCATCAGCACCCCGGCGTTGTCCAGGCCGGCGAAGTCGCGGGACCAGGCGCCGACCACCAACCCGGCGGAGGAGCAGTTGTCGGCGACCACGTCTTCGAGGCTGAACTTGAAGGCCTGGTAGCGCGAGTCGATGATCTCGATCGCCGGTGCCACGGCTTCCAGGTAGTCGACCGCTTCCAGTGCGGTCAAGGGGCGGTCGATGGTGCGCCGGGTGAGAAAGCACACCTCGGGTTCGGCTCGTGGATGGATGTAGCGCTGCAGGTCGACGATGCCGCCGTCTTCTTCGAGCATGGCGTCGGTGAGCCAGCCCCAGATCAGGCTGTCGACGCCCATCTGGATCATCTTCGCCCGGCTGGTGAAGCCCAGTTTGAGGCCGATCTGGCGCTCGCCGCCAGCGTAGCGATGGTGCATCGATGCCCGCTGGATCTGGTAGGCCTCATCGAGGCTGAACGGCGTGTGGGTACTGAACTGCGCCACGGCTTCGGCTTTGCGTGCTGCCTGGTCCAGGGCCTTGGCGATGTAGGCGATGTCGGTGGTCATGGGTGTTGCTCCAAGGGCGAACATGCCCGGTTCTCCTGTGGGAGCGAGCTTGCTCGCGATGGCGATGTGTCAGGCAACGGTGATGTCGACTGGCACTCAGTCATCGCGAGCAAGCTCGCTCCCACATTGGGGTGTGTGGGGTCAGTGGGGTTAGCGTTTGAGCAGGTCCAGGGCGACGTCGACGATCATGTCTTCCTGGCCGCCGACCATGCGTCGCTTGCCCAGCTCGACGAGGATGTCCACCGCCTTGATGCCGTACTTCTGCGCGGCGATTTCCGCGTGGCGCAAGAAGCTGGAGTACACGCCGGCATACCCCAAGGCCAGGGATTCGCGGTCGACCCGCACCGGACGGTCTTGCAGCGGGCGGACGATGTCATCGGCGGCGTCCATCAAGGTGTAGAGGTCGGTGCCGTGGTTCCAGCCCAGGCGGTCGGCGGCGGCGATGAACACTTCCAGCGGCGCGTTACCGGCACCGGCGCCCATGCCCGCGAGGCTGGCGTCGATGCGGTCGCAGCCTTCCTCGACCGCGACAATCGAGTTGGCCACCCCCAGCGCCAGGTTGTGGTGGGCGTGCATGCCGGTCTGGGTCTCGGGCTTGAGCACCGCCTTGAAGGCGCGCAAACGCTCGCGCACATCCTGCATGCTCATCGCACCCCCGGAGTCGGCCATGTACACGCACGTGGCGCCGTAGCTTTCCATCAGTTTGGCTTGGGCGGCAAGCTGCTCGGCGGGGATCATGTGGCTCATCATCAAGAACCCCACGGTGTCCATGCCCAACGCGCGGGCGTACTCGATGTGCTGTCGGGAGACATCCGCCTCGGTGCAATGGGTGGCGATGCGCACCACCCGTGCCCCGGCGTTGTAGGCCGCTTTCAAGTCGTGGACCGTGCCGATCCCGGGCAACAGCAAGGTAGTGATCTTGGCGTGGCTGATCACATCCGCCGCCGCTTCGATCCACTCAAGGTCGGTGTGGGCGGCGAAACCATAGTTGAAGCTCGACCCTTGCAGGCCATCGCCGTGGGCCACTTCGATGGCGTCGACGCGGGCCTTGTCCAGGGCGCGGGCGATGTCCTGCACGTTCTGGATCGAGTACTGGTGACGAATCGCATGGCTGCCGTCGCGCAGGGTCACATCGCAGGTGTAGAGCTTTTTACCGGGGTTGAAGGTCATCGCAAGGCTCCTCAGGCGTTGAGCATCGACTGCGCCATGCGCTCGGCGGTGGCCAAGGCAGCGGAGGTCATGATGTCGAGATTGCCGGCGTAGGCGGGCAAGTAATGGGCGGCGCCTTCGACCTCGAGGAACACCGAGGTCTTGAGCCCCGAGAAGGTGCCCAGGCCGGGAATGTGCAGCGGCGCCTGCTCGGGAATCACGTCGAACTGTATTGTTTGCTTGAGGCGATAGCCCGGCACATAGGCCTGCACCGCGGTCGCCATTTCTTCGATGGAGGCTTGGACCTGGGCTTGATCGGCGGCGTCCGACAGCACGAACACGGTGTCGCGCATGATCAAGGGTGGCTCCGCCGGGTTCATCACGATGATCGCCTTGCCCTTGCCGGCGCCGCCGAGGACTTCGATGGCCTTGGAGGTGGTCTCGGTGAACTCGTCGATGTTGGCCCGGGTGCCGGGTCCGGCGGACTTGCTGGCGATGGAGGCGACGATCTCGGCGTAATGCACCTTGGCGATGCGCGACACGGCGGCCACCATCGGGATCGTCGCTTGGCCGCCGCAGGTGACCATGTTGACGTTGAGCTGGTGCAGATTCTGCTCCAGATTGACCACCGGCACGCAGTACGGGCCAATCGCCGCAGGCGTCAGGTCGATCAGGCGGATGCCGGGCTTGATGGCCCGCAGGAACGTGTCGTTGGCGACATGGGCGCTGGCCGAGGTGGCATCGAACACGAAGTCGATGTCCTGGAATACCTCCATTCGCGCCAGCCCTTCAACCCCTTCGTGGGTGGTCGCCACGCCCATGCGTGCGGCACGGGCCAGGCCGTCGGAGGCCGGGTCGATGCCGACCATCACCGCCATTTCCAGGTGTTGGGCGTTGCGCAGGACCTTGATCATCAGGTCGGTGCCGATGTTGCCGGAGCCGATGATGGCGACCTTCAGCTTGTCAGTCATGGCCAGCGCTCCGTTCAAAGGCCGCGGTGACGCTGCCCAGGCCCTGGATATGGGCAGTAAACACATTGCCCGGTTGGGCCGCGACCATCGGCCCGAGGGCGCCTGTCAGGAGGATGTCGCCGGCGCGCAACGGCGCACCGAACCGGACCATGGTGTCGGCCAGCCACAGCGCCGCGTTCAACGGGTTGCCCAGGCACGCCGCACCGGCGCCCACCGATACCGGCTCGCCGCCCAGGGTCATGCTCATGCCGCAGCGCACCAGGTCCAGTTGCGCCAGTTGTACCGGGCGACTGCCGAGCACGAACAGGCCCGAGGAGGCGTTGTCGGCGATGGTGTCGACCAGCCGGATGTCCCACTGGGCGATTCGGCTGCCCACCACTTCGATGGCCGGCAGGGCGAAGGCGGTGGCGCGGATCAGGTCGGCCATGGTGTGGCGCTCGTGGCACAGGTCGTGTTCCAGCACCAGGGCGATTTCCGCCTCGACTTTGGGCTGCTGGGTGTCACTCCAGGCAATCGGCTGATCGTCACCGCGGGCCATGCTGGCGAACAGTTGACCGAAGTCCGGCTGATCGACCCCCAGTTGCTGCTGGACCGCGTAGGAGGTCAGGCCGATCTTGCGCCCGACCGGACGTTGCCCGGCAGTAATGGCGGCTTGGGTGTTGTGGTGTTGCACGGCGTAGGCGAGGGCGACCGGGTCTGCCGTGGGATCCGCGGCGAGGGCGCTGGCGATCAGTTCGCGAACCGGCGGGCAGGGTTGCCCGTCGCGTTCGGCCTGGCGCAGCCGGTTGGCCGCTTCGATGAGAGCTGCATGCATGGACGAGACTCCGGGGCTCAAGGGTTGACGCAGATGGTGGTGATTTGCGAGTAGAAATCCAGGGAGTGGCGTCCCCCTTCACGGCCCAGTCCGGACAGGCGAGTGCCGCCAAACGGGGTGCGCAGGTCGCGCAGGAACCAGGTGTTGACCCAGACCATGCCGACCTCGAAACGCCGTGAAAGCCGGTGCGCGCGCTTCAGGTCACGGGTCCAGAGGGCGGTGGCCAGGCCATAGGCCGAGTCGTTGACCCGTTGCACCACTTCTTCATCGCGGTCGAACGGGGCGATATGGCATACCGGGCCGAACACTTCTTCTCGCACGCAACGGGCGTCGTCAGAGAGGTCAGTCCAGATGGTCGGTTGCACGTAGGCGCCGTTGTCGCGCTCGTCGCCGAAGTGCGGCACGCCGCCGCCCGTGACCAGGGTCGCGCCTTCGCTGCGGGCCAGTTCGAAGTAGCCCAGGACCTTGTCGCGGTGCTTGTGGGAAATCAACGAGCCCATGTTCACCCCGTCTTCATCCGGGTAGCCGATCTTCAGCGCCTCGGCCCCGGCTTTCATGGCGGCAACGAAGCGTTCGTAGATCGGCCGCTCCACATACACCCGCTCCGAGCACAGGCAGACCTGGCCTGAGTTGGTGAAGCTGGAGCGCAGGACGCCGGCCACTGCCGCGTCAAAATCGCAGTCGGCAAACACCACCGCGGCGTTCTTGCCACCCAGTTCGAACGACACGTCCCGGATGCCTTCGGCGGCGACTTTCATGATGGTTTCGCCGGTGCGCGACTCACCGGTAAAGGTGATGGCGTCGACGTCCGGGTGGCGGGTCAGGAACTCACCGGCCGAGCCCGGGCCGAAGCCGTGTACCAGGTTGAACACGCCCGCCGGCAACCCGACTTCGTGCATCACCTCGGCCAGCAAGGTGGCAGTGGAAGGGGAGTCCTCGGAGGGCTTGATCACCACCGAGTTGCCACAGGCCAGGGCCGGGGCGACCTTCCAGGTCATCAGCAACATCGGCAGGTTCCACGGCGAGATGATTGCCACCACGCCATGGGGCTTGCGTACCGAGTAGCTGAAAACGTCGTTGCCATCGGCGGCGCGCATCTCGAAGCACTCGCTGCCGGCCTGGTTGATCAGTTCGGCGAAGGTGCGGAAGTTGTGAATACCCCGGGCGATGTCCAGGGTCCGCGCCTGCTGCACCGGACGCCCGGTGTCGGCCACTTCGGCGGCGACAAAGTCTTCGAAGCGACGTTCGATGGCATCGGCGATACGCTGCAACACGGCGGCACGCTGGCTCGCGCTGTAGTCGCCCCAGGGCCCGTGCTGCGCAGCCTTGGCCGCCGCGACGGCACGCGCGACCAGGGCCTCGTCGGCTTCGCAGACCTGGCTGAGGGTCCGGCCATCGATGGGCGACACATTGGGGAAGGTCTGCTCGCTGGCGACGAATTCGCCCGAGATGTAATTACGCAGCAACTGCAGGGGTGCAGACACATCAACCTCCGGAAAACGTGGGTAGTCGGAGGGAGTGTAGGGAGGGTGGCTATTAGTGAATAATAAAAAGGTCGTGCCTTGATATGTCGATCTGGAATACCAGGTGAGCTGCCGAAGGTTGCGATCTTTCCGAATTTCCCTATGGGAGTTGATCCGACTCGCTACGCGCTTGGTTCAGGCATTCGCGGAACAGCCGTGCTGCCGGCCCCAGGGCGCGGGTGTTGGAGAAGAAGCAGCCGATATCGCCAAACTGCAACGGCGCGCCGAGGTCGAAGGCCTTGAGCAGGCCGGCGCTGACAAACTGCTGCGACGCCTCGTAGGGCATCAGTGCCACGGTCTGCTGGTCCTGCATCAGGGTGATGTTGGTGAGGATCGACAGCGACTCGACCACGTTGCCCGGGGTGCTCAGGTTGGCGTCGGCGAACAGCTTGTCGGCGGTGCGGCGCAGCAGGGAATCGCGGGTCGGCAGCACCCACGGGTAGGCGTGCAGATCGGCGAGGCTGACCGGTGCCTGACCCTGCAGGGGATGGTTGGCGCCGGCCACCACACTCAATTGCTCGGCATACAGCACCTCGACGTCGAGCATCGGCGACTCGTTGCGCCAGCGCCAGTCATCAGGTACCCGGCCCACCACCAGGTCCACTTCGCCCACGGCCAGCGCCGGGAACAACTGGTCCATCTGCCCGACCCGCAACGACACCAGCACCCCCGGTGCCTGTTGCTTGAGCAACTGCATGGCCCGGGGCAACAACGAGGTGGACGCGGAAATCAGCGTCCCGACCATCACGTGCCCCGAGGTGCCCTCCTGGAAGGCATTGACCTCGTCGGTCAGCGAGCGCAGTTCGGCCAGCAACGACTTGGCCCGGCGCACCACCAACTCACCCAGTTCGGTGGCGCTGACCCCGCGATTGCCACGAATCAGCAGCGGCGCGTCGAAGTACGATTCCAGCTCATGAATGATCTTGGTCACCGCCGGCTGAGTCAGATTCAGCGCCTGCGCAGCCCGGACCAGCGAGCCGCTTTGCAGCACCTGGTCGAACACCACCAACTGGTAGAACTTGAGCTTGCGCGCAACGGAAATGGTGGTGAACTTCATGCAGAGCCTCGGGAATCGCGTGGGTTCGACGGGGCGCTATAGGTATCACACTTCCGGTGTTTTCAGCAGCGGAGGAGGCTTTACGGGAGATGGTCGGCGGCGAAGTCCGCTTCCGATCGGGCCAGCAGGCGACCCTTGCGGCAGGCCTGTTGGAAGCGCTCGAAGTCGCGCTCGTTCTGGTCCGAGTAGGCCTGGGCGTACTGGTACAGGGCGTCGGCCAGGGTATCGCTCTTGCCGATGTAGCCACTGATCAACGCTGCCTGCCCCGAGGCCTTGGCATGGGCGCGGGCCAGCGCCCGGCCGCAGGTGCGCGCGTAGGCGGCGAAGGTTTCGTCATCGAAGGTTTCCAGCTCCGCCGAGACCTTCATGTCCCGTAGCTGGCGCACGTAAAAATGCCGGCCATGGGGGCCAGTGGTCCAACCCAGGAACAGGTCGCTGGCCGACTGCATCAAGCGTTGTCCCTCCACTACGCGCTGGCCGTTGTGGCGGGCGCGGGATCTGCTTTTGACGTAGTCGGCGAGCACTGAACGCCGGGCTTCCTTGATCTGCAGGAACAGCGGACGCTCCTGATTATCGGTCATCAGCGCGACCATGCAGCGGGTGCCGACGCTGCCCACGCCAACGACCTTGAAGGCCAGGTCCTGCACCTGGAAACGCGCCAGCAACTCCCGGCGGTCACCGGCCAGGGTGCTGCGATAATCGCGCATCAGGGTGTCATACAGCGGCCGCCAATCGGCCAGGCGCAACCAGGCGTCGTCGGCGTCGAGCAACGTGGTGGTGTTGTGCAAGTGGAAGATTTCCGGCAGGTCATCGCGAATCAGCAACCGGCCCTGGTTATCCCGCTCACAGATTTTCGGCAGCAACTCGGCATGGGTACGGCGCTCGGCTTTTTCCATGGCTCGCTGCACGTGCTCCAGGGTGTTGTCCGAGCGCGCCTGTCGCAGCAGATCGTCGTAGGTAATCGAGTCGTACCAGATTTCCAGGGCGCTCTGCTCGGCACACACCGCCATGCTCTGCTGGTAGGCGCCAATCAACTGACGGCAGACATTCTCCTCCACCGTCGCCCCATGGCGCAGGTCCCGCGCAGCAATCAGAAAACTCGCCACCAAGCGCTTGAGATCCCACTCCCAAGGGCCCGGATGGACCTCGTCGAAGTCATTGACGCTGAACAACAGATTGCGCTCCGGGGTGGCAAAACCGCCGAAGTTCATCAAGTGACAATCGCCACAGATCGTTGAGCGCAAACCCATGTCCGGCGTGCGGGACAGGTCGTGGGCCTGCAGCAAGGCGTTGCCCCGGTAGAAAGTGAACGGCGACACCAGCATGCGCCCGTAACGCAAAGCCACCAACGACTGCACCCGGCCCTCACTGGAAGCCCTGATCAACGGAATCGGATCGCGCTCGCTCTGCTGGTGCTGCGCCTGGGAACTGCGCGGGCAGTGCTTGCGCGCATCCTTGCCTTGTTTGAGACGGTCTTTGACGGTGGTCATGGAGTCCCTTGCGAAATGGGTTGTGCCGGCGAGCGCTGGTTCAAACGCTAGCAGGAATCCAGGGCTTGGCCAGCCGCCAGGGTTGCTGCGCGGCGGCAAATCTTTTTGTCCTGTGCCGTCGATTTGCACAGCGGCCGTTCGACTACTTGTCAGGTCACCCAATCCAAAGGAGCAACCGCCATGCGATTCATGATCATCATCAAAGCCAGCCAGGATTCCGAAGCCGGCAAAATGCCCAGCGAAGCGCTGTTGACCGAGATGGGCAATTACAACGAAGAACTGCTCAAGGCCGGGATCCTCCTTGCCGGCGAAGGCCTGCACCCCAGCAGCAAAGGGGCACGGGTGCGTTTCAGGGGGGACACGCACACGGTCATCGATGGGCCGTTTGCCGAGACCAAGGAGTTGATTGCCGGGTATTGGCTGTGGCAGGTGAAGTCGAAAGAGGAGGCGGTTGAATGGGTTAAGCGCTGCCCGAATCCGATGCCGGGGACTGAGGCTGAGATAGAGATTCGGCAGGTGTTTGAGATGGAGGATTTTGGGGCGGAGTTGACGCAGGAGTTGCGGGAGCAGGAGGCGCGGGTGTTTGGGGATGGGCGGGAGGGGGGGAGGAAGTGTTGAGGTATTCACGCGGTAAATGCCGCGCTTAGGGGCTTGGCCGCAAGTTTGAGAAAAGTACTGATGCATCAGCCAAATGGCCACGATCGAGCATCAGCCCCCAAAGATAATGGCTGTTCGCCCTGTTACGTGTTGAAACCCTGGTGCACTTTGGCGACGATAGGAGTTTTCCTACAACCTACGGCGACAAAGGGCGTGACTCGTGGCGATAAAAGCGGTTTCGAAGGAACGAATAGGCAAAGCTTTGCTGGAATTTGACCGTGAATACCGAAGTAAGAGCGAGTGGCAGGGCTGGGAAAATAATCTGGCCCACCGTTATGCCGTTAACGTCGGCGGTGAGCTGTATCCTGCGAAGAAAATAGTCTCCCTGGCTACCGGCATTGCTGTAGGAGAGTTCTCCGGTGGTCGTCCGACCAACAGCTTCCTAGAGAAGCGAGGCTTCACGATTGTGGAGCTACCGCGAGGGGAGGGTGAGCCAGAGTTACAGTTCACGCCGGAAGCTGTATACGACCGCAAAACTGAGATCAACGGACTGTTCGGCGGAAGCCAGCAGAGCGGCATTGCGGCGTCCGCTACCCACCCCGCGATTTTTTTGTTTACAGGTGAAAGCGGCGAGCAATATGGGTATGCCGACCACTGGGAAGGGGGCGCTTACTTTTACACGGGGGAGGGGCAACGCGGGCCGATGACCTTGACCCGCGGCAATCGGGCCATTGCTGAGCATGCTGTGGACGGCCGCGCGCTGTACTTGTTCAAGTCTCTCGGTAAAGGGAATGGCTACGCCTACATGGGCGAGTTTTCATGCGCCGACATGTTTACGAGAACCCAGCCGGATGTGGACGGACAGGATCGTGCTGCGCTTGTTTTTCGGTTGGTGCCTTCGGGTATTTCTAGTGGGACCATGCAGGCCGAAGTGGAGGATGAGGCTGACCTTCCCGACTCTCTGGCCGCCGCTCGATTGGCTGCGCTGGCTGCATGTAAGCCCGGTAGTGATGAAGTAGGCCAGTCCGCGCCACGTAAGATTTACCAACGAAGCCGAAAGGTCGCCCACTATGTTCTGATGCGCGCCCAAGGGGAGTGCGAAAGCTGTGAGAAGCCGGCGCCATTCATAAAAAAGGACGGCACGCCCTACTTAGAGCCACATCATGTAAACCGGCTCTCGGATGGCGGGTTAGATCACCCACGTTTTGTGGGGGCTGTGTGCCCGAGTTGTCATCGTGAGATCCACTCTGGGGTGCACGGGGCATTGGTGAATGAGCGGCTGAAGCAACGGTTGGAAGTAATTGAAGGCTGATTGATTCGTAGTGCCAAGCTAATTTGGCGACTGACGCCGCCCTAGGCATAACCCCCCGTGCTTACGGAATTCCAGGCACAAAAAAAGACGTCCATGGACGTCTTTTTTGTTGAGTTGGTGGGCCGGGGTAATCTGAATCGGTCTCTTATGCTTTTGATTATTTTCATAAATATTCGTAACGAATGTTAACTGGAATACCAATTGGACTACCTCCCGAGATAGCAATGCCATGGCCCGTAGCTTGCAGTCGAACTGGCCAAAGCGTTTGACCCGCAACCACAATCTGCCACACCCGATAGCCTATCTTGATCGCAATTCAAAAGGACGATATCAATTACCATCCTGAGTGGTAAGCACGCTACCTATATGCCTGAATTGCTCTCGAACCCAAGTTTGAACTGGATCCGACTGCTGATATGCGTGCCACTGCATCATTTCGACAAGGGGAGGGATAGGGACTGGACATTCGAAGATACGAAGCGGCCAGCGTTGGGCTGCCCAACGTGCTAATCGGGTAGGCAATGTGCCAACCCGGTCTGTACCAACAACACACTGAGGTATTTGTGTGAAGGTTGAAACCCAGGTCTCGATGCGTCGGTTCAGGTTATGTTCTCTCAGGAACTGCTCGTCTAAAGCCTTCACACGTCCCAATCCCCATTGGGCCACCACATGGCCCAAGCCTAGATATTCCTCCAATCTAATAGAGTCACCAAATTTCTTATTTTCATCCCAGATGACGCAAGAAAAAGTGTCAGTGAAGAGTCTCTCCGAGGGATGCTCATCGCTGATCACAGTGTCGGATGTGATCAGAAAATCAACCTCTCCGCTTTCGATTTCCTCTAAAAAACGACCCGAAAATGGACGGATATCGAACGCGATACCTGGTGCACGCTTGTATATATGCGCGAGAACCAGCGGGATGAATATCGACGCAACGTAGTCGGAGCAGGTGACTGAAAGACGGCGATCAACGGTGGCAAGGTCAATGTTGGAGGGCGACGCAGATGTTATAGCCTGCATCCGTAAAAGCAGATCTCGTACAGGGACTTGTAACGATTGAGCAAACGGTGTCAAAACCATCGTTTTCCCAACCTGCGTCAGAATCTCGTCATTGAAATATTCACGAAGACGCGCTAATGCGTTGCTCATTGCAGGGCGGCTTAAAAATAGTCGATCAGCTGCACGCGTAATGCTTTTCTCAGCCAACAACGCGTCAAGGCAGACGATATTGTTCAAATCGAATTTATTCAGGCGCATTTGACGGAGCAGACCTCAGGACAGTTTATTCCCTGAATTTACTTCAACCTGGACGTAACGCAAGAGATCTTCAAAGCGCGCCTGTCAAAAACATGACGGTATAGGCGATCTGCAGGCAGGGCAGCCAGGGCCAATTCAGCTTGCCTGTAGCGTGCTTTATTGGCCCTGAGCTCCTATAAAGGAAACGAAAACTGAACCCAAAGCCGGTCGCCCTCAGGTCGATTGCGTACATCGAATTCATGTTGCCATTTGACAGCGATCCCTGAATTGGCAGTGAAATTGTATCGAACCTGTGGGCCAATCGCGAAGGCCTTACCACGGTAGCCGTCATCAATCTCTACTGATCCTGATTTGTCATCAGTGATCTGCTGCAAGGCGTAGCCCTGCACGCCAAGCTGTAGGTTCGGTAAAACTGAGTAACCTACAATCCATTCTGCAAAAGCGATGTTACCTGAATGGTAATTTGTATCATGGTTTGGAGAGTTGATTTCGTACCCTACAGTGGCAGAAAGCTCTGTTTTCGGTGTCGGAAACCAAGTCGCATTTAAACTCGGTGCAAATCCATATGTATTTGCTCCAACATTAGCGATGCGCTCATCGGAATATCTGCCAGTTGGAAGAGTAAAATCCAGCGCTAAGAACGAGTAAAAACTTGCATCTATATTTCGGTAACCAAGGTATAAACCGGAAAGGACTATGTCGCCCACGCCACTGGTTGAATCTCTACCAAATGGAAGCTCGACCTTATTGTAGATCAGCGGAACCACTAATCCGGATGCCAACTGAAATGGCCCCGCATCAACATCCCACGTATGCACCACTCGCATGGCGTCAACGACTACGTCTGCACTGAATTTTGGGAGTGCTTCGTTGCCATTCTTATCCGCCAATTTATCAGCGGAGTAGTAGAGGCTATAGTTATAGAACTGTGTCTTCCCAGGCTCCGGCATAATCCCGTTTAGAACCGTGTTAATTCCTATCGGGTATCGCTGCTGGCCATTTTCGGTTGCGGATGCGAAATTTTGACTAAGCATCATGAGCGTACAAGCTACAGGAAAGCAAAACGGTAAAATTGGCTTAACCATAGGAATCACCTTTATTTTTATTTTTGATGTTTGTGTGAGGTTGTATTTGTGTTTACAAGCAATTAAGCGAGCTCAGGGCCGTCTAACACCTGAGGACGGGTGCGTGTCAAGATTGCCGCAGATGGGGCACTTAATTAAATGCTCCATCTAGTGCCGCAGCATTCCACACCTATACAGTGCATTAGGTCATATCAGCGCCAATGAATCATTGGTAAGCCTGCTACGGGTGATTGAAAACTAGGTATGGTCGTGCCCTTCAGACTGCCGACGTAAACGGTTTTTAGATCGGGGCCTCCGAATGTGATACTTGCCATCCAAGGAGAAACGATTCCGCCGCACGCAGCCAAAGTTTCAAAGGAGACAGCTTTTCCCGAGTGAAACTCGCGCTCAAATTTATCGAGCGCAGGCCCTTTACCGTCATCGAAGATAGTCGTTAGTTCACCTTCCGGAGTAATTGCAATTATTCTGTCGGAGAAGCACATTGCTCCCCATAGATTCCCGTGTGAGTCGAAAGCAATACCGTCAATGACACCTTGTCCCAGATTACTCGGGCCAAATACCTCCCGACCCGAAAGCTCTCCGTCAGCTCCAACTTTCAACCGGGAGACGTGATTTGCGGTAGTCTCGGCGACGTAGAGATACTCTTCATTCGCATCAAGGCGAATTTCGTTGGTAAAGGCAAAACCTTCAGCAACGATCCGCAATCCACGGTCATCTATTAACGCAATGTATCCATCTGCGAGATCATTGCGAATCGCGTCGCTCCAAGGGTTAGTACGAGTGGAGATCGTCAGCCAAATCCGATCTTTGGAGTCTCTAAGCACGTAGTTGACTTTTCCAATTGGGCGTCCGTCAATACTGTCATGCAGCAATCGCGAACGCCCATCTCGAGTCATGACCTCCAATGCGTCAGTCCCAAAATTGGCGATTAGAAAATCCCCGTTCCTAGCGAAAGCGAGCCCGTTGGGCAACGTTCCAGTAAGAAGACTAGAACGAGCGTCAGCGGCTAGGTCGAAGTGAGCACTTTGGTGCTGAACGATCAAATGCTGGGCGCCGTCGGGCCCGATGCGCATTACACCTCCCCGAGCGTCCGCACTCCACAGTGTGCCGTCACGCTCGGCGAGAATGCATTCGGGGCGACATAGATCGTGTCCAACGTAACTGATGTCCGATCTGTCGAGTATCCAACCCTGCAGTGGATTCTTGAGCGCGCTCACGTCCTAACTCCGCTCACACCCAGCTCCGCGAAGGTTTCAGCAATCCAGTCGGCAATAAAGTCGCGGACATTCGTCATGTTGTCTGCGCTTACATGTTCAATTCCCCCTTCATCACGGGTGAAAAATTTAAGCTCACGCTTGGGGCTGTTAACCGCTCCATCATATTGCTGATGAGCATATTCGCGGGGAATCTGACGATCAGCATCACCATGAGTGATCAGGAAGGGCACCGTAATCTTATCGATGACTGGGGCCAAGGTAATGCCCTCAGCAAAGGAGATGAATTCGCTGACGTCATTTGTACCCCATACCCACTGGACATGATCCCAGTAATGTGGAACAGGAATGTCACCCTCACGAGCAAGGCGACGTTTCTGCAATTCACCCCAATTGAAGTTCGCGCCCCAAGCGACACATAGCTTGAATCGTTTCTCCATTGCCACCGCACGCGGTGCGTAGTAACCGCCCAGCGACCAGGCGCACATGCCTATGTTGTCGCTGTCCACGTCGTCGCGCTGTTCCAGATAGTCGATCACCGCACCGGCCCAAACTTCGGACTCAATCAGGGCAGTCAAGCTGTTCAAGCGCAAGGCCTCTCCGGTACCCGGTTGATCCACAGAAATGCTTGAAATGCCGCGATCAGCGAGTGCGCTTTGAATACCACTGCCATAGATCATCTCTTTGAAACTATCCAGGCCGTTGGCTAGAACAATACAGGGTGCCTTCGCATTGCCACCCTTTGCCGCCACAAACAGCCCGGCAAGCGTGGTACCGTTGTAGGGAATATCTACCCGCCGGCAGTTGGCCTCGGACAGCTCAGTGTGCTGTACAAAGCATGCCAGCCCCTTTTTGTAGACAGGCTTTCGTGGCTCGAAAGTCGGGTGTGTCACTCGCTCGGCAGTCATGTAATAAACTGCAGCACGCTCCAATTTCGCACCGGCGCTAAGTTTTCGCCCAGCAGCCAGGTCAGCCTCTGCTAGTGAGTACAGGCGATCACCGAGGCTACTCCAGGCGTGGAAGAAAGCCTCGGCGCCACTATCGTCCGAACGTTGGGACGGCTCAACCAATGGACGACAAACGTCGTCTATTTCACCGTAATTTCCACCTGTCGCTAACGCAAGGTTAACGGACAGGTTCCATACATAATTAGTTGGGAAATATTCGATCATTTTCTGTTCCTCACAAATTGACTGCGGCGCGGCCTTTCAGGTTGAGAATCGTCCGTGCTTCGTCGGGTGTTGCCACCTCAAGAGACAGTTCATCAAGGATGCGGCGTACTTTGCGCACCTGGTCTGCATTGCTGACTGCAAGTTCGCCTTTGGCCAAATACACGCTGTCTTCGAGACCTACGCGAACATTACCGCCCATGACTGCTGACACGGCAGCAAGAGGCATCTGATGCCGTCCTGCCCCAAGGACTGAAAATTGATAATTCGCACGTCCGAATAACCTGTCAGCTGTAGTGCGCATCATCGAAAGATTTTCCGGGTCAGGGCCCATGCCCCCGAGTACGCCATAAATTGACTGGATGAAGAGCGGAGGTTTAATGAGACCTTCCTCAACGAAAAACGCGAGACTGTATAGGTGGCCAATGTCGTAGCATTCGAATTCAAACCGGGTGCCGCATTCCTCACCCAACTTCAACATAATGTTTTTTATATCTTTGAACGTATTCCGGAAGATCGTATCTTCGAAAGCCTCTAGATAGGGTTTCTCCCACTCGAAACGATAGTCCGTGATCTTTCGCGCAAGTGGATGAAGCGAGAAGTTCATTGACCCCATGTTCAGGGAACATAATTCCGGCTTGATCTGCAAAGCATAGGCAAGTCGCTCTTCAAGCGACATGTGCACACTTCCACCTGTAGTTATGTTTATCACTGCATCAGTTGCCTGCGCTATGCGAGGCACAAACTGGTCAAAGACTTCAGGGGCTGAGGTGGGCCGGCCATCTCGAGGGTCACGAGCGTGCAGATGCAAGATTGCTGCGCCCGCTTCAGCAGCTTCAATCGCTTGGGCAGCAATGTCGTCAGGAGTTAGAGGTAGATAGCGAGACATACTCGGCACGTGAGCCGAACCGGTGATCGCACACGTAATAATGACCTTGCTCATTGTCGTTATCCAATATTAGTGTTAACTAATTGCGCAGTTAGATGGGTTGCATCAACGTGGTATAGGTACTGTTCATTAACGCACCGGCATCACCGTGAGGCCTTCCTTCCCACTGAGCCATTTCCCATTCACCCAACCGTACACTTACGTCGTAAACGAGCTTTGCTCTGGGCATCCGGCGCTGTTCGAACGAAGTTAATGCCGATCCTAGGCTGCCAGTGTTAGCGGCTAACATCTCAGCGAGTAGGACTGAATCCTCGATGGCCATCCCTGCACCCTCCGCAAGGTGCGGGGTACTCGAGTGAGCAGAATCACCAATTAGGACGACTCGACCCTTGTGCCAAGGTTCTGGGAGCATGACCACTTCCATTGGCCGATAGACCACATCCTTCGCGTCCACAATCTGTTCGCTCAACTGCTTCACAATTCCGCCGTATTCAGAGAGCCTCTCCTTAAGAAGGGTATGCAACTGATCTGTTGGATGCCTTGGATTACCTGGTTCTGGCGTGGCAACGAATAGGTACATGAGCGTTTCTGAAAGTGGCACAAGACCGGCTTTGCTCTTAGCCCCAAAGAAAATCATTCCCCAGTCCAGATCACGAGGACGCTCAAAGTTATGGCGCCACACGCCTTGGCCTGTGAAGTGCGGCTTTACAACATCGCCGAACAGCTGATGGCGCAGCTGCGAAAAGGCACCGTCCGCACCGACGATGAGGTCGTATCGCCCTTCAGTACCGTCACTGAATACGGCATCGATACCATCAGCATCTTCTTTCCAGGAGGAGAGCGTGACACCCAAACGAACCGAGGTTCCTTGCCCCAGGGTGGTCTCAGTCAAAATGTTATGCAGTGCCGGTCGACGGATTCCGTTGATTGGGGGGTAATCGGAACCGAGCACGTTATGCCCACAACCTTCACCTAGTTGATTGCCTTGGGCGTCGCAGAAACGCCATCCCTTAAAGCCACGGCCATCTCGCACGCAAGCATCGCCCAATCCGATATCGCATAGAGCACGCAGAACATTCGAAGGTTGAATTATTCCGACACCGTAAACAGACCAACTTGGATCGCGCTCGATTACATCGGCTTCAATCCCTTTTCGATGAAGTGCGATAGCGGCGGTTAGACCTCCGATGCCACCTCCAATAATCAAGACCTTGCGAATTGCCACTTTAGCCACCTGCAATATTTTGGAATTATTGTTTGCTGAAACTAATATTATTTACTGAAGCTAATTACTGAGCCGTCGGAATCTTCCCATCGGTGAGGTAACGAACATCCCACTCTGGTGCTTGCGCCAGGAACGGTGGGATTTCTTGTACCCAGTGGGAATAAGCGAAAAGTGGAACTGGCCATTCTCGGGGCACCCAAGTGTCGTCAACATAGTCGGAGTCTGTCCCGTACTCGATTTCCCCGCCTGCGGGGCACGGCAAGTAATAGAACAGTGCAGAGTCGACGCGATGCCGTCCAAGTCCAAAATGCGACTTAGGCCACCCGGCGCGTTCCATGTTATTAACCCCCACCATCAACTCATCAATGTCAGACACCCCAAAGTTAGCGTGATGGAAGCGCAGTTTTCCATCCATGCCAGGCAGAGGCCCAGAGGCATTTATTGCGAGCAATGAATGATGGTTGTTGGTGCCGTCTGCGCGCAGGTAGACGCCTACGTCGTGCTGATAATCAGATAACTTGAATCCAAGACGCTCTTGAAAAAAAGCGGTCTCTTGGAGAAAGTTGGGCATCGCGAAAACTACATGATTAATAGTTTTGGGAGCTGCATGCGTGCGCCAAGGGCGGGGCGTGTTGAGGCGCTGAACATATCCAGGTGCGTTGGTAAGAGGCGGGGCGCTCACTACAGGTTTTTTTGTAAAGAGCCTAAGGCCAAAGGCGAGTCCGCCATCTGTAAGGAAACGAGCTACACCATCTTCACTGATGAGCACCTCCCGATCCTGCTTCAGGTTCTGGATCAGCACATCAAGAGCTAATTCAGAATCAACTCCCCAGATAACTTCTCGAACTCCGATGCCGACTTGGCTCGTATTGGGCATCCGATAGTCATCCATTAGTCTAACTACCACCTTTGAGCCTTCTTTGAGCTCAAATACTGACTCTGTTGTATCGCCTTGCTTCAGCGATAGCCCAAAATCTTTCAAATACTGCGTGCAAAGAGCGACGTCATCAACGCCGTAAACAAGAGATTCAATTCCAACAATTGCCATGCTTAATCCTCAGCATTAGTCTAGTGAACCGGGTGCTGCCCTTTTCGGAGTCGAAAAAGGATGAGCTCTAGAGCGAGGCAAAATCGCCGACAGGCCAACTTTTGGACGTGACGTCCACGGGGGGCGGGAGGGTAAACGAGACGGAACGTGCGGAATAAATGAACATGGAATCCTCCAACTTTTATTAGCCCTCATCGAGGTGCGTTTTTGTGAAACCAATCATGGAGGAGAGGCGGGAAATGAAAAGTTTGTTCAACGGACGCCTATGGTTCATGAGATGAACTCGTGCAGAGCATGGGCAGCGGGCAGAGTGGTCGCCTAGGAGTTCGTGCTGGGATCGACGTCGCGTGTTGCACATCCACCACTGACTCCGACCCACTGCAGCTCAGTGAGGTGCGCCCATTCGAGAGCTGAGCGAACGTATGGGGCGGCTCACCTATGTATGTTTGTAGGCTAAAAAAACAAGAAATGTTACGAGGTTGTAAGATCATGATTGAAGCTATCGTCACAAAAAAAATTCTTGCAGCTGATGACATATTCTCCTTCCACCTAATCCGAGCGGATGGAGCATCTCTACCTGAATTTTCTGCTGGAGCGCACATAGATGTGCAGCTACCTAACGGCCTGGTTAGGCAGTATTCGATACACAGCAGTCCAGAGGACACGCTTCAATATGAGATCGCTGTCTTGCTGGATCCATCTTCTCGAGGAGGTTCGCGCGCGATGCACGAGCTCCTTCATGAGGGCACGCGCGTAATCATAAGCGAGCCCCGAAATTTATTTCCTCTCACACCTGACGCTAAACGCTCCTTGCTCTTTGCGGGCGGAATTGGCGTCACTCCTATTCTGTGCATGGCGCAACGGTTAAACAAGCTAGGGTCTTCATTTGAGATGCACTATTGTAGTCGTTCGCGATCCCGAGCTGCATTCGTAGATCGGATCCAGGCGTCTGATTTTGCAGAGGCGGTTACGTGCTATTACGACGACGAAGGTGAAAAACTCAACTCCAAGTCAGTATTAGGCCGTTATGTTGTGGGAGATCATTTATATGTCTGCGGGCCTACGGGGTTTCTAGAATTTGTATTAAGTGAGGCAAGGGCGCTCGGGTGGCCAGAGGAAAGTCTTCATCGTGAATACTTTGCGGCTCCCCTTCAAAAACCTTCGCAAGCTAATACATTCGAAATACGCCTCGCCAGCAGCGGTCAATCTTTCGTTGTACCTGCGGAAAGTACAGTGGCTGAGGTGCTTCTTGAGGCAGGGATCAATATTCCTCTTTCGTGCGAACAGGGCGTCTGCGGGACGTGCTTAACCCGCGTACTTGAAGGCGAGCCCGATCACAGAGATATGTTTTTGACAAAAGAAGAGCGTGCGAAAAACAATCAGTTCACTCCCTGTTGTTCTAGGTCGAAAAGCCCAGTTTTGGTTTTAGATCTCTAAGATTTATCAGGTTGTAGCCTGTGAGCTTAACTGCTGCATGCGTCATAAGGCCACCTGTGCTGGCTTGGAATGTATCTTGAGCACATGATATGGCCTGCTCCTACTAACAAATATAAAAGGACAGTGGATATGAATTATTTGAGAAATACATGGTACGTCGCAGCATGGAATACTGAGATTAATTCAGGGGCGCTATTTACCAGGACGCTCTTGAATGAACCAATTCTTTTTTTTCGTGACGAGACCGGTCAAATCCAGGCGATCTATGATCGCTGCCCGCATCGATTCGTTCCACTATCCAAAGGTAAGTTAAGCGGATCAGAAGTACAGTGCGCTTACCATGGACTCAAATTCGATGGCACTGGTGGGTGTACTCACAATCCGCACGGGGACGGTAAAATCCCTCGAGCCGCCGTTGTTAAACGATACCCGGTCGTCGAAAAATACAGCATGATTTGGATTTGGATGGGCGATATAGCGAAAGCTGACGAGGCCTTGATTCCTGATTTTAGCTGTCAAGATCCATCCCGCTATGCTGTTGCTAAGGGTTACTTGTACGCCCAAGCTAACTATGTCCTGGAGTCGGATAACATTCTGGATCTGTCACATATCGAGTTCTTACATCCAGGTTCGCTCGGCAGTGAAAGCGTGAGCAAGGCGGCGACCAGTGTCGAAGAGGAAGGTAATACCATCTGGTCTTTTCGCCAGACATCTGCGGAAATATTGCCTGATTTTGTCTATACAGCGCTGGGGGTTAAGCACGGCACGGTCGTTGATCGTTGGATCGATGTGCGGTGGAATGCACCGGCTAACATGCTGATTTTTGTCGGCGCAACGCCCACGGGGCAACCGCGAGCAGAGGGTCGGGAGTCATATTTCCCTCAGTTTTTTACACCTGAGACAGACTCTACTACGCACTACTGGTATTCCACTCAAGCCCCCTTGGAAATGGGAGAAGAAGGACAGGTGTTTGCACAAGCACAACTAGACGGGCTGACCGAACCGTTCAGCAAAGAAGATCTACCAATGCTCGAGGCGCAACAAGTCAACATGGGCGAAGCAGATTTCTGGTCGCTGAAGCCAGTCCTGTTGCCCGGGGATGCGGCGGCAGTTCGCGCGCGCCGTGCGTTGGACAAGCTGATCTTGGAAGAGTCTGCGGCGAATATTCCGGCAGTCAATGTATAGCAAGGATTGCGATACCTAACGTCGAACTCCAGCCGCAGTAATAGCGGAGTGATCAGCCAGACGGAAAAAAGGTATCGCCTTGGAGTGTTTTTTCCAGCACTCCAAGGATCCCTTGGCGACGCACTCGGTCGTTGTAGACCATTTTTAAATCCAATTTATGGCGCTGTGAACAGAACCTGTCGAAAGACGGATCAGCGTGCGTGAAAAGTATCCGCTTTTCCATGTGGTAGTTCTCCTGTGCAGCCGGGTGCAGTGGGTGCATATAGAGATTCTCTAAAAATCCTTCACTTTGACCTGCTATCGGGGCATGCGAATGCAACTCAACGACAAAGTCATCATTATCACCGGGGGTTGCCAAGGATTGGGCCGCTCAATGGCCGAGTATCTGGCCGACAAGGGGGCGAAACTGGCGCTTGTCGACCTCAACAAGGAAAAGCTCGACGACGCTGTCGCTGCTTGCGCGGCAAAAGGTGTCGAGGCTCGAGCTTATCTGTGCAACGTCGCCAATGAAGAGCAAGTGACGGACATGGTCACTCAGGTGGCCGAAGACTTCGGCGCGATCCATGGCTTGATCAACAATGCCGGCATCCTGCGCGATGGATTGCTGCTCAAGGTGAAGGATGGCGAAATGACCAAGATGAGTCTGGCCCAGTGGCAGGCGGTTATCGATGTCAACCTGACCGGAGTATTCCTGTGCACCCGGGAAGTCGCGGCAAAAATGATCGAGCTGAAAAGCAGCGGTGCAATCATCAATATCTCGTCGATTTCCCGTGCCGGCAACGTCGGCCAGACCAACTACTCCGCCGCCAAGGCCGGTGTCGCCGCAGCGACCGTAACCTGGGCCAAGGAACTGGCGCGCTTCGGCATTCGAGTGGCGGGTATTGCGCCGGGCTTTATCGAAACCGAGATGACCCTAGGCATGAAGCCGGACGCTCTAGAGAAAATGACGTCGGGAATCCCACTGAAGCGCATGGGCAAGCCGGATGAAATTGCTCATTCGGCGGCTTACATTTTCGAGAACGACTACTACACCGGTAGGATTCTGGAGATGGATGGCGGGATGCGCATGTAGGAGCCAATGCAGAACGAAAGTGGGAGTAGGCTAGCTGTTCCCACAGTCGATTGCATTTCTAAGAAATCATCGTCGCAGTTGATGAGGTTCGGCATCAGCGATGACGCTGCTTCCTGCAATATATCAATGTCCAACGGCACCTTAAGCTCTAGAGGCACTGGAATCCGAAGTGCTTACACAGGCTTAGCTGCTGCTTTTCTATGGCGGATCGTGCGGGGCAGGCTTACGCCTGGCCGGTACCCTCGGACGCTGTTTGTCACCCAAACGCGTGACAACGGTTGTTGGCAGTTTTACTTGTCCGAGGAGATAAGGAGAATGGCATGCCCACCTTTTAAGCTCGTGCGCCACCCCGGCCGTATAGTTCACGCTGCGAACTATCTCGGAGGATTCCGCGATGTTTGACCTGTCGCTTCTAATCGGCCTCCCCCAACCCAATACTATCGACACTGAATCGCTTAGCCCTGAAGGTGCCGCGATTAAACTACGGCAGGCTGCCACTCTTCGATTTAATGGAGCTCAGAGTATTCTGCTTCATTTTCCGCAAGACGTTGAGTTGGCAGTAGATCTGTTGGATGACGCCGCTGTGTTGTACGACAAGGCGTTCCGGAGTTTGATTGGCATCCCAGCTCAAGCGTTCATCAACAGATCCATGAGTATGTCTCTGTCCCATCCGCTGAAGGCTCACCTGCGATCCAGCCCCCCGTGGGGCGATGAGTTCGCTCCGGTAATAAAGGAGGGGGTTCGTTGCGCAGAGACTTGGCTTGAAGGCTCATCATTACCGTTATGGTGGGCGCTGTCTTAGAACCGAAAACGCCATCGTCCAGGTGATCCCCAAGAAGCATTTGAAGCAGGTTTTCTGCTTCGATTGCAGCAAACGCTGCTCATGCGGCGTGAGGCGGTGCCTTCCCAATCGACCGGCTTTGATGACTGAGTCTTTAATTGACATTTGAGACTTTGCTTTTGCCGCCAAACCCTCCGATCCAGCGATCTTTGATCGCGCCGATCGGACGGTTCACTCGCTTTTTCTCGAAGCCACCTGGTTCCGCCCTCCCATTTCAAGTTTTTAGGGCCACGCCTTCTTTTACCCAAGTGATTGCCCACGATATCTAACGAGCGCAATGCAATTCAGCGGCAGAGCCGAGTTTGTCGTAGGGCTAGGGCTAGAGAGGTGGCGACAGCGGCGACAGCGGCGACAACCCTTGTCGGACGTGCTCTGCAGCGTGGCGACAAAAGTGGCGACAGTCGCCACTTTTTGAGCACTTTGGCCGTGCCGCTTGACCGTCTTTTCGAGTGAGTATAAAAATTGGCGCATGGACCGCTGTCGTTGACAGCACCAGCCCAGGTAGTCAGAACCTTCAAGGCTACGCCACTTGTTGGTGGTTCTTCCCCAAGTGCGATTAGCGTCCGGCGGCTCGCACGGTCACTCCTCTAGAGTGATGGATGCCTACTCGACTTGTCTGTCCATTGCGGCAGACGATGGACCTTCCTCGCTGCGCTGCAGCAACCTCACCTCTCGACGCATTCGCTGCGCCAATCCATGCCCGTCTCTTTCTCCTGGAAAGAGACGGGCGCTCATACCACTGCTGCAAGCCACGTCGTACAAGGCATTGCCGCAACTCTCCTCGTGACAATCGGCCTGAAAAATCCGATTCGTCGCCATCCGCAACGACACAGGCACCGGTGCCGCAGCCTATGGAAAGGCTGCACCTGACTGACAGTCAGGCATGCCCCAGGTGTCGATGTTGTTGCCTTCTCTCACTCAGGATCTCCAGGTGCCGAACTCGTCAGTCGGCACAGCCTCCACCCGCCCGCATCTTCGGATGCGTCTAAGGAGGCCAGATTCATGGGGTCATGCCCTTGCTCCCGGTCGTAAGGAGCCGTTCGTTCCACGTCAGTGAACACCTCACAGGCCGCAGGGGCCTTGATCCCTGATAACACTCAACAGCCGTGGCGGGACTACGTGAGGACAACCAACTATGAACGAGGAGAGGGCCCATGCAGCAGTTAGATCCGAAGCTTGAACTGCCACGACCACCTCGACCGCTGATTGAGTCGAATCCCGTGGCCCCGCCTTATCCGGTGCAGGCACTGGGTGGGATTCTTGGGCCTGCGGTAGAGCGAATGGCCGAGGTCATCGGCGTGCCCCAGGCATTGGCCGCGCAATCAGTGTTGGCTACCTCGGCGCTGGCCACTCAAGGTCATGCGGGCTTACAGCTCGACGGGAGAAATTATCCCCTGTCGCTGTACCTGATCACGGTGGCTGCGTCCGGTGATCGCAAGACCGCGGCAGACCGATGTGCATTGCTGCCGGCACGGCAATGGGAGCGTGAACAGTGGAAGCGCTACCGCGAACAACTCGCCCTGTACCATGCCGCACAGCGGCAGGCGCAGCGTATCAAGCCTGCCGATCCCTCTCCCAAAAACAGCGTACCGCTCGAGGCGGAGCCTTCGGCCCCTCGGTTGATCACCACAGACCCGACGATCGAGGCCCTGGTCAAGGGGCTCTGCCATGACTTGCCGAGCATGGGGCTGTTCTGTGACGAGGGCGGACAATTCCTTGGCAGCAGCACCATGAGTCGGGACAACCGTTTGAAAGCGGTCACGACCTTGTCGTCACTCTGGGACGGCAGTCCGATAGATCGCGCGCGGTCTATGGCGGGTGAAAGCTTGCGAGCTTACGATCGACGCTTAAGCCTGCACCTGATGCTGCAACCGTATCTAGCCATGCAGTTAATCAGTGACCCATTGCTGCAGGGGCAAGGCATTCTAGGGCGCTGCTTGATGACCTGGCCCACCAGTCTAGCCGGGCAGCGTAACTACCAGGCTGTCGACTTGTCTAAAGACGCCGCCCTCAAGCGCTATCATCACCGCCTTTCGGCTCTGTTTTATCAGCCTTGGTTACTATCCGCTGACGGAGCCTTGCAGCTGTCAGAGCTGAGCCTCAGTCCGCTGGCACGTCGTCGCTGGATTGATTTGCATGATGCTATCGAAGCTCAGCTAGGGGAGTTTGGCGAGCTGGCCAGCGTACGGCCCAGCGGATCAAAGGCCGCCGATAACCTCCTGCGCGTCGCCGGCATTCTTGCAGTTGTGGAGGAGAGCAGCGTCGTGGAGGTCGACCATATCCAACGGGCCTCGGCTCTAGTCGGCTACTACCTCACCGAGATCCAGCGCCTGACTGAGCAGGAGCCAGTGTGTCGAGTAAAAGAGGAGGCGGACCGCCTGCTGCGATGGCTACAGGTCAAAGATTGGAAGCGTTTCAGTATTCGTGAATTGAATCGCAACGGTCCCCGCTTTGCCCGCAAGAGCAGTCGTTATGCCGCCAAGCTGCTGGTCGAGTTGATTGATCATCAGTGGTTGATCACCGATGGCCACACCTTCGAGGTGCGCCATGTTTAATCTTGATGAAGCGCTGCGTAACCATCTGGCTCAGCGTCAAAAGGAGCCCAAAGCGCGATTTGTCGTCGCTACTGTCGCCACTTTGTCGCCACGCTCAAACCTAGGCAGGACAAGGGTTGTCGCCGCTGTCGCCAGTGTCGCCACCACCCATAAAACTATCACCTCGACGACAGCCATTATTCAATGGTTGAAAGAGGAGGGTGCGCATCTTTACGTCACCGACAACACGCTGTGTTTTCGCCCGACTGATTGGGCTCAGTTCGCGATTGTAAGTGCGCACTGGCGAGCCCTTTTGCAAGATATCGCGGCAGTCGATCAGGAACAGAAAAATGGCTAGGGTCGGTAAGCGAGCGGGGCGCAATTTCGGCTTTGGTCGCCAGCTCAGCTATGCCGGACCGCAAGCCTTGAAAGATCTGTTTGGCGACGGCCATTTTGCTACCGTCAAAGCCCATAGCGATCGCTGGCAGGCATTCGTGCATTGGTGTCGATCCGATGAAGGACCGAGGGTCAACGACGCGCGCCAGATAGACCGCGAGATCCTCATGCGGTACGCCGTCCACGTGCGGGAGCAGGTTGATCAGGGCAACGTCGGCATTGCCACCGCGCAGAACCGACTGTCCAGCGTGAACCGAACAATGGCTGCGCTGCGCGGTGATCAGTACGTCAAAATCCCGAGTCCAAGCAAGGCGCTGGGCTTGCAGCGCTCAGGCGTTCGTAGTGAACCTCCACAAGGCCAAGACCGTGTGCAGGTCAGGCTGATTGCGCAAGTGCTGTCAGAACGTCAGCAGGAGAGGGTGAGTGCCATTGTGCTCCTTGCCCGGGAGACCGGTATGCGACTGCGCGAAGCGATCCTGGCCGATCTGCCCCGACTGCAACGAGAGGCTCAGCGACTGGGGAAGATCAATATCCAAGACGGCACTAAGGGCGGCCGATCCGGCGCGTCCGCACCACGCTGGATTACGGTCACGGATCAAGTCCGCGGCGCCCTGGATATAGCTTGCGAGGCGTCACCCAGTGGCAGTAGAAATTTGTTGGCGCCCGATGAAAGCTACAAAGACTTCATACAAAAGGTCGTGCGGCCGGCACGCGACCTCCTGCATGAACGAGGTTTGAAAGGCTTCCATGAACTGCGGGCAGCTTACGCCTGTGAGCGCTATGAACAACTGACGGGCTTCCCTGCACCCGTCAATGGCGGTCGTGTTCATCGAGAAGATCGGGAGCTTGATCAGCGTGCACGACAGCAGATCAGCCACGAACTGGGACATAACCGCATCGATGTGGTGAGTGCCTACATCGGAGGTCGGCGATGACGGTCGAGTTCGACATAGCGTTGTTTTTGCGTCCCGTGCTCAAAGGTGCACATGCCACGCAGCAGCGGCACATCAGGCAAGCAGAAAGGATGCACGAGGTGATTCGTGAGCGCTGGGGTTGCGCGACTCCCTGGTCCTGGAGAGAAAAGCACGTGAGATGGTTTCTGGAGCACTATTTGCGATGCTCAGCTCCAGCTACCATCTACTACTATGAGTTAACAGCAGGGTTGATCCGCCGTAGAAAGGCAAAAGTCGTGGTTGCCTGATAGACCTTTAAGCGTGAGCCCCTGAGTATGGGAATGCGGAGCCTTCCCATACTCAGGGGCTTGGCTGAAAAAGCGCTGGCATACCAGAGATCTGGCAACTGTCGTCACTCCTTTCGCTCTGCTACACGACACGGGTCGTAGCCGGTGGCGCGTACCTTTTGGAGGTTCAGCGAATCGGTACGACGTTGCGATCTCTGGTTTGATTGATGGCCGATGCCGACAGGCTGCCGGTTGCCGCCTTCTGGATATGTTCACTCCACCAAGCCATCATCGGACGCCGGCGTTCGATGTAATCCGTCCGGTTGTAGGCGCTACGAACTTCGTCCTTGTCTACATGCGCCAGTGCGACCTCGATCAGCTCCGGATCCCAGCCATGCTCATTCAGGATGGTGCTCGCCATCGAGCGCAAGCCGTGGCTGACTAGACGGTCCTGAAAGCCCATGCGCTTCAACGCCATATTGGCGGTCTGGCTATTGGCATGGGTGCGGGGATTTCTATCTGAGGGGAACACGTACTCTCTGTTACCGCTGAGTTGCTTGAGCGTCTCCAGTAACGAAAGTGCCTGATCGGTAAGAGGGATTGTGTGCGGCCGACGCTTTTTCATGCGCTCTGGCGGAATGGTCCAAATGCGCTTGTCGAAGTCGATATCTGCCCATCGTGTGGTGGCTGCTTCGGCAGGGCGGGTCATCGTGTGCAGTTGCCATTCGATCAGGCAGCGGGTCGTGCGCTTGATGCTGGCGTTCGCGATTTCCATCATGAGCTCGGGAAGCTCCTCAGGTGGTAGCGCAGCCATGTTCTCTTTCTTGGGTCTCTTGAACACCGCCCGAATTCCATTGAGGGGGTTCGCGAATATCAGCCCGGAGTTGACCCCGTAGGTCATGATCTCGTTGAGTCGTTGGCTCAATCGTTTCACGGTTTCGAGGCTCCCTTTGGCCTCGATTGGACGAAGAATCTTGATAACCATCGGAGCAGTGATTTGAGAGAGCGGCGTTGTTTTCATGCTTGGGAAAACATGAAGCGTCAGCGATCTCCAAATGTCTTCGGCGTAGGCTTTGGTTACGGAGTCTTTCTTCAACTCGAACCAGGCCGTGGCCACCTTCTCGAAAGTGTGTTCACGCTCAGCAAGTTTGGCTTGCCTTACCTCATCACGCTGGGTTTTGGGATCAGTGCCTAAAGCGAGCAGCTCACGCGCCTCTGCGGCTTTCTTTCGGGCGTTGGCTAGCGAAAGGTCGGGGTATGGACCAAGCGCCATATTGATACGGCTTCTGGTCAGGGGCTCGCGGTAATTGAAATTCCACATCATTGAGCCGCTCGCGCGTACTCGAAGCTGTAAGCCATCGCCGTCGCTGAGGACGAAGTCTTTACCAGTTGCCTTGACTGCCTTGAGCTGGCGATCGGAGAGGCGGGTTGCGTTAGTAGGCATGGGGGCTACCTCCAGCACCGTTTTGGTATCCTGAAAATAGCATTTGGCAGTCCGGGATACCACCTGGGATACCAAAGCGCCTGGAACTCAGAAAACCTGCAAAGCCCCCATAAGCGCTGAAATTCCCGTATTTACTGGATTTCAGGCACAAAAAAAGACGTCCGTGGACGTCTTTAGATGATGAAGTGGTGGAGCCGGGGGGATTTGAACCCCCGTCCGCCAGTACTCCGCTGTCGGTACTACATGCGTAGCCGTTTCTATTAATTTAACACTCAGCGACCCGAAGGGCAGGGTGGTTTGGGCGTGTTGTGTAAGTTTTAGCCGATTCGTCCACAACGT
>NZ_JBIUWJ010000027.1:48500-83306 GCF_044743405.1 Pseudomonas sp. NPDC087626
AAAAATACGATTAACAACTATATCAAAAACACTAATTAAAAACATACAAAACAAGAAGATATAACGAACATAAGCTACCAGAAGATAAGTTATAAAGATGAATAATCAGCGAGAGCGAATTCCTGGCCGTAGTTTTCGTCATTGGCAACTATAAGTAGTTGCAACAGTGGATTTACGAGTTCTGTTACCAACTCGGCATGCACCTAAAGTTTCGCAACCGGCGTCGAATCCTAAACGGCCCCGAGCCCACTGCTCTGTGGATCAATTTGAGCAGCAAGCCTGTGCAGTGTACGCCAACGCGTTCGATAAGGCCAACCCGAAGGTTGGCCTTGAGCGCGCATCAGCCCTTGTCGGGGGTACGGGTCTGGATTTTGGTCAGGGTCCCGGTGGTGATGTCGATGCAATCTTTGGTGTTACCGGCAGCCTTGGCTTCCTGTGCTTTCTTCAGCGCCGCCTTGGCGTTGTCCATGGCGTTTTCCGAGGTGGCGGGCGCGGTGGCGATGGCATCCTGGAGTTTCTGGATATTGCCATCGCACAGGTCTTCATCCGCTGCAAACACCGGCGAGGCCAACAGTGCAGCGGTGATGAACAATCCAGCAATTGCAGAGTGCTTCATGGGTATCTCCTTGTGCATGAGGGCTCGGTGCTGCCGGTCGATGGGGCTGCTGGCCGAGGGGGTTAAGCTCTTTTGCAGGGCTTAGCTAGATGACTATAGACGCACGCAGGAATTCGGTTTTTTTTTGCGTTTTTGCCGAGACGGTAGGGGTGGGCGCCCGCTGGCGGCTTGCTCGCGATGAACTCGGGGTCGGCGGGTTGAATCAGTCAGCACCGGTTTTTTGTTGAGTTCATCGCGAGCAAGCTCGCTCCTACATACACCCACCCCAGGTACGCCCTACGCCGGGCGGGCCTGGGTCACTCGGTCTACCAGGTAGACCAGGCCGTGGTAGTCGATCCCGCCGTGCTGGCTGAGGCCGATTTCACAGGTGCGGCTGGTGGAGATGCCTTCGCTGCAATGCTGCACGGCGTCCTTGAGGGTGCGCAGTGAGTGGGCGTTCAGCTCGGGGGTGGTGAAGCCTTTGTCGCCGGCAAACCCGCAGCAGTGGATGCCTTCGGGGATCACCACGTTGTTGCTGCAGCGCCGGACCAGGTCGATCAGCGCCTGGCTTTCGCCCAGGTGCTGGGTGCTGCAGGTCACGTGCACGGCAATCGGGGCGTCTTGCGGGGTGAAGTCGAGGCGCTCCAGCAGGTGGCTGCGGATGAAGCGCACCGGGTCGTAGAGGTCCAGGCGCGTGTCGCCCAGGTCCTGCATCAGGCGCAGGGTGCAGGGGCTGGTGTCGCAGTAGATTGGATCGAGCCCGCCGCGACTGGCGTGGAGGAGGGCGCCGAGCAGTTCCTGGCGTTTGTGTTCGGCTTGTTCGGCATAGCCTTTGGAGGCGAACGGCTGGCCGCAGCAGAGGTTGTCGAGGTTGTCCGGAAACACCACTTGGTAGCCGGCTTTTTCCAGCAGGCCGCGGGTTTTGTCGTACAGCGAGGTCTGCTCCTTGTCGCCCGCTGCCGGGCCCATGGCGCGTGAGACGCAGGCCGCCAGGTAGACCACTCGCGGACGTGCATCGCTGACCGTCGGGCTGAAACGGATCGCCCGTTCCGGCTGGGGCATGGCGTTGCTCCACTGCGGAATCTGCCCTTTCGACAGTTGGCTGAGGCGGGCCGAGAGTTTGCTCAGGCGTGGCGCGCCCAGCAGCATCCGCGCGCCGTTGGCCACGTGCAGGGTGAAGCGTGCGCCTTGCAGGGCCGTGGCGAAATGTCCTTCCAGCCAACTAGCGGTTTTCACATGGGTGGCGCTGCGGCTGCGCAGTTTTTTTACCAGTTCGCCGGTGTTGATGCCCACCGGGCAGCGTTGCGCGCACAGGCCGGTTGCCGCGCAGGTGTCGAGGCCCTGGTATTGGTAGGCTTCTTCCAGTTCGCGGGTGTCGATGCCGGCGCGTTTTTTCGCCTGGATGTCGCGCCAAATGACGATGCGCTGGCGCGGGCTCAGGGTCAGTCCTTTGGACGGGCAGACCGGCTCGCAGAAGCCGCACTCGATGCATTTGTCGACGATCTCGTCGGCAGCCGGCAAGGGCTTGAGGTGCTTGAGGTGGATCTGCGGGTCTTCGCTGAGGACCACGTCTGGGTTGAGGATGGCGTTGGGGTCGAGCAGGCGTTTGAGCTGCCACATCAACTGGTAGGCATCGCTGCCCCATTCCAGTTCGACGAAGGGCGCCATGTTGCGCCCGGTGCCGTGTTCGGCCTTGAGCGAACCGCCGAACTCCACGGCCACCAGTTGCGCCACGTCGTCCATGAACGCCTGGTAGCGGGCGACTTCTTGCGGGCTGTTGAAGCCCTGGGTGAAGACGAAGTGCAGGTTGCCCTCCAGGGCGTGGCCGAACAGGATCGCTTCATCGTAGTGGTGTTTGTCGAACAGCTCGATCAGGCGGTTGACGCCGATTGCCAGTTGCTCCACCGGGAAGGTGACGTCTTCGATGATCACCGTGGTCCCGGTTTTGCGCACCGCGCCGACGGCGGGGAAGGTGTCTTTGCGGATCGCCCAGAGCTTGGCGTTTTCCGCGGGGTCCTGGGTGAAGTCGACCTGCTTTTCCACCGGGAAGGGCGCCAGCGAGGCCATGATCTGCGCCAGCTGTTCCTCCAGCAGCGCCGACGTGGCGGCGCGGGACTCGATCAGCAAGGCGCAAGCCTGGCTCGACAGTTGTTGGACGAACGCCGGCATCCCGGGTTTGTCCTGCACCGAGCGCAGGCTGCGGCGGTCCAGCAGTTCCACCGCCGAGACCGGCTGGCTTTTCAGCACGGTGACGGCGGTGCAGCAGGTTTCCACGTCGGGGAAGACGATCAGCGCCGAGGCTTTGTGCGGATGGTCGATCACCGTGTCGTAGGTCACCGCGCTGATGAAGCCCAGGGTGCCTTCGGAGCCCACCAGCAGGTGGCTCAAGATATCCACAGGCTCGTCGTAGTCCACCAGGGCATTGAGTGACAGGCCGGTGGTGTTTTTCAGACGGTATTTATGGCGAATTTTCGCCGCCAGGCTGGCATTGGCCCGGGTCTCGCGACCCAGGGTCGCCAGGCGCTCCAGCAGGTCGGCGTGACTGACGCGAAAGGCCGCGACGCTGGCGGGGTCCTCGCTGTCCAGGCGACTGCCGTCGGCCAGCACCAGGCGAATCCCGGCCAGGGTGTGGTAGGTGTTCTGGGCGGTGCCGCAGCACATGCCGCTGGCGTTGTTGGCGACGATGCCGCCGATCTTGCAGGCGTTGATCGAGGCCGGGTCCGGGCCGATCTTGCGCCCGAAAGGAGCCAGCCAGGCGTTGGCCTGAGCGCCGATGACGCCCGGCTGCAGGCGGATCTGGGTGCCCTGGCCGCGAATCTCGCGGCCGTTCCAATTATCCCCCAGCACGATCAGTACCGAGTCGCTGATGGCCTGGCCGGACAGGCTGGTGCCGGCCGCGCGGAAGGTCACCGGGACGCGGTCGCGCTGGGCCAATTGCAGCAGGCTGACCACTTCGTCTTCGGACTCGACGCGGATCACCAGTTGCGGGATCAGCCGGTAGAAGCTGGCGTCGGTGCCAAAGGCCAGGGTCGAGAGCGGGTCGTCGAAACGCCGCTCGCGGGGGATCAGTTGCTGCACGTCGCGCAGGAAAGCCGTCGGTAGGGTCATTGGTCCTCCAGGATCAGTACCACCAGGTCTTTCGGACCGTGGGCGCCGTACGCCAGGACTTGCTCGATATCGGCGGTCTTCGATGGGCCGGACACCAGCAGCGCGTTGGTCGGCATGCCTTGGGCCCAGTTGAACTCGCGTTGTACCTGATAGAAGTTGTCGCGGATTTCGCTGGCCTTGAGCAGGGCGAAATGCACCGGCGGCACCAGGCTCATCAAGCGCGGTTCTTCGCGGGTCGGCCAGAGGATCAGGCTACCGGTGGCAGCGATGGCACCGAGGGTGGCGGTCAGGCTGGCCGGGGTGTCGTTGAACAACTCGGATTTCCACTGTTCTACCGGCCGGTCGTAGGCTTTCAGCGTCGGCAGCCCGGGATGTTGCGCCCAGTGCTGGGTGACGCGTTGCCCGTGGGCGGTGGTCGGGGCGATCAACAGGCTGGGTAACTGGCGCTCGGCCAACAGCTGCGCGAGCAATGCCGGCCAGCCGTCAGCCGAGGTCAGGTGGATTTCGGTGTGCACCGCTTCCATCAGCTTGCGCAGTTGTGGGATGCGTTGTTCGGCGGTGTAGGTGTAGGGCTCGGTCACCAGCGCTTCATCGAAGTTGTCGGGCACGGGTGTGGTGCCCGTCAGGCTGTGGCGCAGCTTGGCGAGAATGTTCTGTTTGGCACTCATCAGCGATCCCCCTGTTGGCCCAGATGCTCGCGGGCCATGTCGTGCAGTGAGCGGGCGGCCGGTTTTGGCGCGCTGTGGTTTTGCGTCCAGGGGCCAAGGTTGTTCGGCGTGAGGGCGCGCAGACGGGTGGCGAAGAAGCCGAACAGCCGATACAGGGTCGACGAGCTGTTGAGCCTGGCCCAGGCGTTCCAGATGAAACGCTCTTTGCGCGAGTACTTGCTGCCCTGGCCGCGCATGACTTGGTGCGGGGTGTCGGGTGCCTTGACGTTCTCTTCGCGCAGGCGGCGCAGCAGGGCCGGGATCGGGATTTTCACCGGGCACACTTCACCGCAGGCGCCGCACAGGGAGGACGCGCTCGGGTGGTCCGGGACTTTCGCCAGGCCGACCATGTGCGGGGTGATGATCTTGCCGATCGGCCCAGGGTAGACCTCGCCATAGGCGTGGCCGCCGATGCGGGTGTAGACCGGGCAGTGGTTCATGCATGCACCGCAGCGGATGCAGTTGAGTGTCTGGCGCAGTTCGCTGTCGGCGAAGGCCTGGCTGCGGCCGTTGTCCAGCAGCACCAGGTGCACTTGCTGCGGGCCGTCGAGCTCGTGGGCCTGGCGCGGGCCGGAGATCATGTTGACGTAGGTGGTGATCGGCTGGCCGAGGGCCGAGCGGGTCAGCAGCGACAGCAGCGGGACCACGTCGCGCAGGCTCTCGACGACTTTCTCGATCCCGGTGACGGCGATATGCACCGGCGGCACGGTGGTCGACATGCGGCCGTTGCCTTCGTTTTCCACCAGTAGCAGGGTGCCGGTTTCAGCCACGGCGAAATTGACGCCGGAGACGCCGATGTCGGCTTCGAAGAATTTCTGGCGCAAGACTTTGCGCCCGATCTGAATGAGTTGGTCAACGTCCTTGGTGTACTCCACGCCAAGTTTGTCGTGGAACAAGGACGCGACCTGACCGGCATTCTTGTGGATCGCCGGCATAATAATGTGTGAAGGCTTCTCGTGGTCGAGCTGGACGATGAACTCGCCCATGTCCGATTCCAGGCATTCAATGCCCTGTTCAGCGAGGACATGGTTCATCTCCATCTCTTCGCTGACCATCGATTTGCCCTTGATCACTTGCCGCGCCTCGTGAGCGCGGATGATCTTGAGGACGATGCCATTGGCCTCGTCCACCGTTTCCGCCCAGTGCACTGTCACACCGTTGCGGGTCAGGTTCTGTTCAAGCTGCTCGAGCAGGTCGGGCAGCTTGGATAACGCGCGGGCGCGGACAGCATTGCCCAGCGCGCGCAAATGTTCTCTTTCGTGGGCATCGCTGAAGGACGCTGCCCGTTTTGTCATCAGTGAATCCATCGCAGTGCGAAAGTTGTTTCGCAGTTGCTGGTCGTCCAAAGCCTTGTGAGCCCGGGCGCGAAAATCTTCGTCGACGCTGACCGTCGGAATAATCGTGGAAGTGCTCATCGTGCACCTCCGGTTCGCTGCCAGAGGAAGCTGGCCAAGTGTTGGCCACGTAGCGCTGCCTGCTGTTTCTCCAGCGAGCCGTTGATGTTCATCAAGCAACCGCAGTCGGCACTGAGTACCTGGTGGGCGCCGGATTCCTTCAACGACCGGGTCTTGTCCGCCACCATCGCGCCGGAAATGTCTGGCATACGGACGCTGAACGTCCCGCCAAAGCCACAACATTCGCTTTCGTGATCGTGGTTGACCCGCTCCACGTTGCTCAGTTGCGCCAACAACTCGCGACCGTGCAGGTGGGTGTTCATCTCGCGGCGTGCCGAGCACGACGTGTGCAGGGCCACTTTGACCGGTGCGCCGCTGTCCTTGAGCTGCACCTTGCAGACAAACAGCAGGAACTCGGCCAATTCATACGTGCGGGCGGCGAGCGCCTGGACTTGCTGCAGTGTGTCCGGCTCGTCCTTGAACAAGTCGGCGTAATGTTCGCGCAGCATGCCGGCGCAGGAACCCGACGGCACCACCACCGGATAATCCCCGGCAAACAACGCCAGTTGCGAGCGCGCCACGGTCCGTGCCTGCTCGGTGTAACCCGAGGTGTAGGCCGGTTGTCCGCAGCAGCTTTGGCCTTGCGGGTACTCCACGCGAATGCCTTCGCGCTCCAGCAGGTGAATCGCGTCCATCCCGGCTTCGGGATAGAACAGGTCGACCACGCACGTGCCGAACAGGTAGACCCGCGGCGGTTTTACGCTGGGGTACTGGCGCGGTTCTGGCAGTGGCGGGGCAACACGGGTCGCGTTCGGCACCGCGTTGTAGAAAAGCTCGCTCATCAGGCGTGTCTCCGGGTGGTCCCGGTTATCCGTCCGCTGCGGTTGCTGACTGTAAAGCGACAAGCTTTCAGCAACCTTGCAGACCGGGTTGTGAGTTGCAGGCGCCGCAGGCGGGCCACGGCGTCGGTTCTTTCGTTGTGACTCAGTGCACCAGCATGCCAGTGAACCAATAGGCCTGGGCCAGTGTGATCAGGCCGACAATGGTTGCAAAGAATAGGCTGTGCTTGAGGGTGAAGCGGAACAGATCCGATTCCTTGCCCACCAGGCCGGTCGCGGCGCAGGCCACGGCGATCGATTGTGGCGAGATCATTTTGCCGGTTACGCCGCCGCTGGTGTTGGCGGCCACGAGCAAGGTGTCGCTGACGCCGATCTGGTGCGCGGTGGTCGCTTGCAGCGAACTGAACAGGGCATTGGAGGAGGTGTCCGAGCCGGTCAGGAACACGCCCAGCCAGCCGAGGAACGGCGAGAAGAACGGGAACGCCGCGCCGGTGCCTGCCAGGACCAGGGCCATGGTCGACGACATGCCCGAGTAGTTGGTGACGAAGGCAAACGCCAGCACCATGCCGATCGAAAGAATCGGCCAGCGCAGTTCGTAGAAGGTCTCTTTCAAAGTGGTCAGACCAGTTTTGAAATTGATCTTCAGCACCCACATCGAGATCAGTGCGGAGAAGAAAATCGCTGTGCCGGTCGCCGAAATCGGGTCCAGCTTGAACACCGCAGGAATGGCCGTCGGGTTGGTGACGATCGGGGCGACCTTGACCACCATCTGGTCCAGGTGCGGGATGGCGAAGTTGAACACCCAGCTGTACATCGAGCCGCCAGCGGCAAACATCGCCTTGAAGGGCTTGAGGGTCCAGATGGTCACCAGCACGGTGAGGATCAGGAACGGCGACCACGCCTTGATGATTTCACCCAGGCTGTAGGGCGAAGCCACGCTGCTGCGTTTCTGCCCGAAACCACCGACGCTGGCGGTGACTACGGCGTCCGAAGTGACACCGGCGATCTGCGCGCCAGCGGTACGTTTAGGCTGCCAGATCTTGAGGAACAGGGTCAGGGAAATCAGGCTGGCCAGGGCCGAGGTGATGTCCGGCAGTTCCGGGCCGATGAAGTTGGAGGTGAAGTACTGGGTGATGGCGAAGCTCAGGCCGGCCACCAGGGCGGCTGGCCAGGTTTCCCGCACGCCGCGCATGCCGTCCATCATGAACACCAGCCAGAACGGCACGAACAGCGACAGCAGCGGCAGCTGGCGGCCGGTCATGGCGCCGATCTTGAAGGCGTCGATGCCCGTTACCTGGCCGGCGACGATGATCGGGATGCCCAGCGCGCCAAACGCCACTGGCGCGGTGTTGGCAATCAGGCACAGGCCGGCGGCGTACAGCGGGTTGAAGCCAAGGCCCACCAGCAGGGCAGCGGTAATGGCCACCGGTGCACCGAAGCCTGCCGCGCCTTCGAGGAAAGCGCCGAAGCAGAAGCCGATCAGCAGCACTTGCAGGCGCTGGTCATCGGTAATCGACAGCACGGAGCTGCGGATCACTTCGAACTGGCCACTCTTGACCGTCAGTTTGTAGAGGAACACGGCTGCCACGATGATCCAGGCAATCGGCCACAGTCCGTAGGCAAAGCCATAACCGGCGGCGGCGAAGGCCATGTCGACCGGCATCTGGAAGGCAAAGATCGCCACCAGGATCGACAACGCCAGAGTGATGCTGCCGGCGACGTGTCCTTTGAGGCGGAACACGGCCAGGGCCAGGAAGAAAAATACGATGGGGATAACGGCCGCGAGCGCGGACAAGCCGAGACTGCCGAGCGGGCTGTAGAGCTGTTGCCAGGTTTGCATATGGGGTGGCCCCTAATTGTTGTTGGTCAGGCACTGAACGCGTACTTGGATAATTGGTAAGACCAATTTACAATCGCTGTGGGCTAGGTTAAAAGCCTTGTGGGTGGTGTGTCAATTTGCCGCCCTAAAACTTTTGTCGAATGAGCGGTGCAGGGGCCATCTGATCCGCTCGATCAAATGTGCTCTGGTAGGTGCTGGCGCGGCGTCAATAGGCCAGAATAGAGAGCCCGGCGAGCCGTCGGGATGGTGGAGAATGAGTTATGGGGTTTGATCAGGTTCGTCAGCGCCGTTTGTCTGACGATATTGTCGAGCAGCTCGAAGGGATGATTCTCGAGGGCACGCTGAAGTCCGGGGAGCGGCTGCCGGCAGAGCGCGCTCTGGCTGAACAGTTTGGGGTGTCGCGGCCTTCGCTGCGCGAGGCGATCCAGAAATTGACAGCCAAGGGCTTGCTGGTCAGTCGTCAGGGTGGCGGCAATTATGTGGTCGAATCCCTGGGCTCGACCTTCAGCGATCCCCTGCTGCACCTGCTGGAGAGCAACCCCGAAGCCCAGCGTGACTTGCTGGAATTTCGTCACACCCTGGAAGCTTCATGCGCCTACTACGCGGCGTTGCGGGCGACTGAGGTCGACCGTCAGCGATTGACGGCGGCGTTCGATGAGTTGCAGGACTGCTACACCCGTCACGATGAGGTGAGCCGGGCGGAGGAGGGGGCTGCGGACGCCAGGTTTCACCTGGCGATTGCCGAGGCCAGCCACAACGCGGTGTTGCTGCACACCATTCGTGGGCTGTTCGATCTGCTCAAGCGCAACGTGGTGACCAACATCGGCGGTATGTACCAGCAACGCACGGAAACCCGCGACATGCTGATCACTCAGCACCGGGAGTTGTACCTGGCGATTATCGAAGGGCGCGCCGAACAGGCAAGAGAGGTTTCCAGTCGCCATATCCTGTATGTGCAGGAGGTGCTGGAAGAGGTGCGGCAGCAAGTGCAGCGCGAAGCCCGGGCGGAGCGGCGCAAGGGGATGTGATCATGATCGTTCCCACGCAGGGCGTGGGCACGATCAATTCAAGGCAAGAAGTTAGTCTTCCTTGCCCTTGTTGCGCACCGCGCGCTGCAGCTCGCGGCCGGCATCACGTTCGCGCTCGGTATCGCGCTTGTCGTATTCCTTCTTGCCCTTGCCCAGAGCGATCTCGCACTTGACCATGTGCTTGCTCCAGTACCAGGACAGGCATACGCACGCATAGCCTTTTTGCTGCACGGCAGCTGCCAGCTTTTCCAGCTCGCGCCGGTTGAGCAGCAATTTGCGAGTGCGCACCGGGTCGGCAATGACGTGGGTGCTGGCGGTCATCAGGGGCGTGATGTGGCTGCCGAGCAGCCAGGCCTCGCCATCCTTGAGCAGCACATAACTGTCGACCAGTTGCAGCTTGCTCGCCCGCAGACTTTTTACTTCCCAGCCGGCCAGGACCAGACCAGCCTCGAACCGATGTTCGATGAAGTAATCGTGTCGCGCCTTTTTATTCTGCGCGATGGTCCCTGTTGGGTGTTTCTTCTGTTTAGCCATAGGGGCGGCATTATAGGCAGTTGCGCGCGAGTCGGCTACGGGGATCCTGCGTGCTTGAGCGCATTGAGTGAATCCCGGACAATGCGCCCTCTTTTTTAGTGGTTGGGCGTAGTGTCGATGTCGTCAGACAAGGTTTCAGTCCACGGTAGTTGGGCGAGCCGTTGGGTATTCATACTCGCTGCAACCGGCTCGGCCGTGGGCCTGGGAAGCATCTGGAAATTCCCCTACATGGTCGGCGTCTATGGCGGCGGTGCGTTTGTCCTGGTGTTCCTGGCGTGTATCGCGTTGATCGGCCTGCCGGTGATGCTGGCGGAAACCCTGATTGGCCGCCGAGCCCGGCAAAGTCCGGCGAACGCCTTGAAGGTACTGGCGTTGGAGGCGGGGCATTCGGCGAAATGGTCCTGGGGGGCATTTGCCGGGATGATCACGGCGTTGCTGATCCTGTCTTTTTATAGCGTGGTCGGTGGCTGGTCCCTGGATTACATCATCAGCATGGGCCGGGGGGATTTCCAGGGTGTGGCGGCCGATCAGGTCGGCGCCTACTTTGAGGGGGTGATCGCCAACCCGTGGCGCCTGACACTCTGGCATAGCCTGTTCATGCTGCTGTCGGCGGCGGTCATTGCCAAGGGGGTGGTGGCGGGGCTGGAGCGCAGCCTGCGGATCATGATGCCGCTGTTGTTCGTGATGCTCCTGGTGTTGCTGGGCTACAGCATGACCACCGGGCATTTCATGGAGGGCGTGCATTTCATGTTCGACTTCGATTCGGCGAAAGTCCTTGGCGGCCTGTTGCCCGCCATGGGGCATGCGTTCTTTTCCCTGAGCGTGGGCGTGGGCTCGATCATGATCTACGGTGCGTATATGCCCAAGGATTCGTCGATCTCCGGCACCGTGGTCGGGGTTGCCCTGCTGGACACCTTTGTTTCGCTGCTGGCCGGCCTGGCGTTGTTTCCGATTGTGTTTGCCGGCGGCTTGAACCCGAGTGAGGGGCCTGGGCTGATGTTTGTCAGCCTGCCTTTTGCCTTTGGTAATGTGGCGTTCGGCCAGGTGATGGGGGTGGTGTTTTTTGTCCTGGTGGCCATTGCCGCCTGGAGTTCGGCGATCTCGCTGCTTGAACCGATGGTCGCGTACCTGGTTGAACGGACGAAAATCCGCCGGGGCTGGGTGACGTTCTGGCTGGCCTTCAGTTGCTGGTTTGTTGGCCTGGGGACGGTGTTTTCCTTCAATATCTGGAAGCAGGCCAAGTTTTTTGTGAACGACGGCGCCGGGTTCCACCTCTACCAATGGGGTGCGCACAGCGGCCTGGACTTCTTTGGCGTGATCGATTTCTTCACCTCGCGGATCATGTTGCCGCTCGGTGGATTGTGTTTTGTGGTGTTTGCGGGTTGGGTCATGAATCGGGGAGCGGTGCGCGACGAATTGTCGATCCGCAATCCGGCGCTGTTTGCCCTGACCTTGTTTTTGATGCGCTATGTGGCGCCCATCGGCATTCTTGTAGTGTTTGCCGCCCAGCTGTGGAAGTGACGCTGACATGACGACCCATATTCAACGTTCGGCCCTGTTGCCGTATCCGGCGCAAGCGCTTTATGACCTGGTCAATGACGTGGCGCGTTATCCGGAGTTCCTGCCCTGGTGTTCCGAGGCCAAGGTGATGGAAAGCTCCGCCGAGCATATGCGTGCCAGCGTCGGGGTGGCCAAGGGTGGGCTCAGCCAGCATTTTGTTACGCGTAACACGCTGGTGCCTGGGCATTCGATCGAGATGAACCTTGAGGAAGGGCCTTTCACCCAGCTGCATGGTCTCTGGGTGTTCAAGCCCTTGGGCGAGAAGGCCTGCAAGATCAGCCTGGACCTGACGTTCGACTACGCCGGGCCGATTGTGCGGGCGACACTGGGGCCGCTGTTCAATCAGGCTGCCAATACCCTGGTGGATGCGTTCTGTCAGCGGGCCAAGCAACTGCATGGTTGAGTCGATGATGGACGTCGAGGTGGTGTATGCCGCCGTTGATCGTCAGGTGTTGCTGGCGGTTCAGGTACCTGCGGGGTGTAGCGTGCGTTCGGCACTGCAGTTGTCGGGGATAGCCGGGGAGTTTGCGGAGCTGGATCTGGCGAGTTGTGCTGTGGGTATTTTTGGCAAGGTGGTGGTTGATCCTGAGCACTGCCTGGTTCGGGCGGGGGATCGGATTGAGATTTATCGGCCGTTGTTGGCTGATCCCAAGGAGGTTCGTCGGTTGCGGGCGGCTAAGGCGGCGCGGGCTAGGGGGGATTGAGGTTTTTTTGGGGGGTATATTCGTTGTTGCGGTAACGGCCACCTAGGGCTTCGCCCTTACGGCGAGGCACTTTTGACACGCAATAAAAAAGCCCGGCATGCCGGGCTTTTTCTTGTGTCGCATAATGTTACTGCGTGGTGTCCAACGGCTCTGGTGTTGGTACGGGTACGGTTTCTACGCCGTCGACGTCTTTCTGGATCTGGTCCAGTAGCGAGCCTGGCTTGACCGGCTTTTCTGGTTTTGGCTGTTCGACGTTTTCCACTGGGGCGGACACGCTGGTGCCGCTGTCCTTGCCCATCAGGGCTTCATCACGGCTTACGCCAGGCATGAAGTCGCCCGACAAGCTGACGAGTTGGTCGTCTGGATTGAAGATAACGCTGATGCGTTCCTGTTGGCGTTCACCGCCGCCAGGCTGCAGGCTGTACAGGTAATCCCAGCGATTGGCATGGAACGTGTCGGTCAGCAGAGGGTTGCCCATGATAAACCGTACTTGCCGACGGGTCATTCCCGGGCGTAACTGGTCTATCATGTCCTGCGTGACGACATTGCCCTGCTGGATGTCGATTTTGTAAACCCCGGGGAATGAACAACCGGCGAGTGCGAGCAGTCCCACGAAGGTGAAACTGGTTAGCAAGAGCTTGGTGTTTTGCATCGGTGGGCGACTTCCACTATCTTGGCTGGGACAACGTAAACGCCGATCATACCCGCATTAAGAGAAGCTGCGAAGCAGCATCGCGAGAAAGCTGACCATGGTTGAAAATAGCGAACTACGCAAAGCCGGCCTTAAAGTGACCCTGCCACGGGTCAAAATTCTGCAAATGCTCGATTCCGCCGAGCAGCGTCACATGAGTGCCGAGGATGTCTACAAGGCACTGATGGAAGCTGGCGAGGATGTCGGTCTGGCCACGGTTTACCGTGTACTGACTCAATTCGAAGCCGCTGGTCTTGTGGTCCGTCATAACTTCGACGGCGGCCACGCGGTCTTCGAACTGGCTGACGGCGGTCACCACGACCATATGGTCAACGTGGATTCCGGTGAAGTGATCGAATTCTTCGACGAAGAAATCGAAAAGCTTCAGAAGGCGATCGTCGAGAAGCACGGTTTCGAGTTGGTGGATCACAACTTGGTGCTGTACGTACGTACTAAAAAGTAAGCATGTCGCGCGGACTCAGGTCCGCGAAACGAACGAAGGCGACCCAAGGGTCGCCTTCGTGCTGTCTGGCCGATTCAACTTTTGGCCGTTACCACCATTTTTTTCGCGTGAGCCAGGGATTCCTTGGTCAGGTCGATACCCCCCAGCATTCGTGCCACTTCTTCTATTCGCTCGTTCTTGCTCAGTTTGGATACAGCAGTGCGCGTGGCTTGGTCGCCGCGGACCTTGTGCACAAACAGGTGTTGATGCCCCTGGGAGGCCACCTGCGGCAGGTGCGTGACCGTCAGGACCTGGCCGCGCTCGCCAAGGCGGCGCAGCAGTTGGCCGACAATTTCCGCGGTCGGGCCGCCGATGCCCACGTCCACTTCGTCGAACACCAGGGTCGGTATGCGCGAGGTTTGCGCGGTGATCACCTGGATGGCCAGGCTGATGCGCGACAGCTCGCCACCCGAGGCGACTTTCGCCAGCGCCTTGAGCGGTTGCCCGGGGTTGGCGCTGACCAACAGTTCTACCTGTTCCAGGCCATTGGGCAGCAGCTCGGCGCTGGTGTTGGCGCGTAGTTCGATGCTGAAACGCCCGCCCGGCATGCCCAGGCGCTGGATTTCCTGTTCGACGGCGTGGGCCAGGCTGGAAGAAGCCTGGTGGCGCAAGTCACTCAGTTCCCGGGCTTTCTCTTGGTAGTGGCGGGCGAAAGCCCCCAGTTCTTCGCTGAGGCGCTCGATGGACTCATCGTTGGCATTCAGGGTTTCGAGCTCGTCCAGCAGGCGTTGCTGGAGGTCGGCTACCTCGGTCGGCTGGATCCGGTGTTTGCGTGCCAGGGTATAGATGGTGTCCAGGCGCTCTTCGAGTTGCTGCAGGCGTGCTGGATCGGCGTCGAAGTTGTCGAGGAACCGGTTCAGTTCGCCGACTGCTTCTTCGACCTGGATCTGCGCACTGGTGAGCAAGTTGGTGAGCAAGTTGGTGGCTTCACCCAGGGCGTTGACCGAGTTGTTGACGCTGGACAGGCGATTGAGGCTGGCAGTCAGGGCGTTTAGCACATTACCGGAGTCACTTTCGCTGCACTGCTCGACCACCTGTCGGCAAATGCCCAGCAGGGTTTCTGCGTTGGTCAGGTTTTTATGCTCTTGCTCAAGCTGCTCCAGCTCGTTGTCGCCGAGGCCGAGGTTTTCCAGCTCTTCGAGTTGATAGCTGAGCAACTGGTGGCGAGCGCGCTGTTCGTCGCCGGAGTTGGACAGGCGTTCGAGTTCCTGGCGGGTCTGGCGCCAGCGCTGGGCGGCGAGCTGGACCTGGCGGGCCAGGTCGGTGGCGCCGGCATATTCGTCCAGCAGGCGGCGATGGGTATCGGTCTTGAGCAGTGACTGGTGTTCGTGCTGGCTGTGGATGTCGATCAGCAGTTCGCCGAGGGCCTTGAGGTCGCCAAGGGGGCAGGGCGTGCCGTTGATGTAGCCGCGCGAGCGACCCTCGGCGGTGATGACCCGGCGCAGGATGCACGGGCCGTCGTTGTCCAGGTCGCGCTCGGCGAGCCAGGTGCGGGCTTCCGGGATATCAACCAGGTCGAAGGTGGCGAGGATGTCGGCCTTTTCCGCACCCGGGCGTACCACGCCGCTGTCGGCGCGATCGCCCAGGGTCAGGCCCAGGGCGTCGAGCATGATCGACTTGCCGGCGCCGGTTTCCCCTGTGATCACGCTCATCCCGCGATCCAGTTCGAGATCGAGATGTTCAACGATGGCGTAGTTGTGTACGGACAGGTGCACCAGCATAAAGGCCGCTCCCAGGCTTAAGGTCTGGTTATTTATACAGTAGTTTATTTACCCCTGACAATGCCCTCGTTTAGCTCGATTTGCTTGGTGTCGGTGTTTTTTTAAAACCTGGCGCCAGGCCAATTCAGCGGTTTTTGTGTGGGTAATGCGCTTCTGCACACGGCAGGCCCTTGAACCTGCAAATTGCGACCCCATATACCGGAACAGAAGCGCGAGTCGAGTTCGCGCACGATTTTGAAAGGAGAAATCTATGGCTGACGAACAGACGCTGGATACGCAAAATCTAGACGCCAATCAGGCTCCCCAAGCATCGGGTGAAGACCTGGTGGCTCGTGTACAAGTGCTCGAAGAGCAACTGGCTGGCGCTCAGGATCAGGCTTTGCGTGTTGCAGCTGATCTGCAGAACGTCCGCCGTCGCGCCGAGCAGGATGTAGAAAAGGCTCACAAGTTCGCGCTGGAAAAATTCGCTGGCGACCTGCTGCCGATCATCGACAGCCTGGAGCGCGGCCTGGAGTTGTCCAATCCGGACGACGAAAGCATTCGTCCGATGCGTGAAGGGATCGAACTGACCCTGAAAATGTTCCAGGACACCCTGAAACGTTATCAGCTGGAAGCGATCGATCCGGAAGGTGAGCCGTTCAACGCCGAGCACCATCAGGCGATGGCGATGCAGGAAAGCGCCGACATGGAACCCAACAGCGTGCTGAAGGTGTTCCAGAAGGGCTACGTGCTCAATGGTCGCCTGCTGCGCCCGGCCATGGTTGTGGTCAGCAAGGCCCCGGCGCCGGTTTCGCCCTCTATTGACGAGCAGGCTTGAAATCCGCCGCAAGGCCCCCATTTATAAGTCAAGCGTTTAAGTGCTACCGCAGTTAGCCACCACTGCTGCGGCAACCAAATCCAAAGTTTCGGGAGAGTTAACATGGGCAAAATTATCGGTATCGACCTGGGGACTACCAACTCCTGCGTCTCCATCCTTGAAAACGGCAACGTAAAAGTTATCGAGAACGCCGAAGGCGCGCGTACCACTCCGTCGATCGTGGCCTACGCCAACGATGGCGAAATCCTGGTTGGCCAGTCGGCCAAGCGTCAGGCAGTGACCAATCCGCATAACACCCTGTACGCGGTGAAGCGTTTGATCGGTCGTCGCTTCGAAGAAGAAGTGGTTCAGAAAGACATCCAGATGGTCCCTTACAAGATCGTCAAGGCAGACAATGCCGACGCTTGGGTTGAAGTGAACGGCCAGAAAATGTCGCCGCCACAGATCTCGGCTGAAATCCTCAAGAAAATGAAGAAAACTGCCGAAGATTACCTCGGCGAAGCAGTGACTGAAGCGGTGATCACCGTTCCAGCCTACTTCAACGACAGCCAGCGTCAGGCGACCAAAGACGCCGGCCGTATTGCTGGCCTGGACGTAAAACGCATCATCAACGAACCAACCGCAGCTGCACTGGCTTACGGTATGGACAAGGCCAAGGGCGATCACACCGTGATCGTTTATGACCTGGGCGGCGGTACTTTCGACGTTTCGGTGATCGAAATCGCTGAAGTCGATGGCGAGCACCAGTTCGAAGTACTGGCCACCAACGGTGACACGTTCCTGGGCGGTGAAGACTTTGACATTCGTCTGATCGACTACCTCGTCGACGAATTCAAGAAAGAAAGCGGCATGAACCTCAAGGGTGACCCGCTGGCCATGCAGCGCCTGAAAGAAGCCGCTGAAAAAGCCAAGATCGAGCTGTCTTCGAGCCTGCAGACTGACGTCAACCTGCCGTACATCACTGCAGATGCGACCGGTCCTAAGCACTTGAACGTGAAAATCTCCCGCGCCAAGCTGGAAGCGCTGGTAGAAGACCTGGTTCAACGCACCATCGAGCCTTGCCGCATTGCGCTGAAAGACTCGGGTATCGACGTTGGCGCGATCAACGACGTGATCCTGGTCGGCGGTCAGACCCGTATGCCTCTGGTGCAGAAGGCTGTTACCGATTTCTTCGGTAAAGAAGCCCGTAAAGACGTGAACCCGGACGAAGCGGTTGCCATGGGTGCTGCTATCCAGGGCGCGGTACTGGCCGGTGACGTGAAAGACGTTCTGCTGCTCGACGTCAGCCCGCTGACCCTGGGTATCGAAACCATGGGTGGCGTGATGACCGCGCTGATCGAGAAAAACACCACGATTCCTACCAAGAAATCGCAAGTGTTCTCGACTGCCGACGACAACCAGGGCGCTGTGACCATTCACGTGCTGCAAGGCGAGCGTAAGCAAGCTGCCCAGAACAAGTCCCTGGGCAAGTTCGACCTGGCTGAGATTCCACCAGCACCACGTGGCGTGCCACAAATTGAAGTGACCTTCGACATCGACGCCAACGGCATCCTGCACGTAGGCGCCAAGGACAAGGCCACCGGCAAGACCCAGTCGATCGTGATCAAGGCCAACTCCGGTCTGTCCGAGGAAGAAATTCAGCAGATGATTCGTGATGCTGAAACCAACGCCGACGAAGACCGCAAGTTCGAAGAGCTGGCGTCCGCCCGCAACCAGGGTGATGCGCTGGTGCACTCGACTCGCAAGATGGTCGCAGATGCTGGCGACAAAGTGACTGCCGAAGAGAAGGCCGCCATCGAAGCTGCAGTGGTTGCCCTGGAAGCCGCCGTCAAAGGCGACGACAAGGCTGCCATCGACGCCAAGGTCGAGGAGCTGTCGAAAGTCTCCGCGCCAGTGGCGCAGAAGATGTACGCCGAACAGGCTCAGCCAGCTGAAGGCGCAGCACCACAAGGTGAATCGGCGCAAAAGGCTGACGACGTTGTCGATGCTGAGTTTGAAGAAGTTAAAGACCACAAGTAAGTTGTTGGTCGGCCGGTTGACTGCCTTTGTGCGGTGACTGGTAGGATGTCGCCGCGCGGGAGCTTGCTCCCGCGTTGGCGTGTCTGGAGTACACGAATTTTTACCGCGTGCGACAACATTCGCCTGCGGATGGTATGGCCGGGAATGCTCCTGCTTTTCGAGCCGCAAGTACCGTATCGAATCAAAGACCAGGATCGTTGAATTGACGTGAGTTGGGTCCGGGCCTGTATTGGGGCTCAACGAGTTTGGCAAGGCTCAGGAGGGGTTTGCCGGACGTCCTTAAGAGTGCAAAGACTTATGGCAAAGCGTGACTATTACGAAGTGTTGGGTGTCGAGCGTGGCACGAGCGAAGCAGACCTGAAGAAGGCCTACCGTCGCTTGGCGATGAAGCATCACCCGGACCGTAATCCTGACGACAAAGCGTCGGAAGAAATGTTCAAGGAGGCCAACGAGGCCTACGAAGTACTGTCCGATTCCAGCAAGCGCGCGGCGTACGACCAGTATGGTCATGCCGGTGTCGACCCAAGCATGGGTGGCGGCGGTGCCGGTTTCGGCGGGCAGAACTTCTCTGACATCTTTGGTGATGTGTTCAGTGATTTCTTTGGTGGTGGTCGTGGCGGTTCCCGTGGCGGCGCGCAGCGCGGCAGCGACCTGCGCTACACCCTGGAGCTGAACCTGGAAGAAGCGGTGCGCGGCACGACCGTGAATATCCGGGTTCCGACGCTGGTCAACTGCCAGCCGTGCGACGGTTCGGGCGCGAAGAAGGGCTCCTCGCCCGTGACGTGCCCAACCTGCGGCGGTATCGGCCAGGTGCGCATGCAGCAAGGGTTCTTCTCGGTGCAGCAAACCTGCCCGCGTTGCCACGGCCAGGGCAAGATCATTTCCGACCCGTGCAACTCCTGCAATGGCGAAGGGCGTGTCGAAGAGTACAAGACCCTGTCGGTGAAAGTGCCGGCGGGCGTTGATACTGGTGATCGCATCCGCCTGTCGGGTGAGGGTGAGGCGGGGACCCAGGGTGGGCCGACCGGCGACCTGTACGTGGTGATCAACGTGCGCGAGCACTCGATCTTCCAGCGCGACGGCAAGCACTTGTTCTGTGAAGTGCCAATCAGCTTTGTCGATGCTGCCTTGGGCGGCGAGCTGGAGATTCCGACTCTCGATGGTCGGGTCAAGCTGAAGATCCCTGAGGGTACGCAAACCGGCAAGCAGTTCCGCGTGCGTGGCAAAGGCGTTGCGCCGGTGCGTGGCGGTGGTGCTGGCGACCTGATGTGCCGTGTGGCGGTCGAGACTCCGGTCAACCTGAGTCGTCGTCAGCGTGAATTGCTGGAAGAGTTCCGCAGCTCCCTGGCGGATGACAACAGCCACTCGCCGAAAACCACGGGTTGGTTCGAAGGCGTGAAGCGTTTCTTCGGCGACCTGTAAGGAATCTGGTATGCGACGTATAGCTGTGATGGGCGCTGCTGGGCGCATGGGCAAGATTCTGGTGGAGGCGGTGCAGCAGCGCGCACCGCTCACTGGCCTGACGGCGGCCATCGTGCGCCCTGGCAGCACGCTGATCGGCGTGGATGCCGGTGAGCTGGCGTCGCTGGGTCGGATTGGGGTATCCCTGGTGGGCAACCTGGAGGTCGTGGCGCAGGAGTTCGATGTGTTGATCGACTTCACGCTGCCGGAAGTCATGCTCAAGAACCTGGCGTTCTGCCGCAAGGCAGGCAAGGCCATGGTCATCGGCACGACGGGCCTGGACGCCGCGCAGAAGCAGGTGCTGGCCGAGGCGGGCAAGGATATTCCGATCGTGTTTGCGGCCAACTTCAGCGTCGGGGTCAACCTGTCGCTCAAGCTGCTGGATATGGCAGCGCGGGTGTTGGGTGATGATGCCGATATCGAGATCATCGAGGCTCATCACCGGCACAAGATCGATGCGCCATCCGGCACGGCGCTGCGCATGGGCGAGGTGATTGCCGATGCGCTGGGGCGTGACTTGCAGAAGGTCGCGGTCTACGGTCGTGAAGGCCATACCGGCGCTCGTGAGCGCGAGACCATTGGCTTTGCCACCGTGCGCGGTGGTGATGTGGTGGGTGATCACACAGTGCTGTTCGCCTGCGAGGGTGAGCGCCTGGAGGTGACTCACAAGGCTTCCAGTCGCATGACCTTCGCCAAGGGTGCGGTGCGTGCTGCGCTATGGCTCGATGGTCGCGAACCAGGCCTGTATGACATGCAAGACGTGCTCGATTTGCGTTAAGATGTGCCCGAAATCGGGTTCGAGCCCTGCGCTCGAGCCCGTTTTTCCCCGCCAAGCGACGCCCTGTCGCATTCTCTAGCCTTTCAGGCTCATTGGCGGTAGACCAAAAATGCCTTTTTCTGTAAGCTACAGCTTTAGTGTGTCCACTAAAAGCGCGCAGAATAATTCAGTGAAGAAGCGGGGTGACGTGTCCATACGTCACTCCGCTTTTTTACAACCTGCGATCGCCCCTTCAGGCTTTATTTACTGGATCTCTCTTGACTAAGCCAGCCATACTCGCCCTTGCTGATGGCAGCATTTTTCGCGGCGAAGCCATTGGAGCCGACGGTCAAACCGTTGGAGAGGTGGTGTTTAACACCGCCATGACCGGCTATCAGGAAATCCTTACCGATCCTTCCTACGCCCAACAGATCGTTACCCTGACTTACCCGCATATCGGCAACACTGGCACCACGCCAGAAGATGCCGAGTCCGACCGCGTATGGTCTGCCGGCCTGGTCATCCGTGACCTGCCTCTGGTTGCGAGCAACTGGCGTAACACCATGTCCCTGTCCGACTACCTGAAAGCCAACAATGTGGTGGCTATTGCAGGTATCGACACCCGCCGCCTGACACGCATCCTGCGTGAGAAAGGCGCGCAGAACGGCTGCATCATGGCAGGCGACAATATCTCTGAAGAAGCCGCTCTGGCAGCAGCGCGCGGTTTCCCAGGCCTGAAGGGCATGGACCTGGCGAAAGTCGTCAGCACCAAAGAGCAATATGAATGGCGCTCGACTGTCTGGGACTTGAAAACCGACAGCCACGCGACCATCGAAGCCAGCGAGTTGCCCCATCACGTGGTGGCTTACGACTACGGCGTCAAGCTGAACATCCTGCGCATGCTGGTCGAGCGCGGCTGCCGCGTCACCGTGGTGCCGGCGCAAACCCCGGCGGCCGACGTCCTGGCCCTCAAGCCAGACGGCGTGTTCCTGTCCAACGGCCCGGGTGACCCGGAGCCTTGCGACTACGCGATCCAGGCGATCAAGGAAGTCCTTGAAACCGAGATCCCGGTGTTCGGTATCTGCCTCGGTCACCAACTGCTGGCCCTGGCCTCCGGTGCCAAGACCCTGAAAATGGGCCACGGCCACCACGGTGCCAACCACCCGGTCCAGGACCTGGACAGCGGTGTGGTGATGATCACCAGCCAGAACCACGGTTTTGCCGTGGACGAAGCGACCCTGCCAGCCAACGTGCGTGCGATCCACAAATCGCTGTTCGACGGCACCCTGCAAGGTATCGAGCGTACCGACAAGAGCGCCTTCAGCTTCCAGGGTCACCCTGAAGCCAGCCCTGGCCCGAACGACGTAGCGCCACTGTTCGATCGCTTCATCAACGAGATGGCCAAGCGTCGCTGAGCGCGGGCCTAGATGTAGCAAAGCCTGGGGGTGGCCACCGCTGCGGTGACCCCCTCAAGGCTTCACAGATTGAACAAGACGGCTTGCCGACTGACCTGCGGATTTGAGTGACAAACCCATGCCAAAACGTACAGACATTAAAAGCATCCTGATTCTCGGCGCTGGCCCGATCGTTATCGGCCAGGCCTGCGAATTCGACTACTCCGGCGCTCAGGCCTGCAAAGCCCTGCGCGAAGAGGGTTACCGCGTCATCCTGGTGAACTCCAACCCAGCCACCATCATGACCGACCCGGCCATGGCTGACGCCACCTACATCGAACCGATCAAGTGGCAGACCGTTGCCAAGATCATCGAGAAAGAGCGTCCAGATGCACTGCTGCCAACCATGGGCGGCCAGACCGCGCTGAACTGCGCCCTGGACCTGGAGCGCGAAGGCGTTCTGGAAAAATTCGGTGTGGAAATGATCGGCGCCAACGCCGACACCATCGACAAGGCTGAAGACCGTTCGCGTTTCGACAAGGCGATGAAATCCATCGGCCTGGACTGCCCGCGCTCCGGTATCGCCCACAGCATGGAAGAGGCCAATGCGGTCCTCGAGAAGCTGGGCTTCCCGTGCATCATCCGTCCGTCCTTCACCATGGGCGGCACCGGTGGCGGTATCGCTTACAACCGTGAAGAGTTCGAAGAAATCTGTGCCCGTGGCCTGGACCTGTCGCCGACCAAGGAACTGCTGATCGACGAATCCCTGATCGGCTGGAAAGAGTACGAAATGGAGGTTGTCCGCGATAAGAAGGACAACTGCATCATCGTCTGCTCGATCGAAAACTTCGACCCGATGGGCGTGCACACCGGTGACTCGATCACTGTTGCGCCAGCACAGACCCTGACGGACAAGGAATATCAGATCCTGCGTAACGCCTCCCTGGCGGTACTGCGCGAGATCGGCGTGGAAACCGGTGGCTCCAACGTGCAGTTCGGCATCTGCCCGGACACAGGCCGCATGGTTGTCATCGAGATGAACCCGCGTGTATCCCGTTCCTCGGCACTCGCTTCCAAGGCTACCGGCTTCCCGATCGCCAAGGTCGCGGCCAAGCTGGCGGTTGGCTACACCCTCGACGAGCTGTCGAACGACATCACCGGCGGCAAGACCCCGGCGTCCTTCGAGCCGTCCATCGACTACGTCGTGACCAAGCTGCCGCGTTTCGCCTTCGAGAAATTCGCCAAGGCTGACGCGCGCCTGACCACTCAGATGAAGTCGGTTGGTGAAGTCATGGCCATCGGCCGGACCTTCCAGGAATCCCTGCAGAAAGCCCTGCGCGGCCTGGAAGTCGGCGTCTGCGGCCTGGACGAGAAAGTTGACCTGAGCAACCCGGAAAGCATGAGCGTGCTCAAGCGCGAGCTGACCGTGCCGGGTGCCGAGCGTATCTGGTACGTGGCGGACGCAATGCGCTCCGGCATGAGTGTTGACGATATCTTCAGCATGACCATGATCGATCGTTGGTTCCTGGTGCAGATGGAAGATCTGATCAAGGACGAAGAGAAGGTCAAGACCCTGGGTCTGACCAGCATCGACCGCGACCTGATGTTCCGTCTCAAGCGCAAAGGCTTCTCCGACATGCGCCTGGCCAAGCTCCTGGGTGTGACCGAGAAGGCCCTGCGCCGTCACCGCCACAAGCTCGAGGTGTACCCGGTCTACAAGCGCGTTGATACCTGCGCGGCCGAGTTCGCCACCGACACCGCCTACCTGTACTCGACCTACGAGGAGGAGTGCGAGGCTGCGCCATCGGGTCGCGACAAGATCATGATCCTGGGCGGCGGTCCAAACCGTATCGGCCAGGGCATCGAGTTCGACTACTGCTGCGTTCACGCGGCACTGGCGCTGCGCGACGACGGGTACGAGACCATCATGGTCAACTGCAACCCGGAAACTGTTTCCACTGACTACGACACTTCCGATCGCCTGTACTTCGAACCGGTGACCCTGGAAGACGTGCTGGAAATCGTCCGCGTCGAGAAGCCTAAAGGCGTGATCGTCCAGTACGGCGGCCAGACCCCGCTGAAACTGGCGCGTGCTCTTGAAGAGGCTGGCGTACCGATCATCGGCACCAGCCCTGACGCCATCGACCGCGCCGAAGACCGTGAGCGCTTCCAGCAGATGGTCGAGCGCCTGAATCTGCGTCAGCCGCCTAACGCTACCGTGCGCAGCGAAGACGAAGCCATTCGCGCCGCCGGCAAGATCGGTTACCCGCTGGTGGTGCGTCCGTCCTACGTACTGGGCGGCCGTGCGATGGAAATCGTCTACGAAGAAGAAGAGCTCAAGCGCTACCTGCGTGACGCGGTGAAAGTGTCCAACGACAGCCCAGTGCTGCTCGACCACTTCCTCAACTGCGCCATCGAAATGGACGTGGATGCGGTCTGTGACGGCACCGACGTGGTGATCGGCGCGATCATGCAGCACATCGAGCAGGCCGGCGTTCACTCCGGTGACTCCGCGTGCTCGCTGCCGCCGTACTCGCTGCCGGCGCACATCCAGGACGAGATGCGCGAACAGGTCAAGAAAATGGCCCTGGAACTGGGGGTGGTCGGCTTGATGAACGTACAGTTGGCGCTGCAAGGCGACGACATCTACGTGATCGAAGTCAACCCACGCGCTTCGCGTACCGTGCCGTTCGTATCCAAGTGCATCGGTGTTTCCCTGGCCATGATCGCGGCTCGCGTGATGGCCGGTAAGACCCTGAAGGAAATCGGCTTCACCAAGGAAATCATTCCTAACTTCTACAGCGTGAAAGAGGCGGTGTTCCCATTCGCCAAATTCCCTGGCGTTGACCCGATCCTGGGCCCAGAGATGAAGTCCACTGGTGAAGTGATGGGCGTGGGTGACACCTTCGGTGAAGCGTTCGCCAAGGCCCAGATGGGCGCCAGCGAAGTGCTGCCGACCGGCGGTACCGCGTTCATCAGCGTGCGTGACGACGACAAGCCACTGGTTGCCGGCGTAGCGCGTGATCTGATCAGCCTGGGCTTTGAAGTGGTTGCCACTGCCGGGACAGCCAAGCTGATCGAAGCTGCTGGCCTGAAAGTGCGTCGTGTGAACAAGGTGACCGAAGGTCGTCCGCACGTGGTCGACATGATCAAGAATGACGAAGTCACGCTGATCATCAACACCACTGAAGGCCGTCAGTCGATCGCTGATTCCTATTCCATTCGTCGTAATGCCTTGCAGCACAAGATCTACTGCACCACTACCATTGCTGCTGGCGAAGCCATCTGCGAAGCGTTGAAGTTCGGTCCCGAGAAGACCGTGCGCCGCTTGCAGGATCTACACGCAGGATTGAAGGCATGATCAAATACCCAATGACCGTCCAGGGCGCGCGCGCCCTGGAAGAAGAGCACACTCACCTGACCAAGGTCGTACGTCCAAAGCTTAGCCAGGACATCGGTACGGCCCGCGAGCTGGGTGACTTGAAGGAAAACGCCGAGTACCACGCTGCCCGCGAGCAGCAGGGTATGGTCGAGGCGCGGATTCGTGACATTGAAGGCCGGATTCAGAACCAGGTCATCATCGATGTCACGAGCATCCCGCACACCGGCAAAGTGATTTTCGGTACTACCGTGGAAATCGCCAACGTCGAGACGGATGAGCGCGTTACTTACCACATCGTGGGTGAGGACGAGGCTGACTTCAAACTCGGCAAGATTTCCGTCGGTTCGCCCTTGGCCCGCGCCTTGATTGCCAAGGAAGAGGGTGATGTGGTGGCGGTCAAGACGCCTGGTGGCGTGATCGAGTATGAGATTGTCGAAGTCCGCCATATCTGAAGGCTGGCGCCCGCTGCGTGCGGGCGCCATGCTCTGGCAGCTGACCCAGATGTTGTGGGTTGGCGGCCTGTGGCTGCTGCATTTGGGTTTGCTGCCGGTGCTGGGCCAGATTGGCCTGGCGCCGCTGCTGATCAATGAAATTTCAAGCATGCTGAGTACGCTGCTGGTGGGTTTTTCAGCGGCGTGCGTGGTTTCTCAGGTTTTGGTGCTGGTTCAGGCCAAGGGCCTTGTCAGTCTATGGCGCGATATTCGCGGGCAACTGCTGTTGATGGCGTTGTATGCAAGCACGATGTACCTGGTGGTACGCATGCAATGGCCGGAGGCGGAGCATTGGCTGTTGTTCAGCTACCTGGTGCTGGGGTTTTCCGGTTTGCTGCTGGTGCTGCAGCCGGTGCCAGGATGGGGTGGCAGGGTGCGCGAAGCACACCCTTGACCCGTTTCATCACTTGAAGCGGTGGACGTTCGACAGTTGCTTGTTTACGCTGAAGTTCTTGCGGTAAATCAGCGCCATCTTGCCGATGACCTGTACCAGGTCCGCCTTGCCGACCTTGCACAGTTCGGCAATGGCAGCCAGGCGCGATTCGCGATCGAGGATGTTGAGCTTGATCTTGATCAGCTCGTGATCGCCCAATGCGCGTTCCAGTTCGGCTAACACACCTTCAGTCAAACCGTTGTCAGCCACCGTCAAAACTGGTTTCAGATGGTGGCCAATGGATTTGTACTGTTTCTTCTGCTCTTGAGTGAGCGGCATAATCTGACCCTTTAGTCTGGATTCTGTAAAATGGCGGCCATTTTACCCGAGGGTGCGTGGATCCGCCCAATTAATCACGACCCTTATCATCGAGGTGCCCAATGGCGCGTTCCAAGACAAGCCTTGGTTGGCTGAAAAGACATGTCAATGATCCCTATGTGAAGCAGGCGCAGAAGGATGGCTACCGTTCGCGTGCCAGTTACAAGCTTCTGGAGGTCCAGGAGAAATACAAGCTGATCCGTCCGGGCATGAGCGTTGTCGACCTGGGTGCGGCGCCCGGTGGCTGGTCGCAGGTCACCAGTCGGCTGATCGGTGGTCAGGGGCGCCTGATCGCCTCGGACATCCTGGAAATGGACAGCATTCCGGACGTGACCTTCATTCAGGGTGACTTCACTCAGGACGCAGTGCTCGCGCAGATCCTTGAGGCCGTGGGTAATTCGCAGGTTGACCTTGTGATTTCCGATATGGCCCCCAATATGAGTGGTACGCCTGAGGTAGACATGCCAAAAGCCATGTTTCTTTGTGAGCTGGCGCTTGATTTGGCCGCCCGGATACTCAAGCCCGGTGGCAATTTCGTGATCAAGGTTTTTCAGGGTGAAGGGTTTGACGCTTACGTGAAGGACGCTCGTCAGAAGTTCGACAAGGTCCAGATGATCAAGCCGGACTCTTCCCGTGGCAGTTCCCGCGAGCAATATATGCTGGCTTGGGGCTACCGCGGCCGTAGTGAGTAAAACGAGGTTTTTTTGCGGGGCGATAGGTTTTTAGTATTTCGCCCCACAAGCAATAGCGAATATTGTGTAGTCAATGTTTCACAAAGGGTTACAGACGGCGCCTGCCAGAGCTGTAGGTAATGTAGTAAGTTAGGCCGGTGAATATCATGCGAAGCGCGCGCCAGTTGCGGAGCTTGCTTCAGAGGGTAGTTAATTGAACGATATGGCAAAGAATCTTATCCTGTGGTTGATCATCGCGGCTGTCCTGGTGACGGTGATGAACAACTTCTCCAGCCCTAACGAGCCACAGACCCTCAACTATTCCGACTTCATCCAGCAGGTCAAGGATGGCAAGGTCGAGCGCGTAGCCGTGGACGGTTATGTCATCACTGGCAAGCGCAATGATGGCGACAGCTTCAAGACCATTCGTCCGGCCATTCAGGACAACGGTCTGATCGGCGACCTCGTGGATAACCACGTGGTAGTCGAAGGCAAGCAGCCGGAACAGCAAAGTATCTGGACCCAACTGCTGGTTGCCAGCTTCCCGATCCTGGTGATCATTGCCGTGTTCATGTTCTTCATGCGCCAGATGCAAGGCGGTGCAGGCGGCAAGGGCGGGCCGATGAGCTTCGGCAAGAGCAAGGCGCGCCTGCTCTCCGAAGATCAGGTGAAAACCACCCTGGCTGACGTTGCTGGTTGCGACGAAGCCAAGGAAGAAGTCGGCGAGTTGGTCGAGTTCCTGCGTGATCCGGGCAAGTTCCAGCGCCTGGGTGGCCGCATTCCCCGTGGTGTGCTGATGGTTGGCCCGCCAGGTACCGGTAAGACCCTGCTGGCCAAGGCCATTGCTGGCGAAGCCAAGGTGCCGTTCTTCACCATCTCTGGTTCCGACTTCGTCGAAATGTTCGTGGGTGTGGGTGCCAGCCGTGTTCGTGACATGTTTGAACAGGCGAAAAAGCACGCACCTTGCATCATCTTCATCGACGAAATCGACGCTGTCGGTCGCCATCGTGGTGCTGGCATGGGCGGTGGTCACGACGAGCGTGAGCAGACTCTCAACCAGTTGCTGGTGGAGATGGACGGCTTCGAAATGAATGACGGCATCATCGTCATTGCCGCGACCAACCGTCCGGACGTACTCGACCCGGCGCTGCTGCGTCCGGGCCGTTTCGACCGCCAGGTGGTGGTCGGCCTGCCAGATATCCGTGGTCGCGAGCAGATCCTCAAGGTTCACATGCGTAAAGTGCCAATGGGTGATGACGTCGCTCCAGCGGTGATCGCCCGTGGTACCCCGGGTTTCTCCGGTGCCGACCTGGCCAACCTGGTGAACGAGGCATCGCTGTTCGCTGCCCGTACTGGCAAGCGCATCGTCGAGATGAAGGAATTCGAACTGGCCAAGGACAAGATCATGATGGGCGCCGAGCGCAAATCCATGGTCATGTCCGAGAAAGAAAAGCGCAACACTGCTTATCACGAAGCGGGTCACGCAATTGTCGGTCGTGTCGTGCCTGAACACGATCCGGTCTACAAGGTTTCGATCATTCCCCGTGGTCGTGCGCTGGGTGTGACCATGTTCCTGCCGGAAGAAGATCGCTACAGCCTGTCCAAGCGTGCGCTGATCAGCCAGATCTGCTCGCTGTATGGTGGCCGTATCGCCGAGGAAATGACCCTGGGCTTCGACGGTGTCACCACCGGTGCCTCGAACGACATCATGCGTGCCAGCCAGATTGCACGGAATATGGTGACCAAGTGGGGTCTGTCGGAAAAACTCGGTCCTCTGATGTACGCCGAAGAAGAGGGTGAGGTATTCCTCGGTCGTGGCGGCGGCGGTCAGCACGCCAGTTTCTCGGGCGAGACGGCGAAGCTGATCGACTCCGAGGTGCGCAGCATCATTGACCAGTGCTATGGCACCGCCAAGCAGATCCTGACGGACAACCGCGACAAGCTCGACGCGATGGCCGACGCACTAATGAAGTACGAAACCATCGATGCCGATCAAATCGACGACATCATGGCGGGCCGCACGCCGCGTGAGCCGCGTGACTGGTCTGGTGGCACGGGCACTTCCGGTACGCCTCCTGTAGTCCAGGATGAGCGTCCGCAAACCCCTATCGGCGGCCCGGCTGCTGACGTTTAAGGTTTGAAATGACTCTTGTACAGTCCTCAACCCGGTTGCCTTGCGGCAACCGGGTTCTTGATTTGGCCCATACGCATGTCATGGGCATTCTCAATGTCACTCCTGATTCTTTCTCCGACGGCGGTCGTTTCAGTCAGCTCGATGCTGCCCTGAAGCACGCCGAGGCGATGGTGTCCGCGGGCGCTACCTTGATCGACGTCGGCGGTGAGTCGACTCGACCAGGTGCGCGGGCGGTCTCGCCGCTGGAGGAACTCGAGCGTGTAGCGCCGATTGTCGAGCGCCTGCACCGTGAACTAGATGTAATTATCTCGGTCGATACTTCCACGCCTGCGGTCATGCGTGAAACTGCGCGCCTGGGTGCGGGGTTGATCAATGATGTTCGCTCGCTGCGGCGAGACGGTGCGCTGGACGCTGCAGCAGCTACCGGCCTGCCGGTATGCCTGATGCATATGCTCGGCGAGCCGGGAGATATGCAGGACAACCCCCACTATGCTGATGTAACGCGCGAAGTCGCAGGATTTCTCGCCGAGCGCATGGCGCAGTGTGTTGCAGTCGGTATCCCGGTCGAGCGGATTGTTCTGGATCCCGGCTTCGGATTCGCCAAGAACCTGCAGCACAACTTGAGTCTGTTCAAGCATATGGAGGCCCTGCATGCATTGGGGCGCCCGCTGCTGGTTGGGGTGTCTCGCAAAAGCATGATAGGGCAGGCGCTTAATCGCCCGGTCGGCGAGCGACTGCATGGCGGCCTCGCGCTCGCAGCGCTGGCGATGGTCAAGGGCGCGCGAATCCTGCGCGTGCATGACGTCGCCGAAACTGTGGACGTAGTGCGAATGATCGCAGCGGTAGAATCAGCCGAATAAGAATGTTGGAGTACTTATGACTAAAAAATATTTTGGCACCGACGGTATCCGTGGTCGGGTCGGTACCTACCCGATTACTCCTGACTTCATGCTCAAGCTCGGCTGGGCTGCTGGCATGGCGTTCCGGAAAATGGGCGCCTGCAAAGTCCTGGTGGGCAAGGACACGCGTATCTCCGGATACATGTTCGAATCGGCGCTCGAGGCTGGACTGACGTCTGCCGGGGCGGATGTGATGCTGCTGGGGCCGATGCCTACGCCCGCCATCGCCTACCTGACGCGTACCTTTCATGCTGAAGCCGGCATCGTGATCAGTGCTTCGCACAATCCTCATGACGATAACGGCATCAAGTTTTTCTCCGGACAGGGCACCAAGCTGCCGGACGACATCGAGCTGATGATCGAAGAACTGCTCGACACACCGATGGTGGTAGTCGAGTCCAGCAAGATCGGCAAAGTGTCGCGCATCAACGATGCGTCCGGCCGCTACATTGAGTTCTGCAAAAGCAGTGTGCCGACCGGTACCAGTTTTTCCGGGCTGAAGATTGTCATCGATTGCGCCCATGGCGCGGTGTACAAGGTCGCGCCGAGTGTCTTTCGCGAGCTGGGCGCCGAAGTGGTGGTGCTCTCTGCACAACCCAATGGCCTGAACATCAATGACAACTGCGGCTCGACCCATATGGGGCAGTTGCAGGCTGCGGTCCTGGCCGAGCAAGCCGACCTGGGTATCGCCTTCGACGGTGATGGCGATCGGGTGCTGATGGTTGATCACACGGGTGCGATCGTCGACGGCGATGAGCTGTTGTTCATCATTGCCCGTGATCTGCACGAGCGTGGAATCCTGCAGGGCGGGGTAGTGGGCACGCTGATGAGTAACCTGGGGCTGGAGCTGGCCCTGGAAGAGCTGAAGATCCCGTTTGTGCGGGCCAATGTCGGTGACCGCTACGTGATTGCCGACCTGTTGGAGCGCGGCTGGAAGGTCGGGGGTGAAAACTCCGGGCATATCGTTTGCTTCAATCACACCACCACCGGTGATGCGATCATTGCTGCGTTGCAGGTGTTGATGGCCTTGAAAGATCGCGACGAAGGTCTCGCCCAGGCGCGCCAGGCGCTGCGCAAATGCCCTCAAGTATTGATCAATGTGCGCTTTGCGGGCGGGGTAAATCCTGTCGAGCACGCGGCCGTCAAGGAGGCGAGCGCCCGCGTTACCAAGGCAATGGCAGGGCGTGGTCGGGTCTTGCTGCGCAAGTCCGGTACCGAGCCGCTGGTGCGTGTGATGGTCGAAGGCGAGGATGAAACCCTGGTTCGTGGATACGCTGAAGAGCTGGCAAAACTGGTTGGTGAAGTTTCTGCCTGAATTCGGCTTGCCAGCAATGATGTGGTTGGGTAACATCTGCGCCCACTTTGACCGACGAGGTAAAGCATGCGTCGCCCTATGGTAGCTGGTAACTGGAAGATGCACGGTACCCGCGCCAGCGTCGCTGAGCTGATCGAAGGTCTCGGTGGTCTGGCCTTGCCGAGCGGTGTTGATGTCGCGGTATTCCCGCCTTGCTTGTTTATTAACCAAGTGGTTGATGGCCTGGAAGGCAAGTCGATTTCGGTCGGCGCGCAGAATTCTGCGGTGGAAGCCATGCAAGGTGCGCTGACAGGTGAAGTTGCGCCGAGTCAGTTGGTGGATGCAGGGTGTTCCCTGGTGCTTGTAGGGCACTCCGAACGCCGCCAGATAATGGGCGAGCGCGACGAGATGCTGATTCGCAAGTTCGCAGCGGCACAGGCATGTGGCTTGACTCCGGTGTTGTGTGTAGGGGAAACCCTCGAGCAGCGTGAAGCCGGACAAACTCTTGAAGTTGTCGGGCGTCAGCTGGACAGCATCATCGAGGAGCTGGGTGTTGGTGTCTTTGCCAAGGCAGTCATTGCTTACGAGCCGGTCTGGGCCATTGGCACCGGGCTGACTGCTTCGCCGCAACAAGCGCAGGATGTGCATGCAGCCATTCGCGCGCAGTTGGCGGCAAAGAATTCTGAAGTCGCACAAGGTGTGCGGCTTCTATACGGCGGCAGCGTGAAGGCGGCCAATGCGGTCGAACTGTTCGGCATGCCGGATATCGATGGGGGGCTCATTGGTGGGGCTTCCCTGAATGCAGATGAGTTCGGTGCGATTATTCGTGCCGCGGGAAACTGAGAAAATGCTGGAAACAGTCGTAGTCGTTTTTCATCTGCTGGGTGCATTGGGCGTAGTTGCTCTGGTATTGCTGCAGCAGGGTAAGGGTGCGGACGCTGGCGCGTCTTTCGGAGCAGGTGCTTCAAATACTGTGTTCGGAAGCCAAGGTTCCTCTACCTTTCTTAGTAAGTTTACTGCTATACTTGCCGCAGGTTTCTTCATAACCAGCTTAGGGTTAGGTTACTTTGCTAAAGAGAAAGCTCAACAGCTGACTCAAGTAGGTTTGCCAAACCCAGCGGTTCTTGAAGTACCAGTGCAAAAACCGGCTTCTGATGATGTACCGGTGCTTGAAGAGCAAAAGTCGGCAACCAATGCGACTGACGTACCTCCAGCTCAAGAGCAAAAGTAAGAAGGGTTTCAAACGTAGTATTGCCGAGGTGGTGGAATTGGTAGACACGCAACCTTGAGGTGGTTGTGCCCATAGGGTGTAGGGGTTCGAGTCCCCTTCTCGGTACCAATTATCAGGAGAGCCGCTGTTGCGGGCTTTCTTGTAGGTGGAAGGTTACATTGACCCTGTCAGGGATCGGTCGTATACTTCCGCCCCATCTTTGTCGCGGGGTGGAGCAGTCTGGTAGCTCGTCGGGCTCATAACCCGAAGGTCGTCGGTTCAAATCCGGCCCCCGCAACCAGTTTCAGGAGCCCCTTTTAAGGGGCTTTTTGTTAGCTGGACACTTTCAACGCCGCTATTCGACGGCGTTTCAGGGATGGGCTTTTCGCCCATTTTTTTATTTTGCAAAGCATGCACATACATGCACGAGGGGGTTCAGGTGTCGAGCAAGCTAGAACAGTTGCAGGCCTTGCTGGCCCCGGTGGTCGTGGCCCTAGGCTATGAATGCTGGGGTATTGAGTTTTCGGCTCAAGGTCGTCACTCCATGTTGCGCGTTTATATCGATAAAGAGGGCGGCGTGCTGGTGGACGATTGCGCCATCGTCAGCCGTCAGATCAGCGGTGTGCTGGATGTTGAAGATCCAATCGCCGTTGAGTACACCCTTGAAGTTTCCTCGCCTGGCATGGAACGCCCGCTGTTCACTATTGAGCAGTTTGCAAAATTTGCCGGTGAACAAGTGAAGATCAAGCTGCGCTCGCCTTTTGAAGGTCGACGCAACTTTCAGGGCCTTCTGCGCGGCGTAGAAGAGCAGGACGTCGTGGTGCAGGTTGAAGACCATGAGTTCCTGTTGCCGATCGATATGATCGACAAGGCCAACATTATTCCCAGTTTTGACTGAGACGTGCCAGAAACTGCGGATCCCGCGGATCCAATGGCTTGCGAAAGGCGAGGCGTACGATGAGCAAAGAAGTACTGCTGGTTGTTGAGTCGGTATCCAATGAAAAGGGCGTACCGGCTAACGTAATTTTTGAAGCGCTGGAGCTGGCCCTGGCCACTGCTACCAAGAAGCGGTTCGAGGACGAAGTCGATCTGCGTGTGGAAATCAATCGCCACACCGGTGCTTACGAGACTTTCCGTCGCTGGACGGTCGTCGAAGAAGCAGACCTGGACGACCCGGCCATCGAAACCTGGCCGAGCAAGGTTGCGCAAACGCATCCGGGCGCCCAGGTAGGCGATGTCGTCGAAGAGAAGATCGAGTCGATCGAGTTCGGCCGTATCGCGGCACAGACTGCCAAGCAAGTCATTGTGCAGAAAGTTCGCGAAGCAGAACGTGCACAAGTGGTTGATGCCTATCGCGAGCGCCTGGGGGAAATCATCTCCGGGACCGTGAAGAAAGTCACCCGCGACAACGTGATCGTCGATCTGGGCAACAACGCCGAGGCGTTGCTGGCCCGTGAAGACATCATTTCTCGCGAAACCTTCCGGGTGGGCGTGCGTCTGCGTGCGCTGCTCAAGGAAATCCGCACTGAAAACCGCGGCCCGCAGTTGATCCTGTCGCGTACCGCGCCGGAAATGCTGATCGAGTTGTTCCGCATTGAAGTGCCGGAAATCGCTGAAGGCCTGATCGAAGTAATGGCTGCCTCCCGTGACCCGGGTTCGCGTGCCAAGATCGCGGTCCGCTCGAAAGACAAACGCATCGACCCGCAGGGCGCTTGCATTGGTATGCGCGGTTCGCGTGTCCAGGCAGTGTCCGGTGAGTTGGGCGGTGAGCGTGTGGATATCGTCCTGTGGGACGACAACCCAGCGCAGTTCGTGATCAACGCCATGTCCCCGGCTGAGGTTGCGGCAATTATCGTTGACGAAGATGCCCATGCAATGGACATCGCCGTTGGCGCAGACAATCTGGCTCAGGCCATCGGTCGCGGTGGTCAGAACGTGCGTCTGGCTAGCCAGCTGACTGGCTGGACCCTGAACGTGATGACCGAATCGGACATCCAGGCTAAGCAGCAAGCAGAAACCGGCGATATCCTGCGCAACTTCATCGACGAGCTGGAAGTCGACGAAGACCTGGCACAGGTGCTGGTAGATGAGGGCTTCACTAGCCTGGAAGAGATTGCCTACGTACCGTTGGAAGAAATGCTCAACATCGACGGCTTTGACGAAGACACCGTCAACGAGCTTCGCGCTCGGGCCAAGGATCGTTTGTTGACTATAGCCATCGCTACTGAGGAAAAGCTGGCAGACGCCCATGCGGGCGAAGTCCTGCTCTCGCTGGGGGGTCGGGCCCAGGCTTTGGCGATGGC
>NZ_JBIUWJ010000027.1:83316-87699 GCF_044743405.1 Pseudomonas sp. NPDC087626
TTGAGGGTTTGGTCTAGGATTTTGATATGGATCTTGCTGTTCGCGGCGTAATTACCCGCGAAGACCTGGCCGAGCAGTCTATTGACGACCTGCTCGACATCGACGGCATTGACGATGATCGTGCCGGCAAGTTGATCATGGCCGCCCGAGCCCATTGGTTCGAGTAATAGGCGCGGCCTGAGGAGAGAAGTGCATGACGCAAGTCACGGTGAAACAACTGGCCGATGAGGTCAAAACACCGGTAGAGCGCCTGCTGCAGCAGATGCGTGAGGCAGGTCTGCCGCACACCGCCGCCGAGGAACATGTGACCGACAGTGAGAAGCAATCTTTGCTGACTCACTTGAAAAGCAGCCACAAGGCGAAAGTGGAAGAACCGCGCAAGATCACGTTGCAGCGTAAAACCACCAGCACCCTGCGTGTTGCTGGCAGCAAAAGCATCAGCGTTGAAGTACGCAAGAAGAAAGTCTTCGTACAGCGCAGCCCGGAAGAAATCGAAGCCGAGCGCAAACGCGAACTGGAAGAACGTCGCGCAGTAGAAAATGCTGCACGTCAGAAGGCTGAAGAAGAAGCCAAGCGTCGCGCCGAAGAAGAAGCGCGTCGCCAGCCTGCTGCTGCGCAAACCGCTACTTCCGGCGCTGTTGCAGCGCCTGCTGCGGCTGCCGAGCCAGTGCGTGAGAGCGCACCGGTGGCTGCTGCTCCAGCACCGTCTGCTGACGTTCGCAACAAGCAGAACGAACAGCGCCGTCCGGACAAACCACGTGCAGACGACAACAGTCGTCGTGGCAGTGGCGATGGTGAGCGCAAAAACGCTCCGCATCGTGCTTCGGTCAAGGAAAAAGCGCCTGCTCCACGTGTTGCGCCTCGTACTACCGACGAAGAAAGCGACAGCTTCCGTCGTGGTGGTCGCGGCAAGGCCAAGCTGAAAAAACGCAACGCCCACGGTTTCCAGAGCCCAACCGGCCCTGTCGTGCGTGAAGTGAAGATCGGCGAGACCATCACTGTGGGCGATCTCGCCCAGCAGATGTCGGTCAAGGCTGCTGAAATCATCAAGTTCATGTTCAAACTGGGTACTCCAGCGACCATCAACCAAGTGCTTGATCAGGAAACTGCTCAACTGGTTGCTGAAGAGCTGGGCCACAAAGTGACCCTGGTCAGCGACACCGCCCTGGAAGATTCCCTGGCTGAGTCCCTGAAGTTTGAAGGCGAGACCTTCTCCCGTGCGCCAGTCGTGACCGTAATGGGCCACGTTGACCATGGTAAGACCTCGCTGCTCGACTACATCCGTCGTGCCAAGGTAGCTGCGGGCGAAGCCGGCGGTATCACCCAGCACATCGGTGCATACCACGTTGAAACCGAACGCGGCATGGTCACCTTCCTTGACACCCCTGGTCACGCCGCGTTTACCGCCATGCGTGCCCGTGGTGCCAAGGCGACCGACATCGTGATCCTGGTAGTTGCAGCGGACGACGGCGTGATGCCGCAGACCATTGAAGCTGTCCAGCACGCCAAGGCCGCTGGTGTTCCTCTGGTCGTTGCAGTGAACAAAATCGACAAGCCGGGCGCCGATCTCGATCGCATCCGTAGCGAACTGTCGGTTCACGGCGTGACGTCGGAAGAGTGGGGCGGTGATACGCCATTCGTTTCGGTTTCGGCGAAAGTCGGTACCGGTGTAGACGAACTGCTTGAAGCCGTCCTGCTGCAAGCCGAAGTTCTCGAACTGAAAGCAACCCCATCGGCCCCAGGTCGCGGTGTTGTGGTTGAATCGCGTCTCGACAAAGGTCGTGGCCCGGTTGCAACCGTTCTGGTTCAAGACGGTACCCTGCGCCAAGGCGACATGGTCCTGGTCGGTTCGAACTATGGCCGTGTACGTGCCATGCTCGACGAGAACGGCAAGCCAATCAAGGAAGCCGGTCCTTCCATCCCTGTCGAGATCCTCGGCCTGGACGGTACCCCGGACGCTGGCGACGAGATGAGCGTGGTTGCCGACGAGAAGAAAGCCCGTGAAGTGGCTCTGTTCCGTCAAGGCAAGTTCCGTGAAGTCAAACTGGCTCGTGCTCACGCAGGCAAGCTGGAAAACATCTTCGAGAACATGGGCCAGGAAGAGAAGAAGACGCTTAACATCGTCCTCAAATCTGACGTTCGTGGTTCGTTGGAAGCGTTGAACGGCGCCTTGAACGGCCTGGGTAACGACGAAGTGCAAGTGCGTGTAGTGGGTGGCGGTGTCGGTGGTATCACCGAGTCCGACGCCAACCTGGCACTGGCCTCCAACGCTGTACTGTTCGGCTTCAACGTGCGTGCCGATGCTGGCGCGCGCAAGATCGTCGAGCAGGAAGGCCTGGATATGCGTTACTACAACGTGATCTACGACATCATCGAAGACGTCAAGAAGGCCCTGACCGGCATGCTTGGCAGCGACGTCCGGGAGAACATCCTGGGTATTGCTGAAGTCCGCGACGTGTTCCGTTCGCCGAAGTTTGGCGCGATCGCCGGTTGCATGGTTGTTGAAGGTATCGTGCACCGTAACCGTCCAATCCGTGTACTGCGTGAAGACATCGTTATCTTCGAAGGCGAGCTGGAATCCCTGCGCCGCTTCAAGGATGACGCTTCCGAAGTACGTGCTGGCATGGAATGCGGTATCGGCGTGAAGAGCTACAACGACGTCAAAGTCGGTGACAAGATCGAAGTCTTCGAGAAGGTTCAGGTTGCTCGCAGCCTCTAACTCGCGCACTTCAAGAGCCGTGATGGGCAGCCGCATGCAAATGCACGGCGCATCGCCCGGACTCTAAACGCAACGCCCGGTCTGGCTTCTGTCAGGCCGGGCGTTTGCCGCTTTCAGACCACACGGGTTTCACCGTGAGGCAGTAACAGGTAACAAGACATGGCAAAAGAATACAGCCGTACCCAACGTATCGGCGATCAGATGCAGCGTGAGCTGGCACAACTGATCCGTCGTGAAGTCAAAGACCCGCGTGTTGGTCTGGTCACCATTACCGCTGTTGAAGTCAGCCGTGACGTCGGTCACGCCAAGATCTTCATCACCGTGATGGGCCAGGACAGTGCCGAGGACATCGCACAAAGCATCAAGGTGCTGAACTCGGCTGCAGGCTTCCTGCGCATGCAGCTGGCTCGCGAGATGAAGCTGCGTAGCGTTCCGCAACTGCACTTCCACTATGACGAAAGTGTCGTACGTGGTGCTCATCTGTCGGCATTGATCGAGCGCGCCGTGGCTGAAGACAATCAGCACCCGGTCGCGGCAGAAACCGAAGACACCAAGGAGTAATCGGTGGCTCAGGTCAAACGTATCCGTCGTAACGTCAGCGGCATCATCCTGCTCGACAAGCCGTTGGGGTTCACCTCCAACGCTGCCTTGCAGAAGGTGCGCTGGTTGCTCAATGCCGAAAAGGCTGGCCACACCGGCAGTCTCGACCCGTTGGCCACCGGCGTGTTGCCGCTGTGCTTCGGTGAGGCGACCAAGTTCTCGCAATACCTGCTCGATTCCGACAAGGGGTATGAAACCCTGGCGCAATTGGGCAAGACCACCACCACGGCGGATGCCGAGGGTGACGTTTTGCAGGAACGCCCGGTGACCGTTGGTCGCACCGATATCGAAGCTGTATTGCCCAGTTTTCGCGGGAAAATCAGTCAGATACCGCCGATGTACTCGGCACTCAAACGCGATGGCCAGCCGTTGTACAAGCTGGCACGAGCAGGCGAAGTGGTGGAGCGCGAACCGCGATCTGTTACTATTGCGCGCTTGGAATTGCTGGCCTTTGAAGGTGACACTGCGCGCTTTGCCGTAGATTGCAGCAAAGGCACCTATATCCGTACCCTGGTGGAGGATATTGGTGAACAGCTCGGCTGTGGCGCTTACGTGGCAGAACTGCGACGTACCCAAGCCGGTCCATTCAGCCTGGCCCAGACGGTCACGCTGGAAGAGTTGGAAGCGGTACATGCCGAAGGCGGCAACGAAGCGGTTGACCGTTTCCTGATGCCATCGGACAGCGGCTTGCTGGATTGGCCGCTGCTGCAGTTCTCGGAGCACAGCTCGTTCTACTGGCTCAACGGCCAGCCGGTTCGCGCCCCGGATGCACCGAAGTTCGGCATGGTACGGGTACAGGATCACAACGGTCGCTTCATCGGTATCGGTGAAGTGAGCGAAGACGGGCGCATCGCGCCACGTCGACTGATTCGGTCAGAATGACCGGACGAGGGTGGCTGTTAACAGGCACGGTCACTACTCATTTTTAGATACAGGGATTTGTCCCTGGCCTGTTGAAACTGCCCTTTGGGTGGTTTCCTGATAAAAGGATTGCCTCATGGCTCTCGACGTTCAAGAAAAAGCACAAATCGTAGCTGACTACCAGCAAGCTGTTGGTGACACTG
>NZ_JBIUWJ010000028.1:0-87633 GCF_044743405.1 Pseudomonas sp. NPDC087626
TCGTGGGTACGACGACGGTCATCACCGGTGTTCTTACGCAGCTCGATGAACTCTTCGATGTCCATGTGCCAGGTTTCCAGGTAGGCACACACAGCGCCTTTGCGCTTGCCACCCTGGTTGACGGCTACGGCGGTGTCGTTGACTACCTTGAGGAACGGAACCACGCCTTGGGACTTGCCGTTGGTGCCCTTGATGTACGAACCCAGCGCACGTACCGGAGTCCAGTCGTTGCCCAGGCCGCCGGCGAATTTCGACAGCATGGCGTTGTCGTGGATCGCGTGGTAGATGCCCGACAGGTCATCCGGCACGGTGGTCAGGTAGCAGCTCGAGAGCTGTGGACGCAGGGTGCCGGCGTTGAACAGGGTCGGGGTCGACGACATGTAGTCGAAGGACGACAGCAGGTTGTAGAACTCGATCGCACGGTCTTCTTTGTGCTTCTCTTCGATCGCCAGGCCCATGGCCACACGCATGAAGAAGATCTGCGGCAGTTCGAAGCGTACGCCATCCTTGTGGATGAAGTAACGGTCGTACAGGGTTTGCAGGCCCAGGTAGGTGAACTGCTGGTCGCGCTCGTGGTTGATCGCCTTGCCCAGTTTTTCCAGGTCAAAGGTAGCCAGGATCGGGTTCAGCAATTCGAATTCGATACCCTTGGCGATGTAGGCCGGCAGTGCCTTGGCGTACAGGTCGACCATTTCGTGGTGGGTCGCGCTTTCGGCGACGCCGAGGAAGCCCAGGCCTTCGGCACGCAGGGTGTCCATCAGCAGGCGGGCGGTGACGAACGAGTAGTTCGGCTCACGCTCGACCAGGGTCCGCGCGGTCATCACCAGGGCGGTGTTGACGTCGGTCAGGGCTACGCCGTCGTACAGGTTTTTCAGGGTTTCGCGCTGGATCAGGTCGCCGTCGACCTCTTCCAGGCCTTCGCAGGCCTCGGTCACGATGGTGTTCAGGCGGCCCATGTCCAGTGGCGCGAAAGTGCCATCGGCGCGGGTGATGCGGATCGAAGGGTGCGCCTGCACCGCGTCTTCGGCCGGGGCGCGGACTGCGCGCTCCTTGGAGCGGGCGTCACGGTAGATCACGTAGTCGCGAGCTACTTTCTGCTCGCCAGCACGCATCAGGGCCAGTTCGACCTGGTCCTGGATTTCTTCGATATGGATGGTGCCGCCCGATGGCATGCGACGCTTGAAGGTCGCGGTGACCTGCTCGGTCAGGCGCGCAACGGTGTCGTGGATTCGCGACGAGGCGGCAGCGGTGCCGCCTTCAACTGCGAGAAACGCTTTGGTGATGGCGACGGTGATCTTGTCATCGGTGTAAGGAACGACAGTGCCGTTACGCTTGATCACGCGCAGTTGGCCTGGCGCAGTGGCGGACAGATCGGAATTCGAATCTGCGCCCTGCGGCAAGGTGCCCTGCGGGTTCTCGCGAGTTGTGTCGGTTTGCATGGGTGTCTCCACATTCTCTATGTTTGTTTGGGCACCATGAAGGTGCCCACCGTTCCGTCCTGAAGCACTACAACCGGCAAGCGCCGGGCATAACAACTTCGGGACAGTAGGAAGGGGCCGTCGGGCGCCGCTTCCATGCCGAAGTCTTTGGTTTCAAGCCAGGGGCTGGAAACCGAATTCCGTTGGGGTGACAGTAAACGACTGCAACACCCGTACCGTTTTTGCCGTTTTGGGCGGAAAAACAGTTGCCATCCGCGGGAGCGGTTTGGGCTTCTGAAAAAGAGTTTGGTTCAACCAAAAACATGCAAGAAAAGCACTTGAGTTTCTTGTCTGATTTGTGTTTGGTTTTTGCCTCAAAACCCTATATGTAGGGTTTTTCTGAGCGCGAGCTACAAGATAATGCGTTTTGGGGGGGGATTGCAACGTACTACCTGTGGATAAAGCTGTGCGTAAAATGTGTATGAAACAGCCAATCGTCGTGTAGGCCGCGACCCTGCTGGGGTCGACCGTTTGTCACTGTTTATTACCCAGAAAAATAGCCTGGGGGGATTTTGCGGGCGCGAACCCTATCACAAAAAATCCCGGTTACCGAGCGCATTTGCCAGCTTGTGTTCTCAAGGGTGGGCGTTGCTACAATCGGGCGCTGTGTAAGCAGTCTTATCCACTTCAAAGATGACAAAAAGATGAGTGGAGCCTTCCTTAATAGTGTTCTGGCAAGCAGAGGTCACCCGTGGAGCAAGAAGCCTGGCAGGTATTGATTGTCGAGGACGACCAGCGCCTGGCTGAGTTGACTCGTGAGTACCTGGAAAGCAATGGATTGCAGGTAACCATCGAAGGCAACGGCGCATTGGCGGCGGCGCGGATCATTGCCGAGCAGCCGGACCTGGTGATCCTTGACCTGATGCTGCCCGGCGAAGACGGGTTGACCATCTGCCGCAAGGTTCGCGACCACTACGATGGGCCGATCCTGATGCTCACGGCGCGCACCGATGACATGGATCAGATCCAGGGTCTGGACATGGGCGCCGATGACTACGTGTGCAAGCCGGTGCGTCCGCGGCTGTTGCTGGCGCGCATCCAGGCCTTGCTGCGGCGCAGCGAGGCGCCCGAACCGGCCGCGCCGCAAAAGCTGCGGCGCCTGCAGTTCGGCCCGCTGGTGGTCGACAACGCCCTGCGCGAAGCCTGGCTGCATGACCAGGGCATCGAATTGACCAGTGCCGAATTCGACCTGCTCTGGCTGCTGGTGGCCAATGCCGGGCGAATTTTGTCCCGCGAGGAAATTTTCACCGCGTTGCGCGGCATCGGCTATGACGGCCAGGATCGCTCCATCGATGTGCGCATTTCACGCATCCGCCCGAAAATCGGCGATGACCCGGACCACCCGCGCCTGATCAAGACCATCCGCAGCAAGGGCTACCTGTTCGTTCCCGAAGCCTGCGTAGACCAGCCACTGTGAACTCGATCTTCCTGCGCATCTACGGCGGCATGTGTGCGGCGCTGATTCTGGTGGCCGCCCTCGGGGTCCTGGCCTTGCACCTGCTCAACGAAGTGCGCAGCGAGCAATACCGCGAGCGCCTGGCCCACGGTACGTTTTCCCTGATGGCCGACAACCTGCAGCCGATGAACCTCACCGAGCGCCGGCGTGCGCTGTTGGTGTGGGAGCGCTTGCTGGGTATTCCCCTCAACTTGCAGACCTTCAGCCAAACCGGCCTCGATCTGGGCGAACGCACCCGGGTATTGCGTGGCCAGGCGCTGGTGGAACAGACCGGGCCTCATGCGGCAAAGGTCTACCGGCTGGTCAGCGAGCAGGAGCAGTTGGTGCTGACGGGGGAAGTGCAGCAGATCAGCGAGCAACTGGCACGGGCGACTATTTATCTGTTGGCTGATGAACTGGTGCGCTACCCGGTGGCCGAACAACCGAAGCGCCTGGAGGCCTTGAAAAAAGACAAGGGGTTTGGCTTCGAACTGCAACTGGTCACGGTGGACCAGGCGGACATGGACGAAGACCAGAGCCGCCGGGTGTCCGAGGGCGACACCGTGATGGCGCTGGGCAAGGAGGGCGATTCGATCCGGGTGTTTGCCGGGATGGTGGGCACGCCATGGGTGCTGGAAATCGGCCCCCTGTACCAGATGAATCCGTATCCGCCGCAGTGGCTGGTGTTGATTGCGGCCCTGGGGCTGAGCTTGATCGGCCTGATCGTCTACCTGCTGGTACGCCAACTGGAGCGGCGCCTCAGTGGCCTGGAGTCGGCCGCCACGCGCATCGCCAAGGGCAGCCTGGAAACCCGCGTGCCGACCCGGGGGGCGGACTCGGTAGGGCGGCTGGCGGCAGCGTTCAACGGCATGGCCGAGCACTTGCAGCAATTGCTGGCGATCCAGCGCGAACTGGTGCGTGCGGTGTCCCATGAGTTGCGTACGCCGGTGGCGCGCTTGCGGTTTGGCCTGGAGATGATCAGCACGGCGTCCACCGCGCAAGCGCGGGACAAGTACCTCGAAGGCATGGACCACGACATCCAGGACCTCGATGGCCTGGTGGACGAGATGCTCACCTATGCGCGGCTGGAGCAAGGTTCGCCGGCGCTGGTTTTTCAGCGGGTCGACCTCGATGCCCTGGTCAATCAGGTGATCAGCGAACTGGCACCGCTACGCGCCGAGGTCCGGGTGCAGCGCGGGTTGTGCCTGTCGGCAGCCGACTGCGACGGCGCCTGGGTCGAGGCCGAGCCGCGTTACCTGCACCGGGCGTTGCAGAACTTGGTGGGCAATGCCATGCGCCATGCCCAGGGGCAGGTCTCGATCAGCTATCAGGTCGGGCAGCAGCGCTGCCGGGTGGATGTCGAGGACGACGGCCCGGGAGTGCCGGAAAGTGCCTGGGAAAAAATCTTCACACCCTTTCTGCGCCTGGACGACAGCCGCACCCGAGCCTCGGGGGGCCACGGTCTGGGGTTGTCCATCGTGCGCCGGATCGTGCACTGGCATGGCGGGCGCGCGTTGATCAGCCAGAGCAAGAACCTGGGCGGGGCGTGTTTCAGCCTGAGCTGGCCGCGCAACCAGGAAAAGCCCGAGCGCTGACCTGTCTAATCAGGCCCGGATACTCACCAGGCTCAACAATTGCCCCGCTTTTACCGCGAACTGCGCATCCAGCTCGGTGCCATTGCGCCATTCACCGGACAAGTCCGTCAGCAGGCGCAGGCGCACCTGCCCGCGGTCGGTCCATTCCAGCACTTCGGCATGCTCGAAGTAGAAGCGTTTCTGGACGATGGGGTACAGGGCCTTGAACAGGCTTTCCTTGACCGAGAACGTCAGGGTCACCCACAAGGCCAGTTGTTCGCGCCGGCCGGCCGTCATCCGCTTGAGCTCCGCCGGGGTGAGAATCTCACCGGCCAGACGTTCGGCGCGCTCGGTGGTGAGCAGGTTTTCCAGGTCCATGCCCAGGCCGCGCCAGTCGGTGTTTTGCGCAACGATGGCGGCGGCGTGCCCAGTGCTGTGGGTAATCGAGCCGCAGATGCCGGGCGGCCAGACCGGCGCCCGGTCTTCGCCAATTGCCGGACTGCAGTCCAGCCCCTGCAATTTTTGCAGTGCAGCACGTGCACACAGTCGCCCCGCAAGAAACTCGGCCTGACGCTTGGCCACCGAGCGCTGGATGCTCGGTGGCGGCTCGATCTGGCTGCGACGGAAATCGTCGAGCGCCAGTAATGAGGGATCGAAGCGTGTGCTGAGCAGGACTGTGCCAGGCAGCGAATCAGGCAACGGCCATTGGTCGTCGAGCGGCGTGCAGCAGGCGGGCAGGGAGGGGGGCGGATTCATTGCGGCATTTTGCCGATTAGTCGCGTGGCTGGGTAGTGCTGAGGAGTGTCGAGCTTGTTCAGCCAGGGTTCAGCGTGTGTTCAGGGGGAGTTCAGTGGGGGGTGGTTAACCTGAGCGCATCAACCAAAAACACATTGCGAACGAGGAAACTCAACATGACCCACTTCAAAAAGCTCATTCTGGCCATGACTGTCCTGGGCGCCAGCGCCGTGGTTCACGCCGCTGACGACAACTTCGCCAGCCTGACCCTGGGGCAGACCAGCGACAAGGTGAAAAAATCCAGCCTGCTTAACAGCAACCTCGATCACCCGAATGCCAACGGTGTGATTGGCAAGGACACCACCTGGGGGGTGCGTCTCGGTCAGCAGAACAATGACCGTCGTTACTACGCCACCTACGACAACGTTTCCGGCAGCCACAACGGCATCAAGCTGCGCCAGGAAAACCTCCTCGGCAGTTACGACCTGTTCCTGCCCGTGACCAGCAGCACCAAGCTGTTCGCTGGCGCTAGCGCCGGCCTGACCAAACTCACCCAGGATTCGCCGGGCTACAGCCGCGACAGCGATATCGGTTATGCCCTGGGCGTGCAAGGCGGTGTCCTGCAACAGGTTTCCAAGAACGCCTCGGTGGAATTGGGGTACCGTTACCTGCGCAGCAATGCCAGCACTGAAATGAGTGCCCAAGGCAGCAAGCGGGGCTCCTTGAGCCTGGACAGCAGCGCCCAGACCTACCTGTCCGCCAACTACGCTTTCTAATCATCGGGCAAGCAGGACCTGCGCCGGATCGGCCCTAGAGGTGATCCGGCGCAGGCATGTCGGTAAGCTGGGTGCATGGCACCCGTGGAGTGGTTGATTTGCCTGGGAGAGCGTTATGAAATTACTGGTCGTCGAAGACGAGGCGCTATTGCGCCATCATCTGCATACCCGCCTGACTGAAAATGGCCATGTGGTCGAGTCCGTGGCCAACGCCGAAGAGGCGTTGTACCAGTCCGGTCAATACAACCATGACCTGGCAGTGATCGACCTCGGCCTGCCGGGCATGGGGGGGCTGGACCTGATTCGCCAGTTGCGATCGCAAGGCAAGACCTTCCCGATCCTGATCCTCACCGCACGCGGCAACTGGCAGGACAAGGTCGAAGGCCTGGCCGCTGGTGCCGATGATTACGTGGTCAAGCCATTCCAGTTCGAAGAGCTGGATGCGCGCCTGAATGCCTTGCTGCGCCGCTCCAGCGGTTTTACCCAGTCGACGATAATCGCCGGCCCGCTGTTGCTGGACCTCAACCGCAAGCAGGCCAGTCTCGACGAGCAGCCGTTGGCCCTGACCGCCTATGAATACCGGATCCTCGAGTACCTGATGCGCCATCATCAGCAAGTGGTCGCCAAGGACCGCCTGATGGAGCAGCTCTACCCGGATGACGACGAGCGCGATCCGAACGTGATTGAAGTGCTGGTCGGGCGTTTGCGGCGCAAGCTTGAAGCGCCGGCCGGGTTCAAGCCGATCGAGACCGTGCGAGGCCTGGGCTACCTGTTCAACGAGCGCTGCCAGTGATTCGCTCCCTTCGCCTGCGCCTGATGCTGGCAGCTACCACCTTGGCGGTGCTGTTCATGCTGGCGCTGTTGCCAGCCATGCAGGGCGCCTTCAGCCTGGCGCTGGAAGATTCGATCGAACAGCGCCTGGCCTCGGACGTCACCACGCTGATTTCTGCGGCACGGATCGAGAACAAACAGTTGATGATGCCTTCGCAGTTGCCGGACGAGCGCTTCAATCTCGCCGACAGTCGCCTGCTGGGCTACATCTACGACCGCGAAGGGCAACTGGTCTGGCGCTCGCGGGCGACCCAGGACGAACACATCAATTACAAGCCGCGTTATGACGGGCGCGGCAATGAGTTTGCGCGTATTCGTGAGGCCGACGGCCAGGAGTTCTTCGTCTATGACGTCGAAGTCAAACTGCTGGGCGGCAAAAGTGCGGCATTCAGTATCGTTGCGTTGCAGCCGGTGCGCGAGTACCAGCAGACACTCGAAGGCCTGCGGGAAAATCTCTACCTGGGATTTGGCGCAGCCTTGCTGGTGTTGCTGGCGCTGCTGTGGATCGGCCTGACCTGGGGCCTGCGCGCCTTGCGGCGCTTGAGCCAGGAGCTCGACCAGATTGAAAGCGGTGACCTGGAAAGCCTCAGTGAAGAACACCCACGCGAACTGTTGCGCCTGACCGGCTCGCTGAACCGCTTGCTGAGCAGTGAGCGCGAACAACGCAGCCGCTACCGCGACTCGCTGGACGATCTGGCCCACAGTCTGAAAACCCCCCTGGCGGTCCTCCAAGGCGTCAGCGAGGACATGGCCCAGCGTCCCGAAGAGCGCGAGCAGGCGTGGGTCCTGCAAACGCAGATCGAGCGCATGAGCCAGCAGATCAGCTACCAGTTGCAGCGTGCCAGCCTGCGTAAAAGCGGGCTGGTGCGGCACCAGGTGCAGTTACAGCCGGTACTCAAGAGCCTGTGCGACACCCTGGACAAGGTCTATCGCGACAAACGGGTGCGTACCAGCTTGGACTTGCCGCAGTCCTGCTATGTGCCGATCGAGCAGGGTGCCTTGCTGGAAATGCTCGGCAACCTGTTGGAAAACGCCTACCGCCTATGCCTCGGCGAAGTGCGGATCAGCCTGCGTCAGACTCGTGCCAGCATCGAAGTCTGCGTTGAAGACGACGGGCCGGGTGTACCAGAGGATCAACGGGCGCGGATCCTCCAGCGTGGCGAACGCCTGGACCGCCAGCATCCGGGGCAGGGCATTGGCCTGGCTGTGGTCAAGGACATCATCGAAAGCTACGGCGCCCAGCTGACCCTTGGCGATTCGGCCCTGGGCGGGGCGGCCTTCCGGGTTCATTTCCCGCTGGCGTGAAGCCGCGCTTCAACTGTCCTGGGCGCGATAGGCGCCCGGGGTCAGGCCGGTCCATTTCTTGAACGCCCGGTGAAACGCCGAGGGTTCGGAAAAGCCCAATTGCCAGGCGATCTGTTGCAACGACAGGTCGGCGCGACGCAGATGATAGATCGCGATATCGCGGCGCAACTGATCCTTCAATTCCTGAAAACTCGAACCCTCTTCGCGCAAGTGCCGACGCAGGGTTTGCGGGCTGATGTGCAGGTGCGCCGCCACGGCTTCCAGATCGGGCCAGCGGCTGCTGTCACGGCTGAGCAGGCGGCGCAACTGACTGCTCAGGCTGTCGCCGTCATCCGGGCGTGACAGCAGGTCGGCCGGTGAGCGTTCCAGAAAGTGCTTGAGGGTTCGTTCGTCCTGCAACAGCGGCATGCCCAGGTAGCGACTGTGAAACAGCAGGCTGGTGCGCTGGGCGGCGAACTCGAGTGGGCAAGGGAACAGCAGGTCGTATTCGGCGCCATGTCCGGGTTTCGGGTAACTGAAACTGGCCTGCTCGAGGGCGATGCGCTGGCCGATCAACCAACTGCCAAGGCGATGCCAGATCACCAGCAGGCTTTCGCTGAGAAAGTGATCGGGGTCGCGCAGCTGCGAATCATCCAGGCTCATGCGCACCCATTGCTCTTCCCGGGTCAGGGTCAGGCCTGGCGAGTCGGCAAACAGGCTGTAAAACAACAGGCCGCGCCCCAAGGCTTTCTCCAGCGTGCTGCAGTGAATCAGGGCGTGGCACATCATGGCGAAAGTCCCGCGCTTGCTGGGACTGCGGGCCAAGCCCAGGTACTCGTCATCCAGCGCCAGCCACAGGCCTTGCAACAGGGCGCTGAATTGCTCCGGCGCGATCCTGGCGCGGGGCTCGTCGAGCAATTCGGCGCTGATCCCGAGCTGGTGCAACAGCTCTGCATAGTCATAGCCCATCCGCCGGGCGCCACCGGTGGCGGCGCGGGCGAAATGACTGGCGATGGTGCGTTCGCGCATGGGGAGTGGGGTCCGGCCATTGAGTGGCGGATCTTAGCCAGCCCTCCTCGATGGGACAAGGCGGATTTCCGCCAAATTGCAGGACTCGATTCGGGTATTGGGCGGGAATCCGCCAAGTGGCTCCTGCGCGCCGCACCATGGAAAGTGCTGCAGCCCTTGTGGCAAGCGGCTTGTGAGGGATTTGGCAAAGGTGGCACGAGCTCTGCAATAAGGCCAAGAGGTCTGCCAGCGCGCAGCTCGCCACAACAAATCCCTCCAGTGCAGGAGGGTTCGCACTTTAGGCGTCGTTTGCATCAGATGGATGATGACAACGCGGTGCTCTTGAGGAACTTTGCAATGACGACTCGTCAGCCACTGTACAAATCCCTGTATTTCCAGGTAATCGTTGCCATCGTTATCGGCATCTTGCTCGGTCACTTCTATCCGCAGACCGGGGTGGCGCTCAAGCCACTGGGTGACGGGTTCATCAAACTGATCAAGATGGTCATTGCACCCATCATCTTCTGCACCGTAGTCAGCGGTATCGCGGGCATGCAGAACATGAAGTCGGTGGGCAAAACCGGCGGCTACGCGCTGCTCTACTTCGAAATCGTTTCCACCATCGCCCTGCTGATCGGCCTGGTCGTGGTCAACGTGGTGCAACCGGGCGCCGGCATGCACATCGATGTGACCACCCTCGACGCCTCCAAAGTCGCGGCCTATGTCACGGCCGGCAAAGACCAGAGCATCGTCGGCTTCATTCTCAACGTGATCCCGAACACCATTGTCGGCGCCTTCGCCAACGGTGACATCCTGCAGGTCCTGATGTTCTCGGTGATCTTCGGTTTCGCCCTGCACCGCCTGGGTGCCTACGGCAAGCCGGTGCTGGACTTCATCGATCGTTTCGCCCACGTGATGTTCAACATCATCAACATGATCATGAAACTGGCGCCAATCGGTGCGCTGGGTGCCATGGCCTTCACCATCGGTGCCTACGGCGTCGGTTCGCTGGTGCAACTGGGCCAGTTGATGATCTGCTTCTACATCACCTGCGTGCTGTTCGTGGTGCTGGTACTGGGTGCGATCTGCCGTGCTCACGGCTTCAGCGTACTGAAACTGATCCGCTACATCCGTGAAGAGCTGTTGATCGTACTGGGTACTTCCTCGTCCGAATCGGCGCTGCCACGCATGCTGATCAAAATGGAACGCCTGGGCGCACAGAAATCGGTGGTAGGCCTGGTGATTCCAACGGGCTACTCGTTCAACCTGGACGGTACTTCGATCTACCTGACCATGGCGGCCGTGTTCATCGCCCAGGCGACTGACACCCACATGGACATCACTCACCAGATCACCTTGCTGCTGGTGCTGTTGTTGTCCTCCAAAGGTGCTGCAGGCGTGACCGGTAGCGGCTTCATCGTGTTGGCTGCAACCCTCTCGGCTGTTGGCCACCTGCCGGTGGCCGGCTTGGCGCTGATCCTCGGTATCGACCGCTTCATGTCCGAAGCGCGGGCGCTGACCAACCTGGTGGGTAACGCTGTTGCGACCCTGGTGGTGGCCAAGTGGGTCAAGGAGCTGGACGAAGACAAGCTGCAAGTCGAGCTGGCGTCCGGTGGTCGTGGTATCTCCGATGATCGTGAAATGGATGACCTGGGTGTGGCCGAAGGCCCGGCCCCGACTTCCTTGAAGTAACTCACGCACGTCAATGAAAAACCCGCTACGGCGGGTTTTTTATTGTCTGCGGGGCGGGAGCCAAACCTGCTCGCGGCAGCGCCCTGAGCGCAAAGGTCACCCGTCCTGACGGTTAAGGTGATTGCCGTCAGGCGGACGGCTGCCTAGTCTGCAGGTATCGCTCAAGGAGATGGCTTATGCAGGGTCCACTGGCATCACTCAAGGTTCTGGATTTCTCGACACTGTTGCCGGGGCCCTTCGCCTCGCTGTTGCTGGCGGACATGGGGGCCGAGGTGCTGCGCATCGAATCGCCAACCCGCATGGACCTGCTGCGGGTGCTACCGCCCCATGACCAGGGCATCTCGGCCAGCCACGCCTACCTCAACCGCAACAAGCGCAGCCTGGCGTTGGACCTCAAGCAGCCCGCGGCGCTGGAGGTGGTCAAGCAACTGCTGCAGGACCACGACATCTTGCTGGAGCAATTTCGCCCCGGGGTAATGGAACGGCTGGGGCTGGGGTATGAGGCGCTTAGGGCGATCAACCCGCGACTGATCTACGTGTCGATCACCGGCTACGGCCAGACCGGCCCCTACAAAGACCGCGCCGGACACGACCTCAACTACCTGGCGCTGGCTGGCCTGGCCAGCTACACCGGGCGTGCCGACAGCGGGCCGTTACCGCTGGGGTTCCAGGCGGCGGACATCGCCGGTGGTTCGCTGCACGGGGTGATCGGCCTGTTGGCCGCGGTGATTGCCCGTCAGCAGAGCGGGCAGGGCCAGCACCTGGATGTGAGCATGACCGACTGTGCATTCAGCCTGAACGCGATGGCCGGGGCGGGGTACCTGGCGTGTGGCGTGGAGCCGGGGTGCGAGGAGCAGATGCTCAACGGTGGCAGCTTCTACGACTACTACCGCAGCCGGGATGGACGCTGGATGTCGGTGGGTAGTCTGGAGCCCAACTTCATGCAGCAATTGTGCACCGCGCTCGGTCGTCCCGAGTTGGCGGCCCAGGGGCTGTCGCCTAAACCCGAACAGCAACAGGCCCTGAAGCTGGCCTTGCAGATCGAATTCGAAAAGCGCGACTTCAGCGACCTGTGTGCGCTGTTTGCCGACGTCGATGCCTGTGTCGAGCCGGTACTCAGCGTGGCCGAAGCGGTGGCCCATCCCCAGCTCAAGGCACGGGAGCTGGTGACCCAGGTACCGCGCGGCGATGGCAGCAGCCAGGCACAAATGGCTTGCCCGTTGAAGTTCTCCGAAGGTTTGCCGCAACCACGCAATATCGGTGCGACGCTGGGGGCGCACACCAACCAGGTGTTGCACGAGTTGGGTTACAGCGAGCAACGGATCGACGATTTGCGGCGGACCAAGGTCATTCTCTAGAGGTGACGCAGGTTCGCAGCGAGCCTGCTCGCGATAGGGCCAGGTAAAGCTCTGCCTATCCCACTATTCGACCCGCGACTCCCCGGTAAACACCAATGTCTGCCGACAACGCCGACACAGGTAGCGCCGGCCCTGGCGTACCAGGCTATGGCGCTGGGCCGAAAACGGGAAGTCGCTGTTGGCGCACGGGCAGCGGTAGATGTAGCGGGTCACGCTGCGGCGTTTAATAGCGTAGGTATGGCAACGGTCGGGCGGCAGTTCATAGACGCCGCGCATGATCAGTTGCCATTCCTCACCGTGGGGTGCAATGCGCTCGCCAAACAACTGGTGTGCGATCAGGTGCGCGACTTCGTGGGCCACGGTCTGCTTGAGGAAATCTTCACTGTTCTCGCGGTACAACTGCGGATTGAAGCGCAGCAGGTTTTCGTGCAGGTGTGCCACGCCGGCCTTCTGCCCGCGCAACTTGAGGCTGACCACCGGGCGCTTGAAAGGGCGTTTGAAAAAGGATTCGGCTTGTTGGAAACAGTCTTCGACGCGGGTATTGAGTTGCTCGGGCATGCTTAACGGATCTCCAGAGGCCACAAGTATGCTGCAAACCCAGGCCATTGCGAATCGCCTGGCTGCCGAATGGTCGTGGTCCCAACAAAAGGCCGCCTTGCGGCGGCCGGTATTGGCAGATCCTCGTTTGTTTCATGGGCGGCGTCCCTTGCTCGCTCCAGCGGCTTGCGTTGAATGTTGGTTTAGTTGGTATAGACCGGGCCGACGCCCAGGCCCCAGACAATGACGGTGAAGGCCATGATCGCCACCAACACCACCAGCCCTACGGCAAGCACTGAACTTGAGAAGAGAAACCCCTCGTCCGTTGGAATGTTCATGAAGGTCGGCAAGCCGACATACAACAGGTAGACCGTGTAGCAGATAGCCGCGGTGCCGACGATCATGCCCAGCCACATATGTGGATACAGCGCGGCCAGGCCGCCGATGAACAACGGCGTGGCGGTGTACGTGGCAAAGGCGACACAGCGCGCCAGGCTCGGTGTAGCGTCATAGGTGCGGGCCATCCAGTGAATGAACGCGCCCATGACCGCGACCCCGCCCAGCATCGCCAGGTACGACATGATGGTCATCCAGAGCGCGCTTTCCATGGTCAGCATGACGGGCGCCCGACTGCCGATGACCCAGCCCACCTGGGTCGTGCCGATAAACGCGGAAATTGCCGGAATCGCCGCCAGGATCAGCGTGTGGGTGAGGTACATGTGGCTGATACTTTCCTCTTGGTCGCCACGGATTTCTTTCCATTCTTGATCTGGGTGGGTGAAAAGCCCCACGACGTGATGGATCATAGTCAGTCACTCCTACGTGATTGCTGTCGCCCCCCAACGGAGCGCCTACGGGCCAGTGGCCAAGTCGGTAAAGGTCTTCAGGTGTGCGACCTTATGTCGCAGTATAGAAAGGACTGGAACACGCAGGAGCAGGGGCTTTAGAGCAAATCGCGCTGTAAACCCCGGGCTTAATCGCTGTGCTGCATGACAGCGGCCCTGCTGGTTGGTCGATAACCGCAGAAGACGCAGGGCACTTCGCCCGCCCCGGGTTTTTGCGTAAAATGCCGGCCTTTCGTCACACCTCGCGGATTTCAAGCGCCATGGGCACTCTTACGGTCAACCAGAACAAACTGCAGAAACGTCTACGCCGCCAGGCCGGGGAGGCCGTTGCCGACTTCAACATGATCGAGGATGGCGACAAGGTCATGGTCTGCCTGTCCGGAGGCAAGGACAGCTACACCATGCTCGACGTGCTGCTGCACCTGCAGAAGGTGGCGCCGATCAAGTTCGAGATCGTCGCGGTGAACATGGACCAGAAGCAGCCGGGTTTCCCCGAGCATGTGTTGCCCGCCTACCTCAAGGAACTGGGGGTGGAGTACCACATCGTCGAAAAGGACACCTATTCGGTGGTCAAGGAGCTGATCCCGGAGGGCAAGACCACGTGCTCGCTGTGCTCGCGCCTGCGTCGCGGTACGCTCTATACCTTTGCCGACGAAATCGGCGCGACCAAGATGGCCCTGGGTCACCATCGCGATGACATCGTCGAGACTTTTTTCCTTAATATGTTCTTCAACGGTTCGCTCAAGGCCATGCCGCCGAAACTGCGCGCCGATGACGGGCGTAATGTGGTGATTCGCCCGCTGGCCTACTGCAACGAGAAGGACATCCAGGCCTACTCCGACTTCAAGCAGTTCCCGATCATTCCATGCAACCTCTGTGGCTCCCAGGAAAACCTGCAGCGCCAGGTGGTCAAGGACATGCTTCAGGACTGGGAGCGCAAGACCCCGGGCCGCAGCGATAGCATCTTCCGCAGCCTGCAGAATGTGATCCCGTCGCAACTGGCGGACCGTAACCTGTTTGACTTCACCAGCCTGAAGATCGACGAAAGCGCGGCCTCGCGTTTCGTCAATGTGGTCAATCTCTGACCGGATCACTGGTTGGGCATGACGGCGCTCGCGGGCGCCGTTTTTATTTGTTTGCAAAGGAGAGGGCATGCGCGATTACAAGTGGCTGCACGAATACTGTCTGAACCGCTTTGGTTCGGCAGCCGAACTGGAAGCCCATCTGCCAGTCCCCAAGACCCCGGCACAATTGCGCAAGATCAGTGATGATCGCTACCTGTCGACCATGGCCCTGCGGGTCTTCCGTGCAGGCCTCAAGCACAGCCTGGTGGACGCCAAGTGGCCGGCATTCGAGGAGGTATTCTTTAAGTTCGACCCGCACAAGGTGGTGTTGATGGGCGCCGAACACCTGGAGCGCCTGATGCAGGACGCGCGGATCATCCGCCACCTGGGCAAGCTCAAGAGTGTGCCGCGCAACGCCCAGTTCATCCTCGATGTAGCCAAGGACAAAGGCAGCTTCGGCGAGTTGATCGCCCAATGGCCGGTGACCGACATCGTCGGCCTGTGGAAATACCTGGCCAAGCACGGACATCAGATGGGCGGCTTGTCGGCGCCGCGGTTTTTGCGCATGGTTGGCAAGGACACCTTTGTGCCCAGCTATGACGTGGTTGCGGCGTTGAATGCCCAGCAGATCATCGACAAGGTCCCCACCAGTCTGCGGGATCTGGCGACGGTGCAGGACGCCTTCAACCAGTGGCACGCTGAAAGTGGCCGGCCGATGTGCCAGATATCGATGATGCTGGCCTTTACCGTCAATCATTGAGCCAGTCGCTCCAATCGCGGGCAAGCGGAGCGCTACCCGGCGGCTCCCACATGAAGTTCGCTCACCTGTGGGCCGGCCAGGATGTTGGATATGCACTCGGTCTAATCCAACACCCCAGAGGCCCACAGGTGCAACGTCGCACCACAGTTGTGTAGATACCTATGCCGCGATAGGGTCCTGTCAGGCGGCGCAGGTTTCGCCTTCTCCCGCCAGCTTGCGGTTGAGCTGGAAGCGCCAGCGCACATACAGCAACGCCGAGCAGAACAGCGCCAGGCTGGCGCCCATTTCCAGCAGGCCGAACACCTGGCGATTGGGGTCGAAGGCGGCAATCGCGCCCTTGATGAAGTACAGGTTCACCACAAAGCACATCCATGAATGTCCGCGCGCGCTGCCGCTGATCATCCCCGGCGCCAGCAACAGCAAGGGCACCAGCTCGATCAGCAGGATCACCCAGGGTCGTGCGCCGTGCAGGTCGGCAAACACCAGGTAGTAGGCGCAGAGCAGGCCGACCAGGGCGAAGAAGCACAGCAGGCTGGCGGTGCGGCTGATCCGCACGCGTGGCTCCAGCCACTCGATGGCCGGCAGGATCTTGGGCTTTTTAGCCACGGTGGTTCTCCATTGGCTGGGCGCTGGCAAGTTGCTGTGCAGTTTTCGCCAGGCGCAGGCCCAGGGCCCGGCACAGCGCCACTTCATGTTCGTTCAAGCCGCTCTTGCCGTCGGCCCCGGCGTGATGGCTGGCGCCATAGGGCGTGCCGCCGCCACGGGTTTCCAGCAGGGCCGACTCGCTGTAGGGCAGGCCGGTGATCAGCATGCCGTGATGCAGCAAGGGCAACATCATCGACAACAGGGTGGTTTCCTGGCCGCCATGCAGGCTGGCAGTCGAGGTGAACACCCCGGCTGGCTTGCCCACCAGGGCGCCGGTCAGCCACAGGTTACTGGTACCGTCAAGAAAGTACTTGAGCGGTGCCGCCATGTTGCCGAAGCGGGTCGGGCTGCCGAGGGCCAGGCCCGAGCAGTGTTTCAGGTCGTCGAGGCTGGCATACAGCGGGCCTTCGTCGGGGATATCCGGCGACACGGCTTCGCATTCGCTGGAAATCGCTGGCACGGTGCGCAGGCGCGCTTCCATGCCGGACTGCTCAACGCCGCGGGCAATCTGCCGGGCCATTTCATTGGTCGAGCCATTGCGGCTGTAATACAGGACCAGGATGTACGGCGCGCTCACGGCAGGATCTCCAGTACTTTTTCTGGCGGCCGGCCGATCACGGCCTGGTTGCCGACTTCGAGGATCGGGCGTTCCATCAGCTTGGGGTGGGCGGCGATGGCGGCGATCAGCTGTGCTTCGCTGAGGTTCCCATCGGCCAGGTTCAGGCTCTTGTATTCGTCTTCACCGGTGCGCAGCAATTGCCGGGCGCTGATGCCCAGTTTGCCCAGCAGGCCGTGCAACTGCTCGGCGTTGAGCGGGGTTTCCAGGTAGCGCACCACGGTCGGCGTCAGGCCGCGGGCCTCCAGCAGTTCCAGCGCACCGCGGGATTTCGAGCAGCGCGGGTTGTGATAAAGCGTCAGATCGGTCATGAGCGGGTCGCATCTTGCGTAAGGTGGCGGCTATTCTACCTGTGCGGCGAGCAGTCCAGAACCTTCAGGGGCAATGGGTCGCAGCGCAATTTATTTATCGAGTAAGGATCAGCCCCATGACAAGGCGATTGAGCGCGGCATTGGCACTTTTCACCACCCTGCTGCTGGCAGGCTGTGGTTACGACTACGGCACCGATCAGTTGGGCCAGAAGGTGGCCTCGGAGCGCCTGGACGGTAAATGGTTGGTGCTCAACTACTGGGCTGAGTGGTGTGGCCCCTGCCGGACCGAGATCCCTGAGCTCAACGCCCTGGCCGAACAGCTCAAGAGTCAGAAGATCAATGTCTTCGGGGTCAACTTCGACAACGTGCAGGGCGAGGAACTCAAGAGCGCCAGCAACAAACTGGGCATCGACTTTACCGTCCTGGCCCAGGATCCGGCCGAACGTTTTGAATTACCGCGCAGCGAAGCGCTGCCGGTGACCTACATCATCGACGACAAGGGCAAGGTGCGTGAGCAGTTGATGGGCGAGCAGACGGCGGCGGGGGTGATCGCCAAGTTGCAAGCGTTGCAAGCGAAGAACTGAAGCGGCGCTTGGTGTCACTTGATCGTTCCCACGGGGCGTGGGAACGATCATCGGCCGGTCAGCCTTCTTCCGGCCACCAGCGCAGGGGTTTGCCGGTGGCGGGCCAGAAGCGTACTTGCTCGATGGGCGAGATGTCCCAGCGTTGCACGGTTTCCAGCGCCTGCAGGAAGCGTCTTTCCTGCTCCATCAAGGCCGGTGCACACAGCTTGCGGGTGCTGCCTACTTTGCCGAAGCTCAGTTGGTTGCCGTCCAGGGTGTAGGGAGCGAACCAATGGTTGCAGCCACCGTTGCCGTAGGCCCGGCCGTCTTCACCCAGGGTGATGGTCAGGTGGCTGCTGTCGATCAGCGGACGCTCACCAATCCATTCCAGGATGTAGCTGCGCTCCTGTTGCAGTTTCATCGGCTCGGCCGCGCACCCCAACAAGCCCACAGCCGCCATCCCGGCCAGCACTAGGTGTTTCATCACGCGGGCTCCTGGCATTTCGGGCACAGGTGCTTCTCGCCAGCGGTGGTCCAGCCCAGTTCGGCGATCCGCGCGGTGGCGGCCGGTTTTTCGGCCTTGATACCGTGTGAGGTGTCGACCGCGAACTCGAACTTGAGCTCCTTGGCGCAGCTGTCGCAGTTGACCTGCCAGCTGTGGATCGCCAACTCCCCGAACACCGGACCGCTGGCCATGGCAACCCACTGGCCCATCGGCTTGAGCAGGTGACGCACATTCTCGACGGTCAGGCGCATGGACAAGTCCTTGCTGCCCTTGAGGGTGACCAGCAACACGTCGTCGGCGCGAATCGAGCCACCGTTGCCGGTGACTTGATAACGCCCCGGCGCGAGGGTGCGGCATTCGATCAGGGTGTGTTGCGGGTTCATCAGGCTATAGCGGAAATCGTGTTCGACCATGGGTCCTCCAAATATGGCCGATATGCTAGCACGCGAAACCCTCGCCCATGGCCCGTGGATGTGACCTTCGATCAGCCAATCTCAGCCTTCGACGCGGTTTTGCGGGGTACCTGCGGCCCACTCGGTAATGTTCTGCAACGTAGTCGCGGCAATGGCCGCCAGGGCCTCGCGGGTGAGAAACGCCTGGTGGGCGGTGATGATCACATTGGGAAAGGTCAGCAATCGCGCCAGGACATCGTCCTGCAAGGGCAAGTCGGAGCGGTCCTCGAAGAACAGTTGGGCTTCTTCTTCATACACGTCCAGCCCCAGGTAGCCCAATTGTCCGCTTTTCAGGGCTTCGATCAGTGCCGGGGTGTCCACCAGGGCGCCGCGCCCGGTGTTGATCAACATGGCCCCGGGTTGCAGGTGCGCCAGTGACTGGCTGTTGATCAGGTGCTTGCTGTCGGCGGTCAGCGGGCAGTGCAGGCTGATGATTTGCGCCTCGGCGAGCAATTCAGCCAGGGGCAGGTAGCGTGCGCCGAGAGCTTGCACTTCAGGGTTGGGGTAGGGGTCGTAGGCCAGCAACTGGCAGCCGAAGCCAGCCATGATTTTGGCGAACGTAGCGCCAATCTGCCCGGTGCCGACGACTCCCACTGTCTTGCCGTACAGGTCAAAGCCGGTCAACCCGTGCAGGGTGAAGTCGCCTTCGCGAGTGCGGTTGTAGGCGCGGTGCAGGCGCCGGTTGAGCGCCAGGATCAGCGCCACCGCATGTTCGGCCACCGCATGGGGCGAGTAGGCTGGCACGCGGACCACGCTCAGGCCCAGGCGCTTGGCGGCCGCCAGGTCGACGTGGTTGTAGCCGGCCGAGCGCAGGGCGATCAAGCGGGTGCCGCCAGCCGCCAGGTGCTCCAGCACCGGCGCGCTGAGGTCGTCATTGATAAAGGCGCAGACCACCTCGAAACGCTCGGCCAGGGCCACGGTGTCCAGGCTCAGGCGTGCCGCCTGGAAGTGCAGCTCGATACTGGCGTTGGCCGGTGCGGCGAGAAAGCTGTCGCGGTCGTAGGTCTGGCTGCTGAAGAGAATGGTGCGCATGCGGTCCTCCTGGAATCGACGGGCAAAAGGTTGAGTTTAATCCCTCGAACGCCCGGCGCCATTGCCCTGGATCAGGCGCTGATCCGGGCTTGCAGGGCCAGGCGGTTGATCGCGCGTTCCAGTTCTTCCAGCGCGGCATGGGCCTTGGGGTCTTGCTGCTTGAGCAGGGTTTCACTGCGTTGGCAGGCCGCGCGCAGCTGCGGTACCCCGCAATAACGCGTGGCGCCGTGCAAGCGGTGGACCCGCTCGATCAAGGCATTGTGGTCATGGCTCTGGCGGGCCACGCGAATCGCCTCGCGGTCAGCCTCCAAAGACGCCAGCAGCATTGCCAGCATGTCGGCGGCCAGGTCGGCCTTGCCGGCGGCCAGGCGCAGGCCTTCATCCGGGTCGAGTACCAGCAGGTCGCTGGTGCTGCCATAAGTGTCGGCGCGCTCCGGCGCATGATTGCGCAGCGCCAGTCCCGTCCACTTCAATACCACCTGCGCCAGTTGGCGCTCACTGATGGGCTTGGTCAGGTAATCGTCCATGCCGCTTTGCAGCAGCGCGCGTTTTTCGTTGGCCATGGCGTGCGCTGTGAGGGCGACGATCGGCAGCGGCGTGCAGTGCCGTTCACTTTCCCACTGGCGAATGGTTTCGGTGCTCTGGCGCCCGTCCATGCCGGGCATCTGTACATCCATCAGCACCAGGTCGAAGGTTTCGGTCTGCACGGCCTTGATCGCCGCGTAACCACTTTCCACCGCCAGGACCTTGGCCCCCATGTCTTCGAGCAGGGTTTGCACCAGCAACAGGTTGGCCGGGTTGTCGTCCACACAGAGCACTTTGGGTGGACGGCTGGACAGCGGCTCGCCAGGTTCACTGCGCACCTGGCGTGGGGTGACCAGGTCGGACAAAGCCCGGCGCAACTTGCGGGTGCAGGCCGGCTTGGCCTGCAACTGGCTATGGGGGTTGGGCACCGAGAGGTGGAACAGCGTCTGTTCGGTGGTCGGGCACAGCACCAGCACCTTGCAGCCCAGGTGCTCGAGGTCCCAGATGTGCTGGTTGAGCCGCTCCGGAGGCATGTCGTTGGAGGTGATGCCCAGGACCGCCAGGTCGATCGCCTGCTCGGTCTGATGAGCAATGGTGACGCCGTTGGCCAGGCTTTCCAGGGTGTTGAACGGGGTGACTTCCAAGCCGCAGTCCTGCAATTGGTGCTGCAAGGCCTGGCGCGCCAGTTCGTGGTTTTCCAGGACTGCGACGCGACGTCCCAACAGTGGCGGGGCCGGTAGGTCCTCGATGTCGTCGCGAGTCTTGGGCAGGCTCAGGCTGATCCAGAATTCCGAGCCTTCGCCCGGGGTGCTGTCGACCCCGATCTCGCCACCCATCTGTTCGATCAGCCGCTTCGAGATCACCAGCCCCAGCCCCGTGCCGCCGGGCTGTCGGGACAAGGAGTTGTCGGCCTGGCTGAAGGCCTGGAACAGGGCTCGGACATCCTGGTTGGACAGGCCGATGCCGGTGTCCTGAATGCTGATGCGCAGTTGCACGCTGTCTTCGAACTCGTCTTCCAGCATGGCGCGGGCAACGATGGTGCCTTCGCGGGTGAACTTGATGGCGTTGCTCACCAGGTTGGTCAGGATCTGCTTGAGGCGCAGCGGATCCCCCACCAGCGACAGCGGCGTGTCGCGGTATACCAGGCTCACCAGTTCCAACTGCTTGGCGTGAGCGGCGGGGGCGAGGATGGTCAGGGTGTCCTGCAGCAGGTCGCGCAGGTTGAACGGAATACTGTCGAGCACCAGCTTGCCGGCCTCGATTTTCGAGAAGTCGAGAATCTCGTTGATGATCCCCAACAGGCTGTCGGCGGACTTTTCGATGGTCCCCAGGTAATCCAGCTGGCGCGGCGTAAGTTCGCTCTTTTGCAGCAGGTGGGTAAAGCCGAGGATGCCGTTGAGCGGGGTGCGGATCTCGTGGCTCATGTTGGCGAGGAATTCGGATTTGATCCGGCTCGCTTCCAGGGCTTCCTTGCGCGCCAGGTCCAGCTCGATGTTCTGGATCTCGATGGTCTCCAGGTTCTGGCGCACGTCTTCGGTGGCCTGGTCGATACTGTGCTGCAATTCTTCCTGGGCATTTTGCAGGGTGCTGGCCATGCGGTTGATGCCCGAGGCCAGTTCATCCAGTTCCTGGCTGCCCAGCGGGGGCAGGCGGGTTTCCAGGTGGCCGTCCTTGAGCTGGGCCACGGCCTGCTTGATGCTGTTGAGCGGGTTGTTGATGGTGCGGCCCATGCGCAGGGCGAGCAGGGCGGTGCAGATCAGCCCGCCGACGATCAGCAGCAGGCTGGCGAACAGGCTGCGATAACCGCGCAGCAACATACCGTTGTGGGACAGCTCCAGTTCGACCCAGCCCAGCAGGCGATCGGCTTCATCGGGGATCACTTCGCCGGCCAGGTTGCGGTGCTTGCCGAACACCGGCAGCAGGTAGCGGGTGGCATCGCTGCCGGAGCGGCGCAGCAGGTGCGAGTTGTCGCCGGTCGGTGCCGGGTTGAGCATCAAGGGGCCGGCGTGCGCCACAGGGCTGCGGTCAGGGGCGAGGAACGACACAGCGCGCACGTCCTGTTGTTCCAGCGACTGGGTGGCGATGCGTTCCAGCAACTCTTCGTTCTGATGGCCCATTGCTGGCGCCACCAGCGGTGCCAGTTGTTCGGCGATCATTTCTCCGCGCTTGAGCAGTTGGGTCTGCAGGTCGGACTGCTGCATCCAGGTGAAATAACCACCCAGGACCAGGGCCATCAGGCTGGTCGGCAGCAAGGTCAGCAGGAGCACGCGACCTTTGATCCCCATTTTCTTCAGCACGCCACTCTCCTGCTCTTACGTCGTTCATCGATCATCGATGCGCCTATCTGGCACGCAATACCTGCGCAGTGTAGCGATTTGCAGGCAGGCAATCTCGGCAAATTGCCCGGCACCGCCGACAGCTGCGTGACGTCGGGCAGCCGCGCGGGTTGCTCATGGCCGGGCAATCTTGAATAATCACTGATTGAGAATTACTTGCAGAAGCTAATGACTCCCGTACCTGTTGGCTCTCCCCGGATCCTGGCGATTGAAGACGACCTTGTGCTCGGCGCTTATGTGCATGAGCACCTGGGACGTTGTGGTTTCCAGGTCACCTGGTGCCAGAACGGCAAGGAAGGGCTGGCGCTGGCCCGTGCCCAGGCCTTCGACGTGGTGTTGATGGACATCCTGTTGCCGGGCATGGACGGCCTGGCGGTACTGACCGACCTGCGTACCAGTGACTCGACGCCCGTGCTGCTGATGTCCGCGCTGGGCGCGGAAGCGGATCGCATCAGCGGTTTTCGCCTGGGCGCCGACGACTACCTGCCCAAGCCGTTCAGCATGGCCGAATTGCGCGTGCGCATTGAAGCCATCCTGCGGCGGGTGGCCCTGGACCGCCGCCACGTGCCACCGACTCTCAACACTGAAGCCCACAGCCTGCGGTTCGACGACGAACTGTGCGATGTGCATTTTGGCCAGCAGTGGGCTGGCCTGACCCGCAGTGAGTACCGGCTGTTGGAAACCCTCAACCGCAATGGCGACGAAGTCCTGAGCAAGGCCTTCCTTTACCAGCATGTATTGCAACGCGGCTACGCACCCCACGACCGCAGCCTGGACATGCACATCAGCCAGATCCGGCGCAAGCTCAAGGCCATCGGCTACAGCGAGCGCGAAGTGCGCACCGTGTGGGGCAAAGGTTACGTCTTGAGCGCCGTCGATGAAGTGGTCTGACCTCCCCGGCAAACATTCGCTGTTCTGGAAACTGGCGTGCCTGCTGGTTGCCTTCTGCCTGCTGATGATCTGGCTGAGCTGGTCCTGGGGCCGCTACATGGAAAAGCAGAACCAGTTTCTGTCCCACGAGGCCCGGGCTACCCTCATGGGTTACGCCGCCGAGGCCGAGCAGGCCTGGCAGCAGGGTCAGCGCGCCGGCGTTGATGCCTGGCTACAGGGCATGGCTCAGCGTGAGAAAGGCTGGGTGGGGGTCATCAGTAATGAGCTGCAATCCTTGAGCAGCCATGAACTCACCGCTCCGGAAATCCAGCGTTTGACGTTTTTGCGTGACATGGAATGGCCGATCCACGCCAAGCGGCTGCCCGGGCTGCGTATTCCCTTTCCCCAGGACTCGAGCGTCGGCAGCCTGGTGCTCGAATTGCCCAAGCGCTTCATGCCTGGGCGCTACCAGGTGTTCTGGCGGGTGATCACCAACGGGGTGATTCCCGGGCTGTTCACCCTGCTCCTGTGCGTGGGGCTGTACCGCTTGCTGGTGGTACCGCTGAACAATCTGCGCGAGCAGGCCAACGCCTGGCGGGCGGACCAGTTGAGCGTGCGCCTGTCGAGCCAGACCACCAATCGCAAGGATGAGCTGGGTGAACTGGGGCGCGCCTTCGATCACATGTCCGAACGGCTGCAAAGCACGGTGGCGCTGCAACAGCAGTTGCTGCGTGACCTGTCCCATGAACTGCGCACCCCGCTGAGTCGCCTGCGAGTGGCCAGCGAAAGCGAACAGGACCTGGCGCAACTGCGGGACCGCATCGGCCGTGAAGTCGATGGCATGCAGCGCCTGGTCGAAGACACTCTGCAACTGGCCTGGCTCGATACCGAGCGTGCGCCCCTGCCGGACGAGGCAATCCAGGTGCAGGCGCTGTGGGAAATGCTCACGGAAAACGCCTGCTACGAAAGTGCCTGGCCCAGTACCCAACTGCAATGCGCGGTCGACGCCGAGTGTTGGGTGCGCGGCAACCTCAACACCTTGGCCCAGGCCCTGGAAAACATTCTGCGCAACGCCATCCGGCATTCCCCCGAGGGCGCCTGCGTTCGCCTCGACGGTCGCCGTGACGGCGAGTTCTGGCACCTTTGGCTGGAGGATCAGGGCGGTGGGGTGGCGGCGGCCGACCTGGAACGGATCTTCCTGCCCTTCACCCGCCTCGACGGCTCGCGCCCGGGCAATGGCGGTTTCGGGCTGGGCTTGAGCATTGCCAGGAATGCCGTGCAACGCCAGGGCGGGCAGTTGTGGGCGCAGAACACCGGAGGGGGATTGTGCCTGCACCTGCGCCTGCTGGCTCATCCCTCTGCCGTCTGATCGGGCGCGCGGCAGCGCAGTAGCTGCTTATAGCTATCAGCCATAAGCACCGTACTTTGCGTGATATGGCCCGCGCACGTTTGCCGGTATGATGGGCGCCCCCGCAGTCTGGATTGCGAATACGCCATGACCTTGCAGTACCCAACTATCGCCGATTGCGTCGGCAACACCCCGCTGGTCCGTTTGCAGCGCCTGCCTGGCGAGACCAGCAACACCCTGCTGCTCAAGCTTGAGGGCAATAACCCGGCGGGTTCGGTCAAGGACCGTCCGGCGCTGTCGATGATCACCCGTGCCGAGTTGCGTGGGCAGATCCATGCCGGCGACACCCTGATCGAGGCGACCTCCGGCAACACCGGGATCGCCCTGGCCATGGCGGCGGCGATCAAGGGCTACAAGATGATTCTGATCATGCCCGACAACTCCAGCGCCGAGCGCAAGGCCGCCATGACGGCCTACGGTGCCGAGCTGATCCTGGTCAGCCAGGAGGAGGGCATGGAAGGCGCCCGCGACCTGGCCCAGCGCATGGAGGCCGAAGGCCGTGGCAAGGTGCTGGACCAGTTCGCCAACGGTGACAACCCCGAGGCGCACTACACCACCACCGGCCCGGAGATCTGGCGCCAGACCCAGGGCAGCATTACCCACTTTGTCAGTTCCATGGGCACTACCGGGACCATCATGGGCGTTTCGCGATACTTGAAAGAGCAGAGCGCCAGCGTGCAGATTGTCGGCCTGCAGCCGATGGAAGGCTCGGCGATCCCGGGCATCCGCCGCTGGCCCCAGGAATACCTGCCGAAGATCTACCAGGCCGAGCGTGTCGACCGGATCGTCGACATGGCCCAGGGCGAAGCCGAAGACGTGACCCGTCGACTGGCCCGCGAGGAAGGCATCTTCTGTGGCGTTTCCTCGGGTGGCGCGGTGGCGGCGATGCTGCGGCTGTCCCGGGAAGTTGAAAACGCGGTGATCGTCGCGATCATCTGCGACCGGGGCGACCGTTACTTGTCGACCGGCATTTTCGATGCGCCCAACTGATGGCCAAGCAACCGAGAGGCCTGCGTTTCCAGCCCACGGGCGGCAGCAAGGCCCCGCAAATCCCGACCGGTAAAAAGCAGCGCTTGAGCATCGAGCGCCTGGCCAATGACGGTCGTGGCATCGCGTTTTTCGAAGGACGCACCTGGTTCGTCATCGGCGCCCTGGCGGGCGAGGAGGTCGAGGCGCGGGTCCTTGGCGCCCACGGCAAAGTCGTCGAGGCCCGTACCGAACGAGTGTTTGTCGCCAATGACCTGCGCCGTCCTGCCCCCTGTGTCCATGCCGGGCGCTGCGGTGGCTGCAGCGTGCAGCATCTGCCCCATAACGAACAACTGGCCCTGAAACAGCGCATGCTCGCCGAGCAGTTGTCGAAGGTGGCAGGGGTCGAGCCCGAAGAGTGGGCTGCGCCGCTGAGCGGGGCGGAATTTGCCTATCGACGTCGCGCCCGAGTGGCAGTGCGCTGGGACATCAAGGCGAAGAAGCTGGAAGTCGGATTCCGTGCCGCGGGTAGCCAGGACATCGTCGGCATCGATGATTGCCCGGTGCTGGTACAGCCCTTGCAACCGATCATGAGCCGTTTGCCCGAGATGCTTCGGCGCTTGAGCAAACCGCAGTCCCTGGGGCATGTCGAGTTGTTCGCCGGTTCTTCGCTGGCCGTGTTGTTGCGGCACATGGCACCGCTGTCCGACGCCGACCTGAACATCCTCAAGGAATTCTGCGCCTTCCATCAAGCCCAGTTGTGGCTGCATGGCGAAGGTGAACCTCAACCGGTGGATGCCGGCCAGGCGCTGGGCTATCGACTGGAACGCTGGAACCTGGAGCTGGCGTATCGGCCGGGGGACTTTGTCCAGGTCAATGCCGCGGTCAACGAGGCGATGGTGGCCCAGGCCCTGGACTGGCTGCAACCGACGGCTGAGGAACGCGTGCTGGATCTGTTCTGCGGCCTGGGCAACTTTGCCTTGCCGCTGGCCCAGCAGGTGCGCGAAGTGGTAGCCGTGGAAGGCGTGCAGACCATGGTCGAGCGCGCTGCTGCCAATGCCGCTAGCAACAATCTGCATAACGCCAGGTTTTTTCAGGCCGATTTATCCCAGCCTTTGGCTGATGCCAAATGGGCCGAGGAACGCTTTTGTGCGGTACTCTTGGACCCACCGCGTGATGGTGCTTTCGAGGTGGTGCGCACACTCGCCTCGCTCGGCGCCAAGCGCCTGGTATACGTGTCGTGCAACCCGGCAACGCTGGCGCGCGACACGGTCGAATTGATCAAGCAGGGCTACCGGTTAAAACGTGCCGGGATCCTCGATATGTTTCCTCAGACGGCACATGTCGAGGCCATGGCGTTATTTGAAGCGAGCTAGGATGCTCGTCTGGTCCGACTGGGCCGCCCATGCCGCACTCGCAGCAGCCCAGCGAGGGCGCATGGGCAACGAAGGTCAGCGATTTGACGCATTGAATCTGCGTCGTAGGGAAGGTAAGCAAGATGGTACAGGTGAGAGCACACCAGCCGATCAACACCGACGGCAGTATCAATCTCGAGGCTTGGCTCGATCATGCGGTCAGTGTCGATCCGGCACTGGATCGCGAAGCCTTGAAGGAAGCCTGCGAGTTCGCTCGCCAGGCCGAGCAGCAAGACAATGCGGCGAAGAACCTGTGGTCCGAAGGCACGTCGAGTTTTCGTACCGGGCTTGAGATCGCGGAAATTCTCGCCGACCTCAAGCTCGACCAGGACTCCCTGGTCGCCGCGATTCTTTACCGTGGCGTGCGCGAAGGCCAGATCCAGCTGCCCAACGTCAGCCAGCGCTTTGGCCCGGTGGTCGGCAAGCTGATCGACGGCGTGCTACGCATGGCGGCCATCAGCGCCAGCCTGAGCCCGCGCCAGTCGATGGTGCTGGGCACCCAGGGCCAGGTGGAAAACCTGCGCAAGATGCTGGTGGCCATGGTCGACGACGTCCGTGTGGCCCTGATCAAACTCGCCGAGCGCACCTGCGCGATCCGCGCGGTGAAAACTGCCGACGACGAAAAGCGCAACCGGGTCGCCCGGGAAGTTTTTGATATCTACGCGCCGCTGGCCCATCGCCTGGGCATCGGTCATATCAAGTGGGAGCTGGAGGACTTGTCCTTCCGTTACCTGGAGCCGGACCAGTACAAGCAGATTGCCAAGTTGCTGCATGAACGGCGCCTCGACCGCGAGCGCTTCATCAGCGACGTGATGAACCAGTTGCAGAGCGAGTTGCAGGCCACCGGTGTCGATGCCGACATCAGCGGCCGAGCCAAGCACATCTATTCGATCTGGCGCAAAATGCAGCGCAAGGGTCTGGAGTTCAGCCAGATCTACGACGTGCGCGCGGTGCGCGTGCTGGTGCCGGAAATGCGCGACTGCTATACCGCGCTGGGCATCGTCCACACGCTGTGGCGGCACATTCCCAAGGAATTCGACGACTACATCGCCAACCCCAAGGAGAACGGCTACCGCTCGTTGCACACGGCGGTGATCGGTCCCGAGGGCAAGGTGCTGGAAGTGCAGATCCGCACCCACGCCATGCACGAAGAAGCCGAGCTGGGGGTCTGTGCGCACTGGAAGTACAAAGGCACCGACGTCAAGTCCGGCTCCAACCACTACGAAGAGAAAATTTCCTGGTTGCGCCAGGTGCTCGAGTGGCACGAGGAGCTGGGGGACATCGGTGGCCTGGCCGAACAGTTGCGGGTCGATATCGAGCCGGACCGGGTGTACATCTTCACCCCCGACGGCCATGCCATCGACCTGCCCAAGGGCGCGACGCCGCTGGATTTTGCCTATCGCGTGCACACCGAGATCGGCCACAACTGCCGTGGCGCAAAGATCAACGGGCGTATCGTGCCGCTCAACTACAGCCTGCAAACCGGTGAACAGGTCGAGATCATCACCAGCAAGCACGGCACCCCGAGCCGTGACTGGCTGAACCCGAACCTGGGCTACATCACCACCTCGCGGGCCCGGGCCAAGATTGTCCACTGGTTCAAGTTGCAGGCGCGCGATCAGAACGTCGCGGCGGGCAAGACCTTGCTCGAACGCGAGCTCAATCGCCTCGGCCTGCCGCAGGTGGATTTCGAGAAGCTGGCCGACAAGGCCAACATGAAAACCGCCGAGGACATGTTCGCTGCCTTGGGCGCGGGCGATCTGCGCCTGGCCCAACTGGTCAACCTGGCGCAGCAACTGGTGGAGCCGGAACGCGGCAACGAACAGTTGGAGCTGATCCCGCGCAAGGCCACCGGCTACAAGCCCGGCAAGCGCGGCGACATCCAGATCCAGGGCGTGGGCAACCTGATGACGCAGATGGCCGGCTGCTGCCAGCCGCTGCCAGGCGACGCGATCGTCGGCTACATCACACAGGGTCGCGGTGTCAGCATTCACCGCCAGGACTGTGCCTCGGTGTTGCAACTGGGCGGGCGCGAACCCGAGCGGATCATCCAGGTCAGTTGGGGCCCGGTGCCGGTGCTCACCTATCCGGTGGACATCATCATCCGTGCCTACGACCGCTCCGGTCTGCTGCGTGACGTCTCGCAAGTGCTGCTCAACGAGCGGATCAACGTGCTGGCGGTCAACACCCGCTCGAACAAGGAGGACAACACTGCGTTGATGTCCCTGACCATCGAGATTCCGGGGCTGGACGCTTTGGGGCGGCTGCTGGGGCGAATTTCCCAGTTGCCGAACATCATTGAGACCCGGCGTAACCGTACGCCATAAGACGCAAGAGCTTTATTGTAGGAGCGGGCGCCCGCTTGCGGCGCCCGCTTGCGGCTTGCTCGCGAAGGATTTGAGGGCGACGCATTTATTCAGATGACGCGCGTCATCGTTAACGTCCATCGCGAGCAGGCTCGCTCCTACAGTAAGCGGGCAGAGGCCGTTTTGATGTATTCACTTGAAGACCTGCTGCACCTCATGGCCCGTCTGCGCGACCCGCAGTACGGCTGCCCGTGGGATATCAAGCAAACGTACAAGAGCATCGTCCCGCACACCCTGGAGGAAGCCTACGAAGTAGCTGACGCCATCGAACGCGGCGACTTCGATCACTTGCAGGGTGAATTGGGCGACTTGCTGTTCCAGGTGGTGTACTACAGCCAGTTGGCCCGAGAGGAGGGGCGTTTCGAGTTTGCCGGCGTCATCGACAGCATCACCCGCAAGCTGATCCGCCGTCATCCCCACGTGTTTCCCACTGGCGAGCTGTACGCGCCGCTGGATGTCCCGCGCCTCGACGAGGAGCAGGTCAAGCAGCGCTGGGAGCAGATCAAGGCGCAAGAGCGGGCCGAGAAGTCCCAGGCACCCGAGCAGTTGTCCTTGCTCGACGATGTGCCCAGTGCGCTGCCGGCGCTGTCGCGTTCGGCCAAGTTGCAAAAGCGTGCCGGGCAGGTAGGGTTCGATTGGCCGCATGTGTTGCCGGTGCTCGACAAGGTGCGTGAAGAGCTCGATGAAGTGCTTGAGGCCATGGCCGATAACGACAAGGCGGCGATCAGTGACGAGGTCGGCGACCTGTTGTTTTCCGTGGTCAATCTGGCGCGGCACCTCAAGGTCGACCCGGAAACCGCGCTACGCGGGGCCAATGCCAAGTTTGAGCGACGTTTCCGATTTATCGAACAGGCATTGCGCGACACGCACCAACCCATAGAAAATTGCACCCTCGAAGAGTTGGACGCCTTGTGGGGCGAAGCCAAACGTCAGGAAAAGAATTTGCCCAGCTGCGGTTGAGCAGTTGCCTAAGTGAGTAAGCACATGAGCATTTCCCTTCGCGACCAGTTGCTCAAAGCAGGGCTGGTCAATCAAAAGCAGGCCAAGCAGGTCGGTAAAGAAAAGCAGAAGCAACAACGCCTGGCCCACAAAGGCCAGATCGAGCTCGACGACAGCCAGCAACGCCTGGCCCAGGAAGCCATGGCCGAGAAGGTCAAGCGCGACCAGGAGCTCAACCGCCAGCAGCAGGAGAAAGCCGAGCAGAAGGCCCGTGCCGCACAGATCAAGCAACTGATCGAAGTCTCGCGCCTGCCCAAGCTCACCACCGAGGACTACTACAACTTCGTTGACGACAAGAAGGTCAAGCGCCTGTCGGTCAACACCCTGATGCGCAACAAACTCAGCAGCGGCTCCCTGGCCATCGTCCACCATGGCGGCGGCTACGAAGTGATCCCACGTGAGGCTGCGCTGAAGATCCAGGAGCGCGATCCACAGCGCATCGTGCAGATGAACGTGCAGACCGAAGAGGTCGATGCCGAGGACGATCCGTATGCGGCCTATCAGATTCCTGATGATCTGATGTGGTAATACGACATGGGTAGTTGGCGACAACTACACATGCGTTAGTACTTCAGGCGGTCAAACATGTTGAGCCCGAAAGAGTGTATCGCTACGCTCTTTCGGGCTCTTCTGTTATACGGCGGTTAATATTTATTTATGTCTGGCTTCAGGTCGGTGTAATACCGAACCTGCGGTTGATCTTTTAATGGCCCAACGGCAAGGAGAGTATTTGATCTATTAATGATTCTGAGGTGCTTAATGTTTGTGACTATTGCGTCTTTGCAACAACCCACCTTTCATTCGGAATTCTCCTGGGCGCGTAAACCGGGCCAGAGCATCGTCAGTTATGTCACCCAGGAACTCGATCGGCGAGTTCAATTCGTCAGTGACAGGCTGAACCTGAGTGCCGAACTGACCATCAATGATTACGTCGACAGTCAGTGCCTGTTCTTCACCTTGCCCGAGTTCTTCTGGAACGTACCCTGGGCCAGTGCAGGCACCGAGGAGGAGCTGCTGCAACTGAGCAGTTGTTACCTGGAGCAGCTGCCGGGGAGTATCGCGGAGCTCATCAAGTGGCTGCCGCTCAACGACTATGGCAGGGTCGTCCTGATGGCCGGCACCTGTGCCAGCTTGATCAAGGTCGAGGATCCTCAAGGTGAGTATTTTGAAGTGGTCAACTCAGTGTTGCTGGCGAGCAACTTCAAGTTTCTGGGCGACGGCTTCCCGGAGCTATCGATGTGGCCAAAGCGCCATGTTTCCGGTATCGACTTTGGCAGTAATGTCGGCAGTGATGAGTATTATTGGTACTTTCAGCTTTCCAATAACTTGAAAGTCAAAGTGCGCAAGCTCAGTTCGGCGCTGTCCGAGCACAATACGGCGCAGGGTTATGGTCCGATGTTGTTTAACTCGATGATCGAACAGTGCCCTTTTAGTATCAATGTGTGCCTGGACTACGCGCGGCTCGAAGAGGGTGAACGAGATGAAGAGACGGAGCAGATCGAGGCGAAAATTGATTTTCTGATCGCCTGTGGCATGCCGTTTGATCAAAACCGGCCGTACCCGCCGAGTGTGCAGTTTGCGGTCAGGAACGATGGCATGGGCGAGGGGCATTGTCAGTTCGCTAAAGTCAGTTCCGGCCGGATCAGCCACGAACTGCAGGCTATGAAAGTCGAGGAGACGTTGCACTTTGTGCAACTGGAACTGAGCTGAGTCTGCAGCCGCCAGCCTCGGCGCTTGGCTGGGTTGGCGGCTGCAGTTTTCAAAGGTCAGCGCGTAGCGGTTTCGCGTTGCTGCTCCAGGGTTTCCAATTCGATGCGATAGCTGTGGGCGTCGCTTTCGGAATGAAACATTCCCACCAGTAAGTCTTGTTGATGCACATCCCAGATGCGGATGCCGGCGGCTACCCCTTCGTGGGACATGTGTGAATCGTCGCGTTCTGTCACTTTAACTGTCATCTGCTAGCTCCAATCCTGATTGATCTGCAGCAAGGCGTGTGCAGGCCTTTGTTATATATTTTGATAGCTTGCTAAGTAAATCGGCAGAATCGGTAACGGTCTGTTGCAGGAATTGAGAAAATCCTGCAGCCCGCGCAGGGCGTGACATTCGGTCGCAGGCTGGAAAGTTTCATGACAGAAGTTTCATGAGCCGAAGGGCTTCGCGGGCCGGTGACGGCGAATCTACAGGCGAAAAAAAGCCCCGCTTTCGCGAGGCCTTTGGGTATTTCCAGGCTTAGCTGCCTTTGACCGACTTGCCGTTGACGGTGCCGTCCAGGAGCATGATGTTGTACTCCTTGCCGTCGGTTTCGACCTGTTGCAGGCGAACCAGCAGGTAGTCCCAGTCCTTGGCGAACCACATCACGGTGATGCGTTTGCTTTGTGTCGGGTCGCGTACGCGCTCCACCTTGATCGCGTCGATCTGGCCGGCCTTGGTGTCGACTTTCTCGGAGCCCAGGACGCGGAAGTCGTAGGTATCGACTTCGCCGTCATCGACCACCTGGTAGCTCATGCTTTTCTTGCCAGCAGCGACATCGTGCTGCAGGGCCAGCTGGTAGGTAGATTTGTCGACCATGCCGCGGTTCAGCGGGATCTTGACCGCGTCACCGCGATCAGTGCCGGTGACCATCTTGGTGGTCCAGTCGAAATCCAGATCAGCCTTCTTGGCCTTGCCCAGGCCGCCACGCTCGAAGTGATACGACTGCGGCAGCAGGGTGTCCTTGTCGAGTGTCAGGGTGCTTTCTTCGGTCAGGCTGGCAATCATCATGGAGGCCTTGAAGCTGAGCTTCCAGACACCATTGGCTTGTTTGGCCAGGCTGCGTTCGGCAGTGCCGCTCATCGGCAGCTGTTTCCAGTCGGCGGTGTAGCTGGCGGAGAACGGTTGAAGGTCTGCAGCCTGCGCGAGTGGCAGGGCGAACAGAGCGCAAGCGAAGAGCAGGGCGCGACGCATAAAATCTCCTAGTTACGAATCAAGTGACCGCTGGCCTCGAGCAACTGGCCATCCAGTAAAGCACCTTCTTCGCCAAGGCTCAGGCGGCCCTCGGCAAACCAGCGAACAGCCAACGGATAAATCTGGTGTTCGCGTACGTGTACGCGTTGCGCCAGACTTTGCGGCGAATCATGCAACTCTACCGGTATTACTGCCTGTACGACCAGTGGGCCGCCGTCGAGTTCCTCGGTAACGAAGTGCACGCTGCATCCGTGTTCGGTGTCGCCGGCCTCCAACGCTCGCTGATGAGTGTGTAACCCTTTGTATTTGGGTAGCAGCGAAGGGTGGATATTGAGCAGGCGGCCCTGATAGTGGCGCACGAAATCAGCGCTGAGAATGCGCATGAAACCGGCCAGTACCACCAGCTTGGGCTGGAATTCATCGATCAGTTCGATCAAGGCGGCATCGAAGGCCTCGCGGCCTTCGAAAGCTTTGTGATCCAGGGCGCGGGTGTCGATACCCGCGTCCCTGGCGCGCTGAAGGCCGTAGGCATCGGCGCGGTTCGAGATCACGGCGCGGATGCGGACAGGGTTGTCCGCATGCTGTGCGTCGTCGATCAAGGCCTGCAAGTTACTGCCGGTGCCGGACAACAGCACCACCACATCACAGGTCTTGGACATCAATGAGCCTTGAGGTTCTTCAGTTCAACCTGAGCCGCGCCTTCGGCAGCGGTGGAAATCTGACCGATGACCCAAGGCTGCTCGCCGGCTTCACGCAGTACGTTCAGCGCGGTTTCAACGTGCTCTTGAGCGACGCAGATGACCATGCCCACGCCGCAGTTCAGCACGCGGTGCATTTCGTTTTCGTCGACGTTGCCTTGCTCTTGCAGCCAGTCGAACACGGCAGGACGGGTCCAGCTAGCAACGTCAACCACGGCTTGTGCGCCTTTTGGCAGGACGCGCGGGATGTTGTCCAGCAGGCCACCACCGGTGATGTGGGCCATGGCTTTTACGGCGCCGGTGTCCTTGATCAGCTTGAGCAACGGCTTGACGTAGATACGTGTCGGCGCCATCAGCAGGTCGGTCAGCGGCTTGCCATCGAGTTCGATGTTCTCGATGTCGGCACCGGATACTTCGATGATCTTGCGGATCAGCGAGTAGCCGTTGGAGTGCGGGCCGGACGAAGGCAGGGCGAGCAGGGCGTCGCCGGCGGCCACTTTCGAGCCGTCGATGATCTCGGCTTTCTCGACCACACCGACGCAGAAGCCGGCCAGGTCGTAGTCTTCGCCTTCGTACATGCCAGGCATTTCAGCGGTTTCGCCGCCAACCAGGGAGCAGCCGGACAGTTCGCAGCCAGCGCCGATGCCAGTGACCACCTGGGTGGCGGTTTCGACGTTGAGCTTGCCGGTGGCGTAGTAGTCCAGGAAGAACAGCGGTTCGGCGCCGCACACCACCAGGTCGTTAACGCACATGGCCACCAGGTCGATGCCGATGCTGTCGTGCTTGTTCAGGTTCAGTGCCAGGCGCAGCTTGGTGCCAACACCGTCGGTGCCGGAAACCAGTACAGGCTGCTTGTAGCCGGCCGGGATTTCGCAGAGGGCGCCGAAACCGCCCAGGCCGCCCATGACTTCCGGGCGCGCAGTGCGCTTGGCGACGCTCTTGATGCGTTCGACCAATGCTTCACCGGCGTCGATGTCTACACCGGCGTCCTTGTAGCTCAGGGAGGGTTGCTTGCTCATGATCCAGGCCTTTAGGGGGGATTCAGGGGTAACGACCGAGTCTGGCGGGAAGGCTGAAAGCGTCCTGGCGGGAGTGCCGCGCAAAACATTTCAGATCACCCGGCCATTGCCGGTCTGCGAAGGCGCGCGATTTTATCAGGCTTGAGGGGCAGCGGCCATCCTCGGGCCGACGGGCAGGGGCATATCGGCAAAAAAAAGCAAAAAATGCCGGCGTTGGTGATCTCGTGTGTCGCTGTATAAGGTAGAGCTGTTTACCGTCTATGGTTATGACGGAGTAAAAACTTCCAGCGATCGCGTGAATGTTTTGCTGGGGCGCGTGGTCACAGCCCTGTTCAAATTGATTCATGCGGTGCGTTCCAGCCGCTTTCTGTCGTCGGGAATCTTCCATGCGTCTGTGTAAATTGTTGTTTGCCGGTGTGTTGTCAGTGCTCAGCCTGGCCAGTCAGGCCCAAACCGTCAAAGGTCTCTATCAGGTACGCGAACCGGTCAGCAACCAGACCCCGCAAGAGCGCGACCAGGCCACCCAGCGTGCGCTCGACACCCTGGTGTTGCGCCTTACCGGAGATGCCAAGGCCTTGCAGAGCCCCGGCCTGGCCGCCTTGCGCAAGGACCCGCAACAAATTATCAGTCAGTACGGCTACGATGCCGGGCCGCCGGAAAGCCTGCAGGTCGAATTCGATCCGGCGAGCACCGATCGCGCGTTGCGCCAGGCCGGGTTGGCGGTGTGGGGCGCCAATCGGCCATCGATCCTCGGTTGGTGGCTCAACGACTCCAGTGAAGGCTCGAGCCTGGTGGGCGACGGCCAGTCCAGTGCCGAGCCCTTGCGTCGTGCGGCCCAGCATCGTGGGTTACCCTTGCGCCTGCCGCTGGCCGACCTGAGCGAGCAACTGGTCGCCACCGCACCCAATCTGCAAGGTAACGATGCCACTGCGCTGCGCAGCGCCTCCGAGCGTTATGGTGCCGATGGCCTGCTGGCGGTACATGCGCGTGAGGATGGCGGTGCATGGCAGGCCAAATGGCATCTGTGGCTGGGAGACCAGCGTGAGCAGGGCAGCGTGCAGGGGGCGGACAGCGCGGCGGTTGCCGACGCGGTGTTGCTGGCAGTGAGTGAGCGCCTGGCGCCGCGCTTTGCCTCCAAGCCGGGGGCGTCCGGCGAGCAGGTGCTTGAAGTGCAGGGAATGAACCTTGAACGTTATGCTGCGCTGGGGCGCTTGCTGGAGCCCTTTGGTGCCCGTTTGCAGCGGGTGGTGGGTGACCGGATCGTGTATCGGGTCAATGGCAGCAGCGAGCAACTGCGTGCGCAGTTGAGCCTGGCGAAGTTGCAGGAGGTGCCCGTAGCGGCGCCTGCGCCACTGGCCCCGGGCGCCGAGGGTACGCCTGCGGCAGTGGCGGCAGCACCCAAGGCGCAATTGAGTTTTCGCTGGTAGTTTTTCTTTTCCTATATAGAAGCAGGAGTGGTACATGGCCGATTCGCGGCGTTGGGTTTGGCTGGGTGGGGTCGTCCTGCTGTGTCTGTTCATTTATCTGTTGCACCCGATCCTCACGCCTTTCCTGGTGGCGCTGGGGCTGGCGTACCTGTTCGATCCGATGGTCGACCGTCTGGAAAAGTACGGTCTGTCGCGGACCTGGGGCGTGGTGGCGGTGTTTGCCGTGTTCACCTTGATCGTCATGGCCTTGTTGCTGGTGCTGGTGCCGATGCTGGCCAAGCAGTTGTTCAGCCTGTACGAACTGGCTCCGCAGATGCTCGACTGGCTGCAGCACACCGCGATGCCATGGGTGCAGGCCAAGTTGGGGCTGGCGGACGGGTTCTGGAAGTTCGACAAGGTCAAGGCTGCCATCAGTGAGCACATGGGGCAGACCACCGACATCGTCGGGGTGGTGCTGAGCCAGGCCACGGCGTCCAGCCTGGCGCTGATCGGGTTGCTGGCCAACCTGGTGTTGATCCCGGTGGTGAGCTTTTACCTGCTGCGCGATTGGGATGTGATGATGGCCAAGATCCGCAGCCTGCTGCCGCGTGATCGTGAGGCGCGGCTGGTGTCGCTGGCCGGCGAATGCCATGAGGTGCTGGGCGCCTTCGTGCGTGGGCAGTTGCTGGTGATGCTGGCGTTGGGTGTGATCTACGCGGCGGGCCTGATGCTGGTCGGCCTGCAACTGGGGTTGTTGATCGGCCTGATTGCCGGTCTGGCGGCCATCGTGCCCTACATGGGCTTTGTGATCGGGATTGGCGCGGCGTTGATTGCCGGACTGTTCCAGTTTGGTGGCGACCCATACCCGATGATCGGGATTGTCGCGGTGTTCATGGTCGGCCAGGCCCTGGAAGGCATGGTACTGACGCCATTGCTGGTGGGTGACCGGATTGGCCTGCATCCGGTGGCGGTGATCTTCGCGATCCTGGCCGGCGGCGAGTTGTTCGGCTTTACCGGGATCCTGCTGGCGTTACCGGTGGCGGCGGTGATCATGGTGCTGGTGCGTCACGTGCAAGATTTGTACAAGGATTCGGGAATGTATAGTGGGGCCCAGGGGCCCGAGGCGTGAGCGCGTCTGGCCCGATACTGGCAAGTTAACGCAAACCTTTGATTTTGCTTATGGTCTGTTGCATTGTGCGGCTGGCTTCACGGGTATAAACTTTGCAAACTTTACACAGAGGCCACTAACGGTTCCTTTGGAACTGTTCAGTCAGCATGAAACCGATTCAGCTGCCCCTAGGTGTGCGTCTGCGTGATGACGCCACCTTTATCAATTACTACCCTGGCGCCAACGCCGCTGCACTCGGCTATGTCGAACGCCTGTGCGAAGCCGACGCCGGCTGGACCGAAAGCCTGATCTATCTGTGGGGCAAGGACGGCGTGGGGCGTACGCACTTGTTGCAGGCGGCGTGCCTGCGCTTCGAGCAGTTGGGCGAGCCGGCGGTGTACCTGCCGTTGGCCGAATTGCTGGACCGGGGTATCGAGATCCTCGACAACCTTGAGCAGTACGAGCTGGTGTGCCTGGATGACCTGCAGGCGGTTGCCGGGCGAGCAGACTGGGAAGAGGCGCTGTTCCACCTGTTCAATCGGCTGCGCGACAGTGGTCGGCGCTTGCTGATCGCAGCGTCGACTTCGCCGCGGGAGTTGCCGGTCAAGCTGGCCGACCTCAAGTCCCGTTTGACCCTGGCGTTGATTTTCCAGATGCGTCCGCTGTCCGATGAGGACAAACTGCGCGCCCTGCAACTGCGTGCCTCGCGCCGCGGTCTGCACCTGACCGACGAGGTCGGGCATTTTATCCTGACTCGCGGTACCCGCAGCATGAGTGCCCTGTTCGAGCTGCTTGAGCGCCTCGATCAGGCGTCCCTGCAGGCTCAGCGCAAGCTGACCATTCCCTTCCTCAAAGAAACCCTGGGCTGGTAAAACCGCGGCCTGTAGCGCGTTTCGGCAAATTTCAGGCGTCAGAAAAACCGCAGGCGAACGGCGTTCGTCATGCGTGCAGATTTAAAATGGGCTTAAGCGCTTAGATGGCGGGGCGAAACTGCAAAGTCACATTTAAATCGATTGAATTTGCAAATGAGGGTGATAGAAGGCATAGTCTCGGCTTCTTTACACAATTCAGCCACGGTCGTGCCCATGCTAAAGCGCTTCGCACCCCTCGTGCCTCTCGCACTCGTCACCCTGTTGTTTGGTTGCGCTGCACACTCCCCAGTGTCCCAGCAAGAGCCCCAGCAACAGGTCAAGAACTCTGTTACCGCGCAGTCTTCCGCTGTTTATCAGGAAGAACTGGCAACCGAAAAAGAGCTGGCCGCGTTTGCGGGCCGCAAGCCTTACCAGATGCCGGTCCTGGCCGACAGCATCCTCGAACGTGGCATGTCCCTGATCGGTACCCGTTACCGTTTCGGTGGTACCTCTGAAGCCGGTTTCGATTGCAGCGGCTTCATCGGCTACCTGTTTCGCGAAGAAGCGGGCATGAACCTGCCACGCTCCACCCGCGAAATGATCAACGTTGATGCGCCACTGGTTTCGCGCAGCAAGCTGGAACCGGGCGACCTGCTGTTCTTCGCCACCAATGGTCGTCGCGGGCGTGTCAGCCACGCCGGGATCTACCTCGGTGACAACCAGTTCATCCACTCCAGCAGCAGCCGCAGCGGCGGTGTCCGGGTCGATAGCCTGGGCGACAGCTACTGGAGCAAGACCTTCATCGAAGCCAAGCGCGCCCTCGCCATGGCTCCGACCACGGTCACTGCCCGCAAGTAAGCGGGCAGGCTGGCAACGGCGCTCCAGGCGAGCGCCGGCCAGCGCAAAAATCATCTCCCCGGCAATACCCCTTCTTTTTGTAGTGCAAACTTAAAGTCTTACTTGAAGTTTGGCGCGTAGCCGCTAGAATCCTGATCTATTGTTGATCAACTAACCGCGTAAGCCCTGCTTACGCGGTTTTGTTTTCAGCCTCCCGGCAGTGACAGCCGCAGCCAGATCAGGATGTTCGGTAATGACGATGTCGGCCCGCCTTGCACTCATGTTCTGCGTCGCGCTGCTCAGCGCCTGCGCCAGTCGCACGCCGCCACCGGCCAAGGTGGTCCGCGCACCGATTTTTGCCCCTACCCAGAATTTCTCCCCGGCTGCCGAAGACGTGCTGTTTCGCGCCCTGGGCCTGGTAGGCACTCCCTATCGCTGGGGCGGCAATACTCCGGATTCGGGATTTGATTGCAGTGGCTTGATTGGCTATGTCTACCGGGATGCAGCGGGTATTTCCCTGCCGCGCACCACCGGTGAAATGATCGGCATGCAGGCCCCGAGCGTCGGCAAAGAGGCCCTGCAGACTGGCGATGTGATCTTCTTCGCCACCAACGGCGGCTCACGGGTCAGTCACGCCGGCATCTACGTCGGCGAAGGACGCTTCGTGCACGCGCCGGCCACCGGTGGTACGGTCAAGCTCGACAGCTTGTCCAAAGCCTATTGGCAAAAAGCCTACCTGAGCGCCAAGCGCGTACTGCAACCCGAGCACCTGGCGCACAATCCCTAGTTCACAACGGGTTGGCAGAGGTGGTAATGACCGCGCGTACGCTCAATCTCGACGATGCCCTCTATCAGTACCTGCTCGACGTCTCGCTGCGCGAAACGCCGCTGCAACGTCGTCTGCGTGACGAAACCCAGGCGCTGCCCATGGCGCGTTGGCAGGTAGCGCCGGAGCAGGGCCAGTTCCTCGCGTTGCTGGTCAAGCTCAGCGGTGCGCGCCGGGTGATTGAAGTGGGGACGTTCACCGGTTACAGCGCCCTGTGCATGGCCGCGGCCCTGCCGGACGACGGGCAACTGATCTGCTGCGACATCATTGGTGACTACAACGCCACAGCGCGGCGCTACTGGCAGGAAGCCGGCCTCAGCGAGCGCATCGAACTGCGCCTGGCGCCGGCGTTGCAGACCCTGGAGCAGATCGAGCAGCAAGGGCAGGGCGGCGCTTTCGACTTGATTTTCATCGATGCCGACAAGGCCAACTATCCGGCCTACCTGGAAAGCGCCCTGCGTTTGTTGCGCAGCGGCGGCCTGGCGGTATTCGACAACACCCTGTGGAGTGGCCGGGTCCTGGAGCACCAACCCGAGAGTGCCGATACCCGCGCCATCCAGGCACTCAACCTGGCCTTGAAGGATGATCCGCGGGTCGACCTGTCGTTATTGCCCCTGGGGGATGGCCTGACGCTGTGCCGCAAACGCTAGGCGCTGGGGTCATTGGCGGGCGGATACCCGCCACACCTTGTTGCCCACATCGTCGGCCACCAGCAAGTTACCCTGCCGATCGATCACCACGCCAACCGGCCGCCCCATGGCCTCTTCGTCCTGGTTGAGGAAGCCGCTGAGCACATCCACCGGTTGCCCGCTTGGCTTGCCGGCACTGAAGGGTACGAAGATCACTTTATAACCGCTGTGAGGTTTGCGGTTCCACGAGCCGTGCTGGCCGATAAACGCGCCTTCGGTGAACGGGGCTGGCAACGTGCTGCCTTCGGCGAAGGCCAGGCCCAGGGAGGCGGTGTGTGGGCCCACTGCGTAGTCCGGGGCGATGGCCTTGGCCACTTGATCCGGATCTTGCGGGCTGACGCGGACATCGACGTGCTGGCCGTAGTAGCTGAACGGCCAGCCATAGAAGCCGCCATCCTTGACCGACGTAATGTAGTCCGGCACCAGGTCGCTGCCGATCTCGTCTCGCTCATTGACCGCCGTCCACAGTTTGCCCGAGTTCGGCTCCCAGGCCATGCCATTGGGATTACGCAGGCCGGAAGCGAAAATCCGCTGATTGCCGGTGGCACGATCCACCTCCCAGATAGCGGCGCGGCCCTGTTCCTGCTCCAGGCCGTTTTCCCCGACATTGCTGTTGGAGCCCACCGTGACATACAACTTGCTGCCGTCCTGGCTGGCAATGACGTTTTTGGTCCAGTGGTGATTCAGCGTGCCACCGGGCAGGTCGATGACTTTCATGGGTTTGGTGGTGATCGAGGTTTGTCCCTCGACATAGTTGAAGCGCAGCAAACGATCGGTGTCGGCGACATATAGGTCGTTGCCGACCAAGGTCATGCCAAGCGGCGAATTGAGGTTTTCGATAAAACTGCTGCGGGTTTCGGCCACGCCATCGTGGTTGCTGTCGCGCAGCAGGGTGATGCGGTTGGCGCTGGGCACCGCGGCCCCAGCGCGGTCCATCACCTTGCCCATGACCCAGCCACGGATGCCCTTGCCATCTTCAGGCTTGGCTGGCGCATTGGTTTCTGCGACCAGTACATCGCCGTTGGGCAGCACGTAGAGCCAGCGCGGATGCTCCAATCCTTCGGCAAAGGCGACTACCTGGGTGCCGGGCGCTGCGGTCGGCTTGGCGCCATTGGCCCAGCCGACAGCGGGCGCGATGTTGACCGTCGGTATCAGGGTTTTGTTGGGTTCAGGCAGCTTGGGCGAAGGCCCGGTGCCATCCTCGACCCTGAGGCTCGAGGATTCTCCACAGGCGACCAGGCCTGCGGCCAGGGCGATGACACCAACGAGGCGGGACGTGGACATGCGGCTCTCCCTTTGAATGCACTGCTTAAGCCATAGAGGCGTCAGCATGACCTTAGGTTCAATTCGTCAGGTGGCGCTTTGCATTCTTGCTGCCGATTAGCCCGGCTTTAATTGACGCTCCACCCCCAACCCACTAACCTTCGCGACTTGTTTCAGGTGCTCGGTGACCCCAGGGTCGATCGAGTGAAACAGGGAAGCCGGTGAGCGCGCGTTCTATGACAGAACGGGTGACGATCCCGGCGCTGCCCCCGCAACGGTAAATGAGTGAAAACGACGCTTTGAGCCACTGTATCGGTGTCCGATATGGGAAGGCGCGTCGTCCGGCCAGCGCGCCACTCATGAGCCCGGAGACCGGCCTGATCCATCCAGCGGCATCACGGTGGGCGATGCCAGGCTTCTTGCCGTCTATTTCTATGCCTGCCCGCCGTTATCCAGCCTCAACGGAGAGCTCCCCCATGACTGATTCCCCTGATCGTGACGAACGCCATCTGGCGCGCATGCAGCGCAAAAAAGCCGTGATCGATGAGCGTATTGCCAACTCACCCAACGAATGTGGCCTGCTGCTGGTGCTGACCGGCAACGGCAAAGGCAAGAGCAGTTCGGCGTTCGGCATGCTCGCCCGCGCCATGGGCCATGGCATGCAGTGCGGTGTGGTGCAGTTCATCAAGGGCCGCAACAGCACGGGCGAGGAGCTGTTCTTCCGGCGCTTCCCGGAGCAGGTGCGGTTTCATGTGATGGGCGAAGGGTTCACCTGGGAAACCCAGGACCGCCAGCGCGATATCGCCGCTGCCGAGGCCGCCTGGCAGGTGTCCCGCGAACTGCTGCGCGACCCGGCCATCGGCCTGGTGGTGCTCGATGAGCTGAACATCGCCCTCAAGCATGGCTACCTCGATCTCGATCAGGTGCTCAGCGACCTGCAAGCCCGCCCGCCGATGCAACACGTGGTGGTTACCGGCCGCGCGGCCAAAGAGCAAATGATCGAACTGGCTGACACCGTCACCGAAATGGGCGTGATCAAGCATGCGTTCCAGGCCGGGATCAAGGCGCAAAAAGGCGTCGAGCTGTGAGCCTCTTTTCATGACCAGCAGTCGTTTTTGCCCGGCGGTACTGATCGCCGCGCCAGCCTCCGGGCAGGGTAAGACCACCGTCACCGCGGCCCTGGCCCGTTTGCACCGCAATCAGGGGCGCAAGGTCCGGGTGTTCAAGTGCGGCCCGGATTTTCTCGACCCGATGATCCTCGAGCGCGCCAGTGGCCAGCCGGTGTATCAGTTGGACATGTGGATGGTCGGCGAGCAGGAAAGTCGCCGCCTGTTGTGGGAAGCCGCCGCCGAGGCTGACCTGATCCTGATCGAAGGGGTCATGGGCTTGTTCGACGGTACCCCGTCCAGTGCCGACCTGGCGCGCCACTTCGGCGTACCGGTGCTGGGGGTGATCGACGGCACCGCCATGGCCCAGACCTTTGGTGCGCTGGCGTTGGGCCTGGCGCGTTATCAGCCGGACCTGCCATTTGCCGGCGTGCTGGCCAATCGGGTGGGCACCCTGCGCCACGCTCAGTTACTCGAAGGCAGCCTTACCGAAGGCTTGCGTTGGTATGGCGCATTGTCCCGGGAGACCGGGATTGAATTGCCGAGCCGGCACCTGGGCCTGGTACAAGCCAGTGAGCTGAACGACCTCGACCTGCGCCTCGATGCAGCCGCCGAGGCCTTGGGTAGCAGTTGCCAGGTGGCCTTGCCGCCCGCAGTGGAATTTGCCGCGCCCGACGTGATCCCAGTCGAGCCTTTGCTGGCCGGTGTGCGGATCGCCGTGGCCCGGGATGAAGCCTTTGCTTTCACCTATGGCGCGAGCCTGGACTTATTGCGTGCGATGGGCGCCGAGCTGCGGTTCTTCTCGCCGATCCGCGACAGCCAGTTGCCAGAGGCAGATAGCCTGTACCTGCCTGGTGGCTACCCGGAATTGCACCATATGGCCTTGTCAGGCAACACCGCGATGCTCGATGCCATTCGTGGCCATCACGCCGCCGGCAAGCCGCTGCTCGCCGAATGCGGCGGCATGCTGTATCTGCTGGATTCCCTGACCGACGTGCAAGGCACGCGGGCCGAACTGGTGGGTTTGCTCAAAGGCGATGCGACGATGCAAAAACGTCTGGCGGCGCTGGCGCTGCAGGCGGTCGAGCTGCCGGAAGGCGCGTTGCGTGGGCACACCTATCACCATTCCCTGACCAGCACCGAGCTTGAGCCGATTGCGCGTGGACTGAGCCCGAACGGCGGGCGAGGAGCGGAGGCGGTTTATCGTGAGGGGCGGATGACGGCTTCTTATGTGCACTTTTATTTTCCGTCCAATCCCAGCGCTGTAGCCGCGTTGCTTGCGCCAGACCCGGTGGGAGCGAGCTTGCTCGCGAAGAGGCCATGAGCAATAACGCATTCTGCGAAGCCGAACGCGCAGCGGTTTACCGCGCCATCGCCGAGCGCCGTGACATGCGCCACTTCAGCGGTGGCACGGTGGAGCCTGAACTGCTGCGTCGTTTGCTTGAAGCTGCGCATCAGGCGCCCAGTGTTGGCCTGATGCAGCCATGGCGCTTCATTCGCATCAGCGACCGGACCTTGCGCGGGCAGCTCCAGGCGCTGGTGGAGGAGGAGCGCATCCGCACCGCCGAAGCCCTCGGCGAGCGCAGCGATGAGTTCATGAAACTCAAGGTCGAAGGCATCAATGACTGCGCCGAAGTGCTGGTTGCCGCGTTGATGGACGATCGCGAACGGCATATTTTCGGCCGCCGTACCTTGCCGGAAATGGACATGGCGTCGTTGTCCTGTGCAATCCAGAACCTCTGGCTGGCCTCCCGTGCCGAAGGCCTGGGCATGGGCTGGGTTTCGCTGTTCGAGCCCCAGGCACTGGCCGATCTGTTGCAACTGCCGGCCGGAGCCAAGCCCGTGGCGATTCTCTGCCTGGGCCCGGTCAAGGCCTTTTACCCGGCGCCGATGCTGGCCCTTGAAGGCTGGGCGCACGTGCGTCCGCTGCATGAACTGCTGTACGAAAATGTCTGGGGAGTGAATCAATGAGTGTGGCGTTGTTGAGTGTCGCTGCCGTTGCGCTGGATGCGCTGCTGGGCGAACCCAAGCGCTGGCATCCGCTGGTGGCGTTCGGTCGATTTGCCGGGCGCATCGAGCAGCGTTTCAATTCTGCCGGCCGTGGCTGGCGCAGTCATGGAGTCACCGCGTGGGTGCTGGCCGTGGTGCCGCTGACCCTGCTGGCCACGGCGTTGTCCTGGCTACCTTACCTCGGCTGGATCGTCGAGATCCTGGCCCTGTATTGCGCCCTGGGCTTGCGCAGCCTGGGCGAACACGTCGAGCCGGTGGCCCAGGCGCTGCGCAGCGATGACCTGGACGAAGCGCGCACCCGTGTCAGTTACCTGGTCAGCCGCCAGACCAGTGAGCTGGACGCCACCGAAGTGGCTCGCGCGGCTACCGAGTCGGTCCTGGAAAATGGCAGCGATGCGGTGTTTGCCGCGCTGTTCTGGTTTGCCGTGGCCGGTGCGCCCGGGGTGGTGCTGTATCGCCTGAGCAATACCCTGGACGCCATGTGGGGCTATCGCAACGAACGTTTCGAGCGCTTCGGCTGGGCGGCGGCGAAAATCGACGACGTGCTCAACTACATTCCCGCACGCCTGGTGGCCCTGACCTACGCTGTGCTCGGCAAGACCCGGCTGGCCCTCAAGTGCTGGCGCACCCAGGGACCGACCTGGGACAGCCCGAATGCCGGCCCGGTGATGGCTGCCGGGGCTGGGGCGCTGGGCGTCGAGCTGGGCGGGGCGGCGATCTATCATGGCGAGCTGCACCAGCGTCCACCCTTGGGCGAAGGCGTGCCGGCGGACGCCAGCTCCATCGACCGTGGCTGGCAGTTGGTCCAGCGCGGGGTATGGTTATGGCTGTTGATCCTCTGTGTGGGGGCTGAGTTTTATGCTTGAACACGGTGGCCGCCTGCGCAAGGCGGCGTTGCACTATGGGATTGCCGAAGCCGACTGGCTCGACCTCTCCAGCGGGCTGGCGCCCTGGCCGTGGGAAATCCCGCCGATTCCCGCCAGGGCCTGGGCCCGCTTGCCGGAAACCGAGGACGGCCTGGAGCAGGCCGCCCGGCAATACTATGGCGCGACTCAGTTGCTGCCGGTCGCCGGTTCGCAGATGGCCATCCAGTTGCTGCCGCGTTTGCGGCGGGCCGGCAAGGTCGGCGTACTGTCGCCTTGTTACGCCGAACACGCCGAAGCCTGGCGGCGTAACGGCTACATCGTGCGCGAGGTGCTGGAGCAGGAGGTGGAATTTTTCATCGACAACCTCGACGTGCTGGTGGTGGTCAATCCCAACAATCCCACGGGCCTTAGCCTGACCCCGGAGCGCCTGCTCGACTGGCATGCCCGCTTGGCGCAGAGAGGCGGCTGGCTGGTGGTGGACGAAGCGTTCATGGACAACACCCCGCACCTGAGCCTGGCGTCTTTCGCCCATCAGGTCGGGCTGATCGTGTTGCGCTCCTTCGGCAAGTTCTTCGGCCTGGCCGGGGTGCGCCTGGGGTTTGTCCTGGCCGAACGGCGGCTGCTCAATCTGCTCGCCGAGCAGGTGGGCCCCTGGGCGGTTGCCGGGCCGACGCGGGTGCTGGGGCAGGCCTGCCTGCTCGACAGCGAAGGTCATCGCCGGCAACGCCAGCGTAGCGAAGAGGCGAGCGAACGCCTGGTCGAACTGCTGGAGCGCCATGGTTTCAAGCCTCAGGGCGGCTGCGCGCTGTTCCAGTGGTTGAGCACCGAACGGGCCGAGCACTTGTATGAATTCATGGCGCGCCAGGGCATTTTGCTGCGCCTGTTCAGCCACAACAGCAGCCTGCGCTTCGGCCTGCCAGCCGACGAAACCGACTGGTTGCGCCTGGAGCGGGCCTTTGTCGCCTACGCCAAGGAAACCCCATGCCAACGTTGATGGTTCAAGGCACCACGTCCGATGCCGGCAAAAGCACTCTGGTCACGGCGCTCTGTCGTTGGGCGACACGCCAGGGAGTGCCGGTGGTGCCGTTCAAGCCGCAGAACATGGCACTTAACAGCGCTGTCACCGCCGACGGTGGCGAAATCGGTCGGGCCCAGGCGGTACAGGCCCAGGCCGCGAACCTCGAACCCCACACCGACATGAACCCGGTGCTGCTCAAGCCCAACAGCGATACCGGTGCCCAGGTGATCATTCACGGGCGCGCGGTGACCAGCATGAATGCCGTCGCCTACCACGACTACAAGGCCATCGCCATGCAGGCGGTGCTCGCCTCGCACCAACGCCTGAGCGCGGCCTATCCGCTGGTGATGGTGGAAGGGGCGGGCTCGCCGGCCGAGATCAACCTGCGGGCCGGCGACATCGCCAACATGGGGTTTGCCGAGGCTGTCGATTGCCCGGTGGTATTGATTGCCGACATCAATCGTGGTGGCGTCTTCGCCCATCTGGTGGGCACCCTGGAGTTGCTCTCGGCCAGTGAGCAGGCGCGAGTCAAGGGCTTCATCATCAACCGTTTTCGCGGTGACATCGCCTTGCTGCAACCGGGCCTGGACTGGCTGGAGGCGCGGACCGGCAAGCCGGTGATCGGAGTCTTGCCGTATGTCATGGACCTGCACCTGGAGGCCGAGGACGGCATCGACCAGCGCCAGGCCGACAAGGCCGAACAGGTGCTCAAGGTGGTGGTGCCGGTATTGCCGCGCATCAGCAACCACACCGACTTCGATCCGCTGCGCCTGCACCCCCAGGTCGACCTGCAATTCGTCGGGCCGGGCCAGGCGATACCGCCTGCTGACCTGATCATCCTGCCGGGCTCCAAGAGCGTGCGCAGCGACCTTACGTACCTGCGCGCCAATGGCTGGGACACCGCCATCGCCCGTCACCTGCGCTACGGCGGCAAGCTGCTGGGCATCTGCGGTGGCCTGCAAATGCTCGGAGCGCAGTTGCATGATCCGCTGGGCCTGGAAGGGGCCGCGGGCTCCAGTGCCGGGCTTGGCTTGCTGGCCTTCGACACGGTGCTTGAGGCCGAGAAGCAGCTGCGCAATGTGCGTGGTCGCCTGGTCTTGGAAAACGCCGAGGTCAGTGGTTATGAAATTCATGCCGGGGTCACCCGCGGCGTGGCGCTGGAGCAGCCTGCTGTATTGCTCGACGATGGCCGCAGCGATGGCGCCCAGAGTGCCGATGGACAAGTCCTCGGGACTTACCTGCACGGCTTGTTCGAGTCCCCGGCGGCGTGCAGTGCACTGTTGCGCTGGGCCGGGCTTGCGGATGTGCAGGCAGTCGATTATCACGGCTTGCGCGAGCGCGATATCGAGCGCCTGGCGGACCTGGTGGAGAAGCATCTGGATACCGGGTTGTTGCGTGAGCTCTGTGGTTTGTAGGTTGACCGGCCTGGCCTCTTCGCGGGCAAGCCCGCTCCTACACAGGGCCGTCGACCCTGATACCGCTCATAGAAGGTTAAGACCATGCTGCAATTGATCCTCGGCGGTGCCCGTTCCGGCAAAAGCCGCCTGGCTGAAAAGCTCGCCGCCGACAGCTCCCTGGCGGTGACCTACATTGCCACCAGCCAGCCGCTGGACGGCGAAATGAATGCCCGGGTCGCCCATCACCGGGCACGCCGCCCGGCCGAGTGGGGCTTGATCGAGGAACCCCTGGCGCTGGCTCGGGTACTGCGCGAAACCGCCAGTGCCGAGCGTTGCCTGTTGGTGGATTGCCTGACCCTGTGGCTGACCAACCTGCTGATGCTCGACAACCCCGAGCGTCTGGCCCAGGAGCGTGACGCCCTGCTGGACTGCCTGGCGTCGTTGCCGGGAGAGGTGATTCTGGTCAGCAACGAAACCGGAATGGGGGTCGTGCCACTGGGCGAATTGACTCGCCGTTATGTCGATGAAGCCGGTTGGTTGCATCAAGCCCTGGCTGAGCGCTGTCAGCGTGTCGTGTTGACCGTCGCCGGCCTGCCCCTGACTTTGAAAGGTACTGCGTTATGACTCAATCCTGGTGGCTGAGCCCGTGCAAGGCCGTTGATCGCCAAGCCCTGCAAGATGCAGAGCAGTTGCAGCAGCAACTGACCAAGCCGGCCGGTTCGCTGGGGCAGCTGGAAACGCTGGCGGTGCAGTTGGCGGGGTTGCAAGGCCGGCTCAAGCCGAGCGTGAACCAGTTGTGGATCGGGATTTTTGCCGGTGACCACGGGGTGGTGGCCGAAGGTGTCTCGGCCTTTCCCCAGGAAGTCACCGGGCAGATGTTGCGCAACTTCGTCAACGGCGGCGCGGCCATCAGCGTGCTGGCGCGCCAACTGCGAGCCCGGCTGGAGGTGGTCGACCTCGGCACCGTGACCCCGTCGCTGAATCTGCCGGGGGTGCGCCACCTGCACCTGGGCCCTGGCACCGCCAACTTCGCCCGTGGCCCGGCGATGACTCCGGCCCAAGGCGCACAAGCCTTGCAAGCCGGGCGCGACACGGTGTTGCGAGCCCTGGCCGAAGGCGCGGAGCTGTTCATCGGCGGCGAGATGGGCATTGGCAATACCACCGCGGCCAGTGCCTTGGCCTGTGCCTTGCTGGATTGCCCTGTGGCCCACCTCACCGGCCCGGGCACCGGCTTGGACACGGCGGGCGTCAGCCACAAGACCCAGGTCATCGAACGCGCCCTGGCCTTGCACGCGGCGCAGCGAGGTGATCCGTTGCAAGCCCTGTTCAACCTCGGCGGCTTTGAAATCGCCGCGCTGGTCGGCGCTTACCTGGCCTGTGCCCAAGAGGGGCTGGCGGTGCTGGTGGACGGCTTTATCTGCAGCGTTGCGGCCCTGATTGCCGTGCGCCTCAATCCTGCGTGTCGCGAGTGGCTGCTGTTCGGCCATCGCGGGGCAGAGCCGGGTCATCGGCATGTCCTGCAAGCGTTGAACGCGCAACCGCTGCTCGAACTCGGCTTGCGCCTGGGCGAGGGCAGTGGTGCGGCGCTGGCGGTGCCCTTGTTGCGCCTGGCCTGCGACCTGCACGGGCAGATGGCGACCTTTGCCGAGGCGGCGGTTGCCGATCGCCCGGCATGACCTTGCATCTGGACCTGCTACGCCACGGTGAAACCGAACTGGGCGGCGGCCTGCGCGGCAGTCTGGATGACGCGCTGACGCCACTGGGTTGGCAGCAGATGCGCGACGCCGTCGTAGGCGCTGGCCCGTGGGACCGCCTGGTGAGTTCTCCCCTGCAACGCTGCGCGCGGTTTGCCGAGGAACTGGGCGCGCAACTGGGCCTGCCGGTAAGCCTGGAGCAGGACCTGCAAGAGCTGCATTTTGGCGCCTGGGAAGGGCGCAGCGCGGCGGCGTTGATGGAGACTGACGCTGATGCCCTTGGCCGTTTCTGGTCGGACCCTTATGGTTTTACCCCGCCCGAGGGCGAGCCAGTCAGCGACTTTTCGGCGCGGGTGTTGGCGGCGGTGCAGCGCTTGCACCAGGCCTATGCCGGTGAGCGGGTGTTGCTGGTCAGTCATGGCGGTGTCATGCGCCTGCTACTGGCGCGCGCGCGCGGGCTGCCTCGCGAGCAGTTGCTGAACGTCGAAGTCGGCCACGGCGGGCTGTTTTTCCTGCGGGTCGAGGCTGACGCCATGCTTCGGGATGAGGCGTAGACATGTTGCCAATGTGGATCGCCCTGCAATTTCTCAGCAGCCTGCCGATTCGCCTGCCGGGCATGCCGTCACCTCAGGAGCTGGGGCGCTCATTGCTGTTTTATCCGCTGGTGGGCCTGTTGTTTGGTGGGCTGTTGTGGGGCCTGAACGGACTATTGGGGGGCGCGCCGGCGCTGTTGCACGCGGCCATCCTGCTGACGGTCTGGGTGGTGCTCAGTGGCGGCTTGCACCTGGACGGCCTGGCCGACAGTGCTGATGCCTGGCTCGGTGGTTTTGGTGACCGCGAACGCACCCTGACCATTATGAAAGACCCGCGCAGCGGACCGATTGCCGTGGTCACCCTGGTGCTGGTGCTGCTACTCAAGTTCGCCGCCTTGCTGGCACTGATCGAACAGCAGGCCACGGTCGCGCTGATCCTCGCGCCACTGCTCGGGCGCACGGCCTTGCTCGGCTTGTTCCTGACGACGCCTTATGTGCGGGCGGGGGGGCTGGGGCAGGCATTGGCTGACCACTTGCCACGCCAGACCGGCCGGCGGGTGCTGCTGCTCAGTGCGCTGGCCTGTGTACTGATCGCGGGCTGGGGTGGAGTGATTGCGCTGGTGGTGGCGGTAGGGGTGTTCGCCGGCGTGCGTCATTTGATGATGCGCCGCCTTGGCGGGACAACCGGGGATACGGCGGGGGCGTTGCTGGAATTGCTGGAAGTGGCGGTGCTGATGGCTTTGGCGCTGGCTTGAGGGGAGGCGGAAATCGTAAGCAAAGCTTGCATAAAGTTAAACGCGGGTATATACACGCACCATGCTAGCCTCTCAGTGTTTATGCACCAACCTGCGTCGCGCCGCCCGTGGCGTCAGCAGGCATTACGACGGCGCCCTCGACGGCTTCGGGATCAACGTTGCCCAGTATTCTTTGCTGTGCAATCTGCAGCGCCTGGATCAGCCGAGTATTTCCACCCTGGCCGAGGCCATGGGCCTGGATCGCAGTACTCTGGGGCGTAACCTGCGGGTGCTGGAAGGTGAGGGACTGGTGCGGATGGTCGAGGGTGAAGACCAGCGCAACCGCATCGTGCAATTGACCGAGGCCGGGCGTGAGCGCCTGGCGGCGGCTTTGCCGGCCTGGGAGGCGGCGCAACAACGTTTGATCGATCGGTTGGGCGCCGAGAAGCGCGCAACATTGCTGGCCTTGCTGGACGAACTCGCATGAAGCGGGTTTTTTCGAGTTTAAGCGGGTATATACCCGCGATTGGAGAATGACAATGACATCGATGTGGCGTACCAGCGGTTGGATTTTACTTGGGAGTGCGCTGATTCTGGCGTTGTCCCTCGGCGTGCGGCATGGCTTCGGCCTGTTCCTGCCGCCGATGAGTGAGCAGTTCGGCTGGGGGCGCGAAGTGTTCGCCTTCGCCATCGCCTTGCAGAATCTGATCTGGGGCCTGGCGCAGCCCTTTACCGGCGCGCTGGCCGATCGCTTCGGCGCCGCGAAAGTGGTGCTGGTGGGAGGTGTCTTGTATGCGGTGGGCCTGGTGTTCATGGGGCTGTCCGACTCGCCCCTGTCACTGTCGTTGAGCGCCGGCCTGTTGATTGGTATCGGCCTGTCCGGGACGTCGTTTTCGGTGATTCTCGGCGTGGTTGGGCGGGCCTTGCCGGCGGAGAAACGCAGCATGGGCATGGGGGTCGCCAGTGCTGCCGGCTCCTTCGGCCAGTTCGCCATGTTGCCCGGCACCCTGGGCCTGATCGGCTGGCTCGGCTGGTCCAGCGCGCTGCTGGTGCTGGGCGTGCTGGTGGCGCTGATTGTGCCGCTGGTGAGCATGCTCAAGGACAAGCCGCTGCCGGTGCTGGGCCATGAGCAGACGCTGAAGGAGGCCCTGCGCGAGGCCTGTTCGCACTCCGGCTTCTGGCTGCTGGCGTTCGGCTTTTTTGTCTGTGGTTTCCAGGTGGTGTTCATCGGTGTGCACTTGCCGGCCTACCTGGTGGATCAGCATCTTCCGGCCACCGTCGGCACCACGGTGCTGGCCTTGATTGGCCTGTTCAATATCTTCGGCACCTACACCGCCGGTTGGCTCGGCGGGCGGATGTCCAAGCCGCGCCTGCTGACCGGCCTGTACCTGCTGCGCGCGGTGGTGATCGGGCTGTTTCTGTGGATGCCGGTCACCCAGACCAGCGCCTACCTGTTCGGCATGGCCATGGGCTTCCTCTGGCTGTCGACGGTACCTTTGACCAACGGTACGGTGGCGACCCTGTTCGGTGTGCGAAATCTCTCTATGCTGGGAGGTATCGTCTTCCTCTTTCACCAATTGGGCTCGTTCCTCGGTGGCTGGTTGGGCGGGGTGGTGTATGACCGAACAGGAAGCTACGACTTGATCTGGCAAGTGGCGATTCTCCTCAGCCTGTTGGCGGCTGCCTTGAACTGGCCTGTGCGTGAGCGTCCGGTGGCGCGCCTGCAAGCCCAGGCGAGCGCGGCATGAGGCGGATCGCCTTGAGGCTGGTGGCGGCAGCGGTTGTCGCGCTGCTGTTGGCGCTGGCCTGGTGGGGCTGGCACCAGGGTGGCCTGGCCATGATGCAGTTGGGACTGGGAGCTTGCTAAATAGCCACTTGCCATCATTCGTGCAGGGCGAGTAACGTCGCCCTCTGACGATTTCTCGAGGACACCCGATATGCTGATGCGCTGGCTAGCTGTTCCCGCTCTGCTGTTGCTGGTCGCAGGCCCGGCGTTGGCCGCTGAGTGCCCGGCACTGCTGTCGGGCTCATTGCCCAAGCTGCATGCCAAGGAATCCATTGAACTGTGCCAGCGTTTTGCCGGCAAACCGCTGGTGGTGGTCAATACCGCCAGCTTCTGTGGTTTCGCTCCGCAGTTCAAAGGCCTTGAGGCGTTGTACCAGCGCTACAAGGAGCAGGGGCTGGAAGTGCTTGGCGTGCCGTCCAATGATTTCAAGCAGGAGTCCGCGGATGGCGCGGAGACGGCCAAGGTCTGCTACGTCAACTATGGCGTGACCTTCACCATGACCGAGCCGCAGAAAGTTCGCGGTGCCAGCGCCATCCATCTGTTCAAGGTGCTTGCCGAGCAAAGCAGTTCGCCGAAGTGGAATTTCTACAAGTACGTGGTGGACCGCCAGGGCAAGGTGATTGCCAACTTCTCCAGCCTGACCAAACCCGAAAGCCCGGAATTCATCGCGGCGGTGGAGCAGGCCCTGGCCTCGAAACCCTGAATGCCAGCCATTAAAAAGCCCCGCCTCTGAACCAGAGAGCGGGGCTTTTTGCTGTTCAGCAAGCGCGCCATTCAGGCGCGCCGTGAATCAGAAGCGGTAGGTCGCGCCCACACCAAAGCCGTTTGCCCAGTTTTCATACTTGGCGTTGTAGCTCTGGCCACGATCGTTCTGATTGTTGACCTTGACCGCTTCTTCCTTGAGGTAGGAGTAGGCCATGTCGATGGTCAGGTCTTCCGTTGGGCTCCAGCCGGCGCCCAGGCTGAAGATGGTACGGTCGCCAGTCGGGATGCGCGGGGAGCGATCGACGTTGTTGGTCGGGGCCTGGTCAAACGACAGGCCGGTACGCAGTACCCACTGTTTGTTCAGCTTGTACGAAGCACCGACGGCGTGCGCCCAGGTGTCATGCCAGTTCTGCTCTTCGGTGATTTCACCGAACTGCGAGCCCAGCACGCCAGGTACACCCTTGTTCTCTACGGTGATTTCTTTCAGGCGGCTCCAGCGGGTCCAGGTGCTGCCTGCGTACAGGGTCCACTGGTCGTCCAGAGCGTGGGTCACCGAGAAGTCCACGGACTCAGGGGTGGTCAGGTCCAGGGACGCGTCGTACTTCTGGTCCTTGCTCTGGCCAGCCAGTGGCAGCAGGCCGTAGTTGACCTTGGTGTTGCCTTCGAGCTTGTACTTCACTTTCGAGTGGTAGGTCAGGCCGACGCGGGTGCTGTCGGTCAACTGGGCCAGGATCCCGATGTTGTAGCCCAGGGCGGTATCGTCGCCCTTGATGCGCACGTGGCCATCGGGAGCAGCCTGGGTAATCGACAGGTCGGATTCCAGCTTGCCTTGGATACGGTTGATGGTCGGACCAAAACCGATGGAGACCTTGTCATTGAATGCGTAGGAAACAGTTGGCTGCAGGGTCACGACTTTAACGTCGCTCTTGCTGCCGAAGTATTTGCCGGCAAAACCGTTCTCGTAGTCGGTGACCAGGCCAAATGGCGCGTACATGCCAACGCCGACGGCCCATTGGTCATCGATCGGCTTGACGTAGTAGCCCATGGGAACGGCAATGAACGGAACCATGTCGCCCTGGTTGGTGCCATTGTTAGGGCTGGAGGTGGCATTGCTGATGTCAGTGTGGGCATCGAGCATGGCGACCCCGCCAGTGACTTGTTCGCGCTTGAGGCGCGCCATGCCGGCAGGGTTACCGAAAACTGTGCTTGCATCATCGGCGACAGAAGAACGCCCGGCGAAACCAGTACCCATCCCACTGATGCTTTGTTCGTTGATGGCAAAGCCAGCTGCGAAGATCTGGGTGGATGCCAAGGTAACGGCGAGGCTAAGGGTGGTTTTGAGCATGACTTTTTTCATTATTAGAACTCCGGGTGATCACCGGGGCGAAAATTACCAACATTTTCGACTCAGCGCTATAGCCGGTAATGCTTGAGATAGAGCGGTTTTGTAGGACAATCCGACCATAATCGCGGGATTTTCACCGATCTTGCAAATTGCCCGGTCAGCAGGCGACCTGATTCATCGGTGAAACACAGTCGCGCCATGCACAAGTGAAGTCGCGCAGGCGTCCTTGGGGTTGGAAGGTCTGGCGCCAGATTCGGGCCATTCCCAACAGGTCGTCGGGTTCGGGCAGTGGGGTGTTTTGCTCTTCGATCAGCAGCCAGGCAATGGCCGTGGCATAACGCAGATTGACCGTCAGTTCCAGGTGCGGGCCACTGAGAAAGGCATGTTGGCTGGCGAGGCCGCGCACCAGGCTGGCACGTTCCGGATCCAGGGCCAGGTAGTCATCCCACAGGGCCTGGTGGCGAAGCTCGGCAATCCGGTACAGGCCGTGGCCACGGCGGTCATGCAGGGCGGAGCCGAGGGCTGACTGGCTGGCGGCGACACCCAGCAGCAGGGATTCGGCAGTCGTGCTATGTCGTCCCAGGTAAATCAGGGTAGGACGGATCACAAAACGGCACAGTTCGCTGGCAGCGATACCCATAAGGCCCTCGAAACGTTAAGTGAGCGGCGATACCTGAATGGGGGGGCTTGGCAGCGGTAGGTCGACTCAGGCTCGCCGGAAGCGGATCATGCCGCTTGAGTTGAAGTGTAGTGTCATATTCTTGCTGTAAAGGACTGTTTTTAAAATATTTCCAGCTCGCAGTTATAACCGTTATATCGGTTGGTGCTTAAGCCAGGGTGGGGCGATGGGAAATATCAGGCAATAAAAAGCCCCGCATTTTCAGCGGGGCTTTTGTGGTGTTCAGCCTTTCTCGCGTCTCAGGCAACCAGTGCCTGGCGAGTACGCTCGATCACGGCCTGCAGCGGCTCGGCGCTGGAGTACTGGTCGGGATACAGGCGTTCGCTGTGACGAGCGATCCCGTGTTCGTTGACCAGCGTGAAGCTGAAGCAGCCTTTGCGAGCGGCCATGATCAGGCAGTTCATTGGGGCAAAAGCGTTGGTTAGGGTGCGAATGGCATCCTGAGTATGGATTTGAGTCGACATAATTATTGGTGTTCCTGCAAATGACACGGAATCTGATCCGTGCAGCGTTAAAACGTTCCAGTAACGTCGATCACCATTGATCGAACGAAGAACCCGACTGGAACAAAGCAGCCAGTTGAAGCGCTATTAAATGTGCGCGCTTGGGCCGGCAGGTAGGTACTTAGGAGGGCAGGCAACACATCAAGGGCAAAGGTTCTGGGCCCGGGGTGAAGATCCTGATCAATTTGCAGGTTGGTTCGGTCAGAGTAAGTGAGCTTCGCAACACCCTTCGCATTCGATTCAAAGGCTGTGTTGTCGCAAGCGTTACCTGGAAACCATCGAGGTGGTCGATCCCGTGATGTCGGTAGAAGCTTCTCTTTAGGGAAGGTATACCGCGGGAGGTGTTCGACCAGAATTGACTTTCAGCTTGGTACTAACGCTGCGGATACTAACGGATTGAAATGCTTAAGGGAAGTGTGTTAGGCAAAAAACATTTGCTTACGTTTGCTGGGTTGTTACCTCTGCTTGGCAAAACGCACGCAAAAAGTGCGGTGATATAACCAGTGCACAGGTACTTGTGCACAATAGCCGGGCAGGGTGTCACCCCGCCGACATTTCCCCACTGGGTACAGTGGGTGCCTGTAGTGAAAATTTAAGTCAATGAAAAACATCGCTTTTTTTTACTGGTGAAAAAATCGTCAGTTTGAGCGGGAGCCCCATTCCACAGGGCTTCTGGCGAGTTCGGGGCGGGTTGTCCACTGAGTTATCCACAGCTTCTGTGGATTGTCCCGAGCGCTTGCTCTAGGACGGGCGTGCTGGGTTTTTTTCGGCTTTACCCGTACGAAAAAAGGAGTAAAGTGGCGCGCCTTCCGATCTGTCCCACAGTGCTTTATGAAGTTTCGCTCAGTATCAACTTCTGTTACCTCCCCACCCTCAGGTGTTACCGCCCCCAAGCGCATGTCAATGCGAGTGGCCGAGTGGCTGCTTGACAGTCCCCGCCTGGGCGATAACCCCAACGTCAAACATTTTGCCGGGCGTTTGCTCAAGGCACCTGCCCGTGAAGGGGTGGTGGCCGCGCAAAGTCGCCTGGGTCAATTGATGTGCCGCGAATGTGGCAATGCCCGCGACCGCCGCATTGGCCAGGACCTGCTGCGCCAGGCTGCACGTGCCGGTGACCGGCGGGCCCTGCGCGAGCTCGGGCAGATCGAAGACTGAGCTGTCCAAGCCTGGGCGGCTTGGTTAACCTTCGGGCTTTAATTCTTCGGCAGGAGTCGTCATGGCTATGGACTTGACCAGTGTGTTGCTCGGTCTGGCGGGCGCTGGGTTGCCGTTGTTGTTTCTGGCGTGGCAACTGCAGCGGCGCTTGAGCCTGGCACAGGCCGACCGGGCGCTGCTGGAAGAGCGCCTGGGTACCGCCCAGTTGGCCCAGGACGGCCTGAGCGCGCAACTGGACGCCTGCCGCGATGAAATCAGCGACCTGGGACAAGCCAACGCCAGCAAGCAAGCCGAACTGGCGGCTGTGCGCCGGGAAGTCGAACTGCTGCAGATAGAGCGCGACAACGCCCGTGACGCGGCCCATGCCTGGAACCTCGAGCGCAACAGCAAAGAGACCGAGCTGCGGCGCCTGGACGCCCAGGCCGCTTCGCTGAATGCCGAATTGCGTGAGCAACAGGACAGCCATCAGCAACGCCTCAACGACCTGCAAGGTTCGCGCGATGAGCTGCGCGCGCAGTTCGCCGAGTTGGCGGGGAAGATCTTCGATGAGCGCGAGCAGCGCTTTGCCGAGACCAGCCAGCAGCGCCTGGGCCAGTTGCTCGACCCGCTGAAGGAGCGCATTCAATCCTTCGAAAAACGCGTCGAGGAAAGTTATCAGGCCGAGGCGCGCGAGCGTTTCTCCCTGGGCAAGGAGCTGGAGCGCCTGCAACAACTGAACCTGCGCCTGAGTGACGAGGCCACCAATCTCACCCGAGCCCTCAAGGGCCAGAAAACCCAGGGCAACTGGGGCGAGTTGATTCTGGAGCGGGTGCTGGAGCATGCGGGCCTGGAGAAGGGTCGCGAGTACCAGACCCAGGTCAATCTCAAGGGCCCGGATGGCGAGCGTTTCCAGCCGGACGTGTTGATCTACCTGCCGGGCGACAGGCAAGTGGTGGTCGACTCCAAGGTCAGCCTCACGGCCTATCAACAGTACGTAGCTGCCGAGGATACGGCGCTGGGCCAGGCGGCTCTCAAGCAGCATGTGCAATCCTTGCGCAACCACGTCAAAGGCTTGTCCGACAAGGATTACAAACGCCTGGAAGGCCTGCACAGCCTCGACTTCGTATTGTTGTTCGTGCCCATCGAAGCAGCCTTTTCGGCTGCGCTGCAGGCGGAGCCGAACCTGTTTCAAGAGGCCTTCGATCGGCACATCGTGATCGTCAGCCCGACCACCCTGCTGGCGACCCTGCGGGTGATCGACAGCCTGTGGAAGCAGGAGCGCCAGAGCCAGAACGCCCGGGAAATCGCCGAGCGTGCGGGTTGGCTGTACGACAAGTTCGTATTGTTCATCCAGGACCTGGATGAAGTCGGCAATCGCCTGCAGCAGTTGGATAAAGCCTACAGCGCAGCCCGTAACAAGCTGACCGAGGGCCGTGGCAACCTGGTCAGCCGCAGCGAGCAGCTCAAGCTGCTCGGCGCACGGGCCAGCAAGAGCCTGCCAGCAGACTTGCTGGAGCGGGCGATGACCGATGTCGATGGCTTGGCTGAATTGCCCGAGTAACGCTAGTCGTCCCCGGCGCTGTCGGTCGCAGCCTCGCGTTGCTCGACAGCTGCTACGGGTTCGTCGCCCGGGTGATGGTCAAAGCGGCAAATGCCGACTCAACAAGGCGCGCAAGGCCGCCGGTTTCACTGGTTTGGCCAGGTAATCCAGCCCCGCGGCATGCACTTGGGCGACCATCTCGGGGCGGCCGTCGGCGCTGATCACCACGCCTGGCACCGGCTCACCCAGGCGGGTGCGCAGCCAGGCCATCAATTGAGTCCCGGTTTCGCCGTCATCGAGGTGGTAGTCCACCAGCGCCAGTTGCGGGCGCATGCCGTCGTTGAGCAGGTTCGCGCATTCCTCGCGGTTACGCGCGGTGTACACCTGGCAGCCCCAGCGCGTGAGCAGGCTATTCATGCCGATCAGGATGCTGTCTTCGTTATCCACGCACAGCACCTGCGCGCCCGTGGGCAGGCGGCCGTTGAGCTCGGCGACTTTGCCGGGCGCGCTGGCCTGGGCGCGGGCCAGCGGCACGCTGACGCTGAACACGCTGCCTTTGCCCGGCCATGAGCGTACTTGCAGTTGATGGCCGAGTACCCGGCACAAGCCGTCGGCAATCGCCAGGCCCAGGCCCAGGCCTTTCTCGGCGCGGGTCTGGTGGCTGTCCAGGCGCTTGAACTCTTCGAAGATCACCTGGCGCTTGTCTTCCGGGATCCCCGGGCCACGGTCCCAGACTTCCAGGCACAGTTGGTCGCCCTTGCGGCGCACCCCCAGCAGCACCGGGCCCTTGGCGTAGCGGAAGGCATTGGTGAGGAAATTCTGCAGCACCCGGCGCAGCAGTTTGCTGTCGCTGTCGACCCGCAGGCGGCTGCCGCGCAAGCGGAATTTCAAGCCTTGCTCGCGGGCCTGGGCCTTGAATTCAGCGCCCAGGGTGTCGAACAGTTCGTTGAGCACGAAGGGTTGGCGATCCGGGTTGATCTTGCCGTTTTCCAGGCGCGAGATGTCCAGCAGATCGCTGATCAGGTCTTCGGCCGAGCGCAGCGAACTGTCCAGGTGATGCACCAGTTGCTGGGTTTCCGGGCTCAGGTCTTCGTCGCGGTGGGACAGGGCGGCGGAGAACAGGCGCGCGGCATTCAAAGGCTGCATCAAGTCATGGCTGACCGCCGCGAGGAAACGGGTCTTCGACTGGTTGGCTGACTCGGCCGTGCCCTTGGCTTCGGTCAGGGCGACGTTCAGTTGCGACAGTTCGTGGGTCCGCTCGGTGACGCGGCGCTCCAGGCCTTCGTTGGCCTCGGTCAGCGCCTGTTCGGCTTCGCGGAATGCGGTGATGTCGGTGAAACTCATGACAAAACCACCGCCCGGCATCGGGTTGCCGATCAACTCGATCACCCGCCCGTTGGGGAACAGTCGCTCGGAGGTGTGGGCGCGACCCTGGCGCATCCAGTGCAGGCGGCGGGCCACGTGCACTTCCGCTTCGCCGGGGCCACACAGGCCGCGCTCGGCATTGTGGCGAATGATGTCGGCAATCGGCCGGCCGACGCTGATCAAGCCGTCAGGATAGTTGAACAGTTCCAGGTAGCGGCGGTTCCAGGCCACCAGCTTGAGCGACTGGTCGACCACGCTGATGCCCTGGGTGATGTTTTCGATCGCGCCTTGCAGCAGTGCGCGGTTGAACTGCAGCACTTCCGAGGCTTCGTCGGCGATGCGTACCACGTCTTCGAGCTGCATTTCCCGGCCTTCAATCGCGGCTTTCACCACGGCGCGGGTCGATGAAGCCCCCAGGACACCGGCGAGCAACCGCTCGGTGTGGGCGATCCATTCACCGTCGGCATTCTGGTTCGGGTTGAAGCCTTTGCCCTGGCGATAGGCGAAGCGGATGAAGCTCTGCCGCGCCCGCTCTTCGCCGACGAAGCGGGCCGCCAGTTGCAGCAGGTCGTCGATCTGCACCGCGAGCAGCGAGCGGCCACTGGGCCGCGCGCTGATCTCCTGGCCGATGAAGCGCCCGGCTTGCCAGTGTTCCGAGACCCGGGTGCGGGACAGCACCGAGACCCAGGCAAACAGGGTGAAGTTACCCGCCAGTGACAGCACCACACCCTGGGTCAGCGGGGTGATCGGCAGGTTCAGCGGGTTGCTGTGCAGCCAGCCGAGACCGGGGAAGGTGCTCAGCGACCAGCCCATGCTGTGGGCGGCAATCGGTAGGATCAGCGTGTAGAACCACAGGAAGGTGCCCGCGGCGAGGCCGGCGAATACGCCGCGGCGGTTGGCCTGTTTCCAGTACAGCGCGCCAAGCATCGCGGGGGCCAGTTGGGTGACCGCGGCAAAGGCGATCTGGCCGATGGTGGCCAGGCTGGCGGTCGAGCCGAGCAGGCGATAGGCGACATAGGCCAGCAGCAGAATCACCACGATGCTCACGCGACGGACCGAGAGCATCCAGTGGCGGAACACTTCGAACGGGCGCTCGGCGTTTTTGCGCCGCAGCAGCCACGGCAGCAGCATGTCGTTGGAAACCATGGTCGACAGCGCGACACTGGCGACGATCACCATGCCGGTGGCGGCCGAGGCACCGCCGATGAATGCCAGCAGCGCCAGGGCCGGATGAGCCTGGGCCAATGGCAGGCTGATGACGAAAGAGTCTGGCAGCACGGAACTGGGCAGCAGCATTTGCCCGGCCAGGGCAATCGGCACCACGAACAGCGCGGCCAGCGCCAGGTAGGCGGGGAATACCCATTTCGCCAGGCGCAGGTCCTGGGGTTCGATGTTCTCCACCACCGTGACGTGAAACTGCCGGGGCAGGCAGATGATCGCCATCATCGCCACACCGGTCTGCACCACCATCGACGGCCAGTTGATGGTTTCCTTCCAGTATTGCTCCAGGCGCGGGGCGAGCATGGCCTGGTCGAACAGGTCGTCGAAACCGTCGTACAGGCCATAGGTGACAAATGCGCCGACGGCAAGAAAGGCGAACAGCTTGACCAGCGATTCAAAGGCAATCGCCAGCACCATGCCCCGGTGGTGCTCGGTGGCGTCCAGGTTGCGGGTGCCGAAGACGATGGTGAACAACGCCAGGATCAACGACACGATCAGCGCAGTGTCCTGGGCGCGGGTGCCCATGGCGTCGGCGCCAGCGCCGATCAGCAGGTTGACCCCCAGGACGATACCTTTGAGCTGCAAGGCAATGTAAGGCAACACGCCGACCAGGCAGATCAGCGCCACCACCACCGCCAGCGACTGGGATTTACCGTAGCGGGCGGCGATGAAGTCGGCAATCGAGGTGATGTTCTCCTGCTTGCTGATCATCACCATCTTTTGCAGGACCCAAGGCGCGAACACCAGCAACAGGATCGGCCCCAGGTAAATCGGCAGGAACGACCAGAGCTGTTCGGCGGCCTGGCCCACCGCACCAAAGAAGGTCCAACTGGTGCAATAGACGGCCAGCGACAGGCTGTACACCCAGGCGCGCATGCGCGGCGGCAGCGGCGTGCTGCGGCGATCGCCATAAAAGGCGATGGCGAACATGATGGCCATATAGGCCAGGGCGACGGCGGCGATCAGCCCGCTGGACAACGACATGGAAACTCCTGGCAAAAGACCCCCGGGACTGCAGTCCGGTCGAACAGTCTCGCACGATGTTCAGGCGGCGTCAGTGTCGACCAAGGTCTCAGCGTGGCGGGGTGTCGCAGGGCGATCTTGAGCGAGTCGAGCCTGAGCAGGGCATTTGCGTTAGCCTTGGCCATCAATCAGTACTGACCCCAAGGATTGCCCCCACCCATGAAGATCATCCGCAGCAAAGCGTTTACCGGCGAGCGTGCCTGGGCGGCGCTGGATATCGCCAACATGAATGGCATCACCACCCGCCTGCACTGGACGGATCAGCCATACAAATGGCACGTCAACGATGGTCAGGAAGTGTTTGTAGTGCTCGATGGACAGGTGCAGATGCGCTACCGCGAGAACGGTGTCGAGCAAGCCGTTGTGCTGGAGGTCGGGGACATTTTCTACGCCGCGGTGGGGACCGAGCACGTGGCGCATCCACAGGGCCCGGCGCGGGTGCTGGTGATCGAATCCGAGGGCAGTGTGTAGAGCGCATATCTGCAAAATAGATAACAGTTAGAGATATTACCCGTTATATAGATATTCGATCTGCTTCTATCATGGGCTCTACCTCATCAGGGGACAGGAGCTCAGCATGCAATGCGCCAATAGCAGCAAAATTCTCAACCGGCCCTTGAGCCAGTTACAGCACCCGCGCGAAGTGATTCGCCAGTTCACGCCCAACTGGTTCGCCGCCACCATGGGCACCGGGGTGCTGGCATTGGCCTTGGCCCAGTTGCCGCTGGCAATCCCCGGACTGCGGGTGTTCGCCGAAGGCCTGTGGCTGTTCAATATTGGTCTGTTTCTGTTGTTCAGCGTGCTGTATGCCGCGCGCTGGGTGTTGTTCTTCGATGAGGCGCGGAGGATTTTCGCCCACTCCACGGTGTCGATGTTTTTCGGCACCATTCCCATGGGCCTGGCCACCATCATTAATGGTTTCCTGGTGTTTGGCGTGCCGCGGTGGGGGCAGGATTTGGTCCCGGTGGCCGAGGTCCTGTGGTGGCTGGACGTCGCCATGTCGCTGGCCTGCGGCGTGCTGATCCCGTACATGATGTTCACGCGGCAGGAGCACAGCATCGACCAGATGACCGCGGTGTGGTTGTTGCCGGTGGTGGCGGCGGAAGTGGCTGCAGCCAGCGGGGGCCTGCTGGCCCCGCACCTGGCGGACGCCCATGGGCAACTGGTGATGCTCTGCACCAGCTACGTGCTGTGGGCGTTCTCGTTGCCAGTGGCGTTCAGCATCCTGACCATCCTGTTGTTGCGTATGGCCTTGCACAAGTTGCCCCACGAGAACATGGCGGCGTCGAGTTGGCTGGCGCTGGGGCCGATTGGCACCGGAGCGCTGGGCATGTTGCTGCTGGGCGGTGACGGACCGGCGATCTTCGCGGCTAATGGCCTGCCGGGAGTCGGTGAAGTGGCGGCGGGGCTGGGGCTGATCGGCGGCATCACCCTGTGGGGTTTTGGCCTGTGGTGGATGCTGATGGCGGTGCTGATTACCCTGCGCTACTTGCGCGACGGCATTCCCTTCAACCTCGGTTGGTGGGGCTTTACCTTCCCCCTGGGCGTTTATTCGCTGGCCACCTTGAAGCTGGCCAGCACCCTGGGCCTGGCCTTCTTCAGCCTGTTCGGTTCGGTGCTGGTGGTGCTGCTGGCGAGCCTGTGGCTGATCGTCGCCAAACGTACGGTGCAGGGAGCATGGCGCGGTGAGCTGTTTGTCTCGCCGTGCATCGCCGGATTGAAGAAATAGTCTTAAGGTTGTGGCCTGGATCGCTGAGCGACATTCCAATAAGAGCATCCAAGCCACTCAGGGACATGGAAGATGAGTCAACCTTCGCAGTTCACCTTGCTTCGCAAGCGGCGCTTCCTACCGTTTTTTCTTACGCAATCGCTCGGGGCGTTCAACGACAACATCTTCAAGCAGTCGTTGATCCTCGCCATTCTGTACAAGCTGGCGATTGAGGGCGACCGCTCGATCTGGGTCAACCTGTGCGCGCTGCTGTTTATCCTGCCGTTCTTTCTGTTTTCGGCGCTGGCCGGACAGTTCGGGGAAAAGTTCGCCAAGGACGCGTTGATCCGTCTGATAAAGCTGGGGGAAATCGCCATTATGGCGGTAGGCGCGGTCGGCTTCATGTTCGATCACCTATGGCTGATGCTGCTGGCGTTGTTTGCCATGGGCACCCACTCGGCGCTGTTCGGCCCGGTGAAGTATTCGATTTTGCCCCAGGCGCTGCGTGAAGAAGAATTGGTTGGCGGTAACGGCCTGGTGGAAATGGGCACCTTCCTCGCGATCCTCGCCGGGACCATCGGTGCCGGGATCATGATGTCCTCCAGTCATTACGCGCCCATTGTCTCCACGGCGATCATCGCCATCGCAGTGCTCGGCTACCTGACCAGTCGTGGCATTCCCCGCGCAGCAGCCTCCACGCCTGAGCTGCGGCTGAACTGGAATATCTTCAGTGAGTCCTGGGCCACCTTGCGCCTGGGCCTGGGGCAGACACCAGCGGTGTCGCGCTCGATTGTCGGCAACTCATGGTTCTGGTTCGTCGGAGCGATTTACCTGACGCAGATCCCGGCATACGCCAAGGAGTGGATGCACGGCGACGAAACCGTGGTGACCCTGATCCTCACGGTGTTTTCGGTGGGGATTGCCCTGGGCTCGATGCTCTGCGAGAAACTCTCCGGGCGTAAAGTCGAGATCGGCCTGGTGCCCTTTGGCTCCTTCGGCCTGACGGTGTTCGGCCTGCTGCTGTGGTGGCACTCGGGCGGTATCCCGGACAGCGTCGAAGGCCATGGCTGGCTCGAAGTGCTCGGCTTTGGCCATACCTGGCTGGTGCTCCTGGACATCCTCGGGCTGGGGGTGTTTGGTGGTTTCTACATCGTGCCGCTGTATGCATTGATCCAGTCGCGCACGGCCGAACACGAGCGGGCGCGGGTGATTGCTGCCAACAACATCCTCAATGCGCTGTTCATGGTGGTGTCGGCGATTGTCACCATTGTCTTGCTGAGCCTGGCCGAGTTGACGATTCCCCAGTTGTTCCTGGTGGTGTCGCTGCTCAATATTGGGGTCAACACCTACATCTTCCGCATTGTCCCCGAGTTCAGCATGCGCTTCATGATCTGGCTACTCAGCCACTCCATGTACCGCGTCCAGCACCGGAACCTGGAGCTGATTCCCGATGAGGGTGCGGCGCTTTTGGTGTGCAATCACGTGTCGTTTGTCGACGCCTTGCTGATTGGCGGCGCGGTGCGCCGGCCGATACGCTTCGTGATGTACTACAAGATCTACAACCTGCCGGTATTGAACTTCATCTTCCGCACTGCCGGGACGATTCCCATCGCCGGGCGCCAGGAAGACATCCAGATCTACGAAAGGGCTTTCAGCCGCATCGCCCAGTATCTGAAGGATGGCGAGCTGGTGTGCATCTTCCCGGAAGGCAAGCTGACCGCTGACGGTGAGATCGATGAGTTCAAGGGCGGGCTGACGCGGATTCTCGAACAGACTCCGGTGCCGGTGATTCCCTTGGCCCTGCAAGGGTTGTGGGGCAGCTTTTTCAGCCGCGATCCAAACAAGGGTTTTTTCCATCGGCTATGGTCGCGGGTGACCCTGGTGGCAGGCCCGCCGGTAGCCGCCGAGGCGGCAGCGCCGGCGCAGTTGCAGGCACGGGTCAGCGAGTTGCGGGGGACGGTGCGCTAGAAATGCGCAGATAAAAAAACGCCCGCGTAATGCGGGCGTTTTTTATCCAGTTGATCAGGCCGCGCTGATTTTCAGCCCGACCAGTCCGGCAATGATCAGCGCAACGCTGGCCAGGCGGAACAGCGCCATGGACTCACCAAACAGGATGATCCCGGCGATGACCGTGCCCACTGCGCCAACGCCAGTCCAGATCGCGTAGGCGGTGCCCAGCGGCAACTCCTTCATCGCCAGCCCGAGCAAGCCGAGACTGATGGCCATGGCGACGATTGTCAGGGCGGTGGGCAGGGGGCGGCTGAAGCCGTCGGTGTATTTCAGGCCAACGGCCCAGCCGACTTCAAACAGACCGGCGAAAAACAGAATGATCCAGGACATGCAAACCTCCATCGATTGACGGGGCCGTCCCCAGATTAATGACTCGATCGAGCCGCGAGGTCGTCCTCGCGTTGCGCAGTATAGTGCCCATCATTAGTCCGGGGATCAAGCTCCCGCGTCACTCAGCCGCTTGTTGTGCCGCCAGTTCCCGGTCCTGTTTCTCACTCATGCGCCGGAAGTAGGTCGAGAGCAGGGCGCCTGAAATATTGTGCCAGACGCTAAACAGGGCGCTGGGTACCGCCGCCAGGGGCGAGAAGTGTGCGCTGGCCAGTGCCGCCCCGAGCCCCGAGTTCTGCATGCCGACTTCCAGGGCGAGGGTTTTACGTTGCGCCAGCGGCAATTTGAACAGGTGGCCGGTGAGGTAGCCCAGCAAATAACCGAAGCTGTTATGCAGCATCACGACCGCCATGATCAGCAGGCCGGATTCGGCAATTTTCGCCTGGCTGGCGGCGACCACTGCGGCCACGATGATGACGATGCTCACCACCGAAATCAGGGGCAAGACCTCGACCGCATAACGCGCCCGTGCACCCAGCACGCGCTGTGCGATCACGCCAAGAACGATAGGCAGCAGGACGATTTGCAGGATCGACCAGAACAACTCCATGAACGAGACAGGCAGCCAGGCCGAAGCCAGCAACCAGATCAGCGTCGGGGTCAGCAGTGGGGCAAGCAGTGTGGTGATGGCGGAGATGGCTACCGCGAGTGCGAGGTCGCCCCGGGCCAACCAGGTCATGACGTTGGAGGAGGTGCCACTTGGGCAGCAACCCACCAGGATTACCCCGACGGCGATTTCCGGCGGCAGGCTGAATACCTGGCAGAGCAACCAGGCCATTCCCGGCATGATCACGAACTGTGCGACCACACCCAACGCCACGCGCCACGGATGACGTGCGACTTCGGCGAAGTCTTCGAGTTTGAGGGTCAGGCCCATGCCGAACATCACCAGCCCCAGCAGCGGCACGATGAAGCTTTTCAGGTCGATGAACCAAGACGGTTGCAGGAATGCCGCGACCGCAAAAATCAGTACCCAGTAAGCAAAGGTGTTGCCGACAAAACGACTCAGTGCTGCCAATGCGCGCATGACCTGTTCCTTATTATTGGTTACACCATACAAACACTTGTAGGAGCGAGCTTGCTCGCGATGGTGTATCAGACATCACTCATTTACCTGACACACCATCGCGAGCAAGCTCGCTCCTACAAGAGAGATCGCCAGGCGTTAGATGCCTTGCGGAATCTCTTCGCCGCCCAGCGCTTCCACCAGTGCCGGGAGGAATTCGCCGAAGGTCAGCATCATCAGGGTGAAGCTGGCATCCAGTTGGCCCAGGGCTTCGTCGCCGCCGTCCTGTTCCGCCTGGTCTTGCAGCAGGTCTTCGAACTTCAGGCGCTTGACCACCATCTTGTCGTCGAGGACAAACGACAGTTTGTCTTGCCAGGCCAGGGACAGCTGGGTCACCACTTTACCGGTGCTCAGGTGCAGCTGGATTTCTTCGCTGGTCAGGTCCTGGCGTTTGCAGCGCACGATGCCGCCGTCTTCGTGGGTGTCGCGCAGTTCGCACTCGTCCAGCACAAAGAAGTCGTCCGCGGCTTTCTGGGTAGTGACCCATTCGGTCATGGTTGCGGTCGGCGACATTTTCACTGTCAGCGGACGCACCGGCAGGGTGCCGATCACTTCACGCAGGGTCGACAGCAGGTCTTCGGCACGTTTCGGGCTGGCCGAGTTGACGAGGATCAGTCCCTGCTTCGGCGCGATGGCAGCGAAGGTCGACGAGCGGCGGATAAAGGCGCGCGGCAGGAACGCCTGGATGATTTCATCCTTGAGCTGGTCGCGTTCCTTCTTATAGACCTTGCGCATTTGCTCGGCTTCGATCTCTTCGACCTTTTCCTTGAGCGCGTCACGCACGACGCTGCCTGGCAGGATGCGCTCTTCCTTGCGTGCGCTGATCAGCAGGAAGTCACCGCTGACATGCACCAATGGTGCATCTTCGCCTTTGCCGAACGGCGCGACGAAACCGTAGGTGGTCAACTCCTGGCTTGCACATGGACGCGCCAGCTTGGTGGCCAGTGCAGTTTCCAACGCCTCGGCATCAACAGGCAGATCTTGGGTCAGGCGATAGATAAGCAGGTTTTTGAACCACATGGGGTGAGTCTCTCCTTTATACAAAGGGGGGCATTATTCTCCGCGCAGCTCAATAGGCCAACCCTTCGCTAAGCCTTTGGAAGGCCTGAAAAAATTATTTAAAAAAGTGCTTGCCAGAGGTGGGGTCGCTCCGTAGAATGCGCGCCACACCGAAGCGAAGGGTGATTAGCTCAGCTGGGAGAGCGTCTGCCTTACAAGCAGAATGTCGGCGGTTCGATCCCGTCATCACCCACCATTTACTTTCAACGCTTAGCGCAGCGGTAGTTCAGTCGGTTAGAATACCGGCCTGTCACGCCGGGGGTCGCGGGTTCGAGTCCCGTCCGCTGCGCCATATTCGGTAACCTGGACCACTGAACGCCAGGTCACCACAGAAAGCCCGCCTAGTGCGGGCCTTTTGCTGTCTGGGATTTGGCAAACTTCCCTTCGCCCCTCCTCGCAACACCTTGGCCGTCCGCGCCAAACCTCTTTGTCGCCAGCCATTCGGACTGCGCCTGATACATGTCAACGACCACACCGGCCAATTCCTATAGAAAGTACCTGGGACCTGCACATCGCGGTTGCCGTTTGCTGAACCTATAAAAACGAAGTGGTGCCTGGCCAACGGGAAAACCCGACGCAGGCGCCATAAGGGGTGTTTTCAATGGATCTGAATTTGCCGCGACTGGCCGTGTTGGTTTCGTCGTTATTGTTTGTGCACCACCTCAACGCCAGTGAGCCGCCGTCGGCAGCGGCCACCGAGGCTGACCCGTTGATCGCCCAAGGCAAGTACGTGGCCCAGCTCGGCGACTGTATTGCCTGCCACACCGCCAAGGACGGTGCGGTGATGGCCGGCGGCCTGGAACTGACAACGCCTATGGGCACCCTGTATTCCAGCAACATCACCCCCGATCCAGAAACGGGCATTGGCCGCTACACCTTCGAACAGTTTGACCGTGCCATGCGCCAGGGCGTGACGCCAGCGGGCGACAACCTGTACCCGGCGATGCCGTACCCGTCCTACGCCAAGATGAGCGAAACAGATATGCGGGCCTTGTATGCCTACCTGCTGCAGGGGGTCAGCCCGGTCAAGCAGGCCAATCTGCAGGCAGACATGAGCTGGCCGTTCAACCAGCGCTGGGGGCTGTGGTTCTGGAACAAGGTGTTCGTCGATGACGCTCCCTTCGCTGCGGACCCGGCCAAGGACCCACAGGTGAACCGTGGCGCCTACCTGGTGCAGGGCTTGGGTCACTGCGGCGCTTGCCATACCCCACGGGGTATCGCCTTCCAGGAAAAGGCCATGAGTGATGCCGGTGCCAGTGGCAAGCATTACCTGGCCGGGGAGACCGTCGAGCATTGGCGCGCACTCAGCTTGCGCAACCTGTGGACGGTGGAAGACACCGTGCAGTTGCTCAAGACCGGGCAGAACCGATTTGCCACGGTGTCCGGCAACATGGCGGAGGTGATCCATCACAGCACCCAGCATTTTACCGATGATGACCTGAACGCCATCGCGACCTACCTCAAGTCGCTGCCAGCCGGCCCGGATGACCTGCCGCCACCGTCCTTGCCACTGGCCCCGGCGGCGCCTCCGGCGACGCTGTTCAGCAGCCGTGGTGGCCTGGGCTACACGCAGTTCTGTGCCGACTGCCACCGTGCGGATGGCGGTGGTGTACCGGCGATGTTCCCGCCGCTGGCGGGCAACCCGAGCGTGGCCTCGGCCGATCCGACTTCGTTGCTGCATATCACCCTGACGGGCTGGAAAACCGCCGAGACCCAGACCCACCCACGGGTCTACACCATGCCCGGATTCGCCCGGCTGGCCGATGACGAGATCGCCGAAATCCTCAGCTTCGTGCGCACCAGTTGGGGCAATAGCGGCTCAGTGATCAGCGCTGCCCAGGTCAAGCAGCTGCGTGGCCAGCTCAAGCCGGTGGACGGGCCTGTCACCTTCGAAACCCCACGCCTGGCCGATATGCTAGTGGCGCCCAATGCGCCACAGGTAGTGCGGGGCATGCGCCTGCACCTGCAGACCAAGGCCCTGTTGCCGGACAACGTCGGTAACGCCTTGAACTGCACCAGTTGCCACCTGAATACGGGCACTGTTGCCGATGGTTCGCCGTTTGTCGGGGTCTCGGCGTTCTTCCCGGGCTATGCACCGCGTGTGGGACGGGAAATCACCCTGGCCGAGCGCATCAATGGTTGCTTCCGCCGTTCGATGGACGGCAAGCCGCTGCCCGTCGAGTCGGCGGACATGCAGGCGATGATTGCCTACTTCGACTGGATGAAGCGCAACACCCAGCCCGGGGATAAAGTGGCCGGGCGCGGCGTCGGCAAGATCGATCCGGCGATCAAGCCTGACCGCGCCAACGGTGAGCGGGTCTACGCCAAGCAATGCGCGGTATGCCATGGCACTGAGGGCGAAGGCTTGAAGAGCGCCAAGGGCGAGTGGGTATTCCCGCCGCTGTGGGGCGAGGAGTCGTTCAACATTGGCGCCGGCATGGCGCGCACCTATACCGCGGCGGCGTTCGTCAAACGCAACATGCCGATCGGCTTTCACGAGCAGTTCCCATTGGGGCAGGGCGGGCTGTCCGATCAGGAAGCGGTAGACGTCGCCGAGTACTTCTCCCATCAACCGCGGCCGGACTTCCCGGACAAGCACAAGGACTGGCCAAAAGGTGGCAAACCACAGGATGCCCGGTACTGAGCCTTGATCGCCGCACGCCCGTCGCCTGACGGGCGTGCGGCCTGGCCTTACTGTTCGGCGTTGCGCGCGTGCCGGTAGTCGCTGACCGCTTCATACACGGCTTTGCGCAATCGATTGATCCCACCGATGGGGCGATGCGCCTCCAGCCCGAACCAGGGATTGAACGACTGATTGTCACATTGCAGGTTCAGCGCCGGGGTGTCGAAGTCCTGGGCGGGAATCCGGATGCGCGCCACGGTTTCGAACGGTGCGTCGCTTTCCTGCCATTCAATGCTGGTGTCTTCGATCGGCATGTATGCGCCCAGATCCTGACGTTGGATCTGCAGGACAAAGCAGGCCGCGACCCGGTCCGTCGACAGCTGCTGGTTCAACGCACTGCGCAGGAAGTTCGGCAAGGCCTGGTTCTGCGCCGGCAGGGTGTAGCTCGGGCAACTGCCTGGGTCTGGAGCCACGCGAAATTTTGCGTTGGCGTTGCCAAACTTGTAGGGCGAGACGGAAAAATAGGTGCTCTGGGTGGGGCTCGTCGGTGCCGGCGCCAGCGTCGCCAAGGCGATGAACAGATGGCGCACCTGCCAGCTGCGCGGGTCCCAGCCGGGAAAGAATGCGAGGACCTTTTTGCCGTCGGCCTGGGCCGCGACGTTCTGCCGGTACTCGGCAACGTCACTGACGAAAAAGTTCGGGTGGTTGAACATGACAAAGTCCTGTTCGCCACGGCCTTGACGGTCCTTGAGTAACTGCGTGCCGGGTACGTCGAGTAATTTCAGGGCCATGCCCCGGGCATCGCGCATGCTGTCGAACTGCGGGTAGGCATTGCCGTTGGATAGACGCAGGGTCGCTTGCCAGGTCTTGCCGGCTTCGCTGAATACGCCCTGGCGCAGTTCCGGGGCCAGGTCGGTCAATACCTGGACCTCGGCCTGCAAGCAGCCGTGCGCCTTGGCGTGGGCGTCACGCAGGTAACGGGTGTTGTCGCGGTGCTGGTCGACGATGCGCACGGCAGTCTGGATCACCTCCTGGGTCATCGCGGCTTCGCCGGCCGGTATCTGCTCCTGGGCGGACACCGGCCCGCTGTGCTGCCAGGCCCACCAGGCGCTGGCCAGGGCCCAGCCGAGCAGGCCGAGTCCGAGTAACCACAGCAGGCATTTACCCAACAACGCCGCGAGGCGCAGCCATAGGCTCATCAACATGTAAAACTCCTTCCTGACTGTCTGCGGCTCATGGCAATTGCGCCTCCAATGGGCCGCCCAGCACCTTCAGGTACTCCAGCAGTGCCCAGCGTTCTTGAGGTAGCAACAGGCGCCCGATGACCCCGTTACCCCGTTCGCCGGCGCGAAACTCGTGGCCGCTGTTGTGGTTGCCGGTAACGCGCGTATCGAACACAAACCCGTTGTCGAAGGCTTCGGTGCGATAACCCAGGTGTTTGGGGTCGTACTCGAAGGTGCCTTTATAGAAGGTGCTCGCGCGTTCACTTTGCGGTGACAGCAGTTGGTAGAGGCTCGGCACCGAACCGTTATGCAGGAAGGGCGCAGTGGCCCAGACACCGGCCAGCGGCCGGGCCTTGTAGGCCACGCGCTCGCGTACGCCGATCGGCAGGGCAAAACCATCCATGTCCGGCCGCTCCTCAGGGGTGACGTTGGCCTCGCGGTAGGCGCGGTTCTCGACGAAGGCGGTGACGTAGGCCAGGCCCTTGGCGACTGACAACTGGCTCAGGTCCAGGGGCTCGGTGGGCGTGGGTTGCAGCTTGACGTCGAGGTCGGCCAATTCCGCCGGGTCCCATTGCAGTGGGGTGACGTCGAAGCGGTGCTGCGCGATGTTGTTGGCGCTGGCGGGGTCCGTGCCGATCACTGCCACCGGCAGCATTTTCAACTGCTGCTCGGGGCGCCCGTTGGCCTGGATCACCTTGGGCACGTGGCAACCGGCGCAGTTCTCGGCAAACAGCGCGCGGCCCTGGGCAGCCAGGGGCTTGTCGACGGTGCCCAGCAGCGCTTCGGGCCAGGCGGGCGGCTTGAGGCGCTTGAGGGTTTCTTCGATCAGGTGCAGGTCACGTACGCGCACGCTGGAGGGGTAGCGCGCATCGCCCTTGAGCGGTTGACCGTTGGCGTCGAAGAAACTCAGGGTGGCGCCCACCCCCAGGGCTTCACCGACGTTGCGCGCCATGGGCTGCTGCGCCGAGCCGTTCCACTGTACCCAGTCGAAGGTCCAGATATCCCACAGTTGTGGGTAGTCCACTGGGGCGTTGGCGACCCGATAATTGTCCGGGGAAATGGCGTCGCCAAAGGTGGCATTGGCGATACGGCCGAAGGCGTCGGTGCGCCCGGGGCCTTCCTCGGTGGGATAGAGACCGCGATGGGTGTCGTTCCAGGCCACGCGCAGGAAGGTGTCCAGCGAAGCCTTGAAGTCCTTGCGCAGTTGTCCGTGCCCGGCGTCGTAATCCTGTCCCAGCACATTGCGGGCGAAACGTTCGAATTTCCACGGGTTGTAATAGGTCGAGGCAAGGCTGGCCACCAGTGCCTGGCCGAAGCTGCCGCCGCGTAACGTGGGGACGCTGGAGGGCAGCACGTGCTGCGCCGTACCGCCATCGATGCGCAGGGCCTGGCCCTGGTAGCGCAACTCGCCGGTGTGGCAGGCGGCGCAGGTAATATCCAGATACTCTTCTTTGCTGCCAGGATTCTGGTGCCTGGCGAAGCCCACCGGCAGGTTGCCCGGATTACTGGAGGTGGCCGTTTGCGTCGGGTCCACCAAAAAGCCGAAGCGCGCCAGGTACTGCGGCGCGGCAAAGCGTTGCTCGGAAAACGGCAGCTCAAGGGCCTTGAACCAGTCGTACCGCAAGCCCTTTACCTGGGTGCCCTGGGGGGTGAAGTAATAGGTCTGGCGATCGGCCGCGCTCCACTGGTCGAGGTAGTTCACCTGGGTCACAGGCGTATAAACCGGCAGTTTGGGGTTGGCCACGTAATACAGCACAACGGCCAGCGCGACCCCCAACAGGGTCAGAATCAGCAGTAAAAAACGGAGCAGCAGGCGCACGATAAACATCCTTGTAGATTGATCGGGGTGTTATGCCTGAGCTGAAGTTTGGCAGCAAGAGGCCATTACGCCATAGGCTGTGGGAACAGGCTGCGTCTGCCCTCGGCTGAAGCTGACAGAAACTTCACCCTATTCCTGGGTAAAACGCGTTAAAAGACCTGAACTTATCGGAGCTTTCCTGCTCTCATGCCGGTAGCCATTGGTCGTGGCGGCCTGATAAGCTCGCGGCTTTATTCGATTGCCCTTTAGGCGCATGAACAAGGAAATAGCATGAAACAGCATCGGTTGGCGGCGGCGGTGGCCCTGGTTAGCCTGGTACTTGCGGGTTGTGACTCGCAGACCAGCGTAGAGCTGAAAACCCCGGCGCAAAAAGCTTCCTACGGTATCGGCCTGAACATGGGCAAGAGCCTGGCTCAGGAAGGCATGGATGACCTGGACTCCAAAGCCGTAGCCCAAGGCATCGAAGATGCTGTCGGCAAGAAAGAACAGAAGCTCAAGGATGAAGAGTTGGTCGAAGCCTTCGCTGCGCTGCAAAAGCGCGCTGAAGAGCGTATGGCCAAGATGAGCGAAGAGTCGGCCGCAGCCGGCAAGAAATTCCTCGAAGACAACGCCAAGAAAGCCGGTGTGACCACCACGGCTTCCGGCCTGCAGTACGAAGTCGTGAAGAAGGCCGACGGCGCTCAGCCTAAGCCTACCGACGTAGTGACTGTGCACTACACTGGCACCCTGACCAACGGCACTGTGTTTGACAGCTCGGTCGAGCGTGGCAGCCCAATCGATCTGCCGGTCAGCGGCGTGATCCCGGGTTGGGTCGAAGGCCTGCAACTGATGCACGTAGGCGAGAAGTACAAGCTGTACATTCCTAGCGAACTGGCCTACGGCGCACAAAGCCCTAGCCCGGCAATCCCGGCCAACTCGGTGCTGGTGTTCGACCTGGAACTGCTGGCGATCAAAGATCCAGCCAAGCAAGACGACGCCAAGTAAGCTGCGTCGGATTGAAAAACAACGCCCCGTTTATCCGGGGCGTTGTTGTATCTGGCGGTCGGTGGGGGAAAATCCAGTAGAACCGACACCGGTTGTAGCAGTCATAGCATTGAAGGCGCCGCCGTTAGCCGCACCAGGCCGCCAAGTCAATGAAATGTTGGGGTTTTTTTATGTGAGTAAAAAACGCCCGATCTGACTCGAGCCCTTGTAAGACGGGGCTTTGAGGCCTGAAAAGCGGCTCTGTTCACAAGGTTATCCACAATTTGTGTGGATAACATTTCAGTGGAGGCATGATGAAAACACCCTGGAATTTCGCTAGGTTCCTGCCCCTGGCCGGTCGCTTGATCAGTCGTGGCCGTTTGCCGACTCTGCTCTTCGCAGTGGCCAGCAAGGGCGCCACTCAGGGTTTCCGGCTGGGCAAGCTCAAGGACGACCTGCGCTTGCTGCAGGCGTTGTGCCTGGCGTACTGGCGTGGCGAGTACCGGGCCATCAGTCCCAAGGCCCTGGTATCGGTGGTGGCCGGCCTGATGTACTTCCTCAGTCCCTTGGATGCCGTTCCAGATTTCATCCCGATGTTCGGCATGCTCGACGATATCGCCGTACTGGCATGGCTGATGAAAACCCTGGATGACGAGTTGACTGCCTTTCGCCTCTGGCGCAACCGCCAGCACCCGGAAAAACTGGTGAGCGTCGAGCGCCTGCCCGATTCGCCGGAGCAGTTGTTGCTTCAACACTCGAAAAAAACCTGAATCGAATCAGATCTATCCAGAGATTGATACGCCCCAGCGACCTTAGCGACTGTTAGGATTACACTTCAATGGAAAAGTGCCGACTCGCTAAGTGTTGTTGTCCTACGGGGTAGTCATGGATATTCAGATAATCGCACGTGATGGTGAACCCGAGTATGCGGTGTTGCCATGGGCGCAGTATCAAGCATTATTAAAAGCGGCAGGCGTCAAGGAGCAACCACCGCGTGCAGCCACAGTCCCGCACGCGGACACCTCGAACCCGGTTCTTCCGGGCCTCGATCAACTGCGTCATCTACGCGAAGAACAGGGCATTGCCATTGAGGCGTTGGCCCGCACCGTAGGCATCAGCCCTTCCTACCTGGCCTTGATCGAAAGTGGCGAGCGCCACCCCGACGCCGCGATTCGTCGCAGCCTGGCCTGGGAGTTGAAGGTGCAGGGTTGGAGGGATGAATCGTGAGCGTAAGGATCAGTCGTCAACATTGGGACGGTTTGCTCGGTGAACTGGATCAGGCGCGCCGTCAGCGCCACCTGCTGACCTATCGTGCGCTGCTGGAGCGGTTGCAGTTGCCGAGCCCGGCGATGCAAACCCTGACGGCCGCCCTCGAGCACCTGGCGGCGTTGGACGCTCGGGCTGAGCAGCCGCTGCGCAGCTCGCTGGTGATCAGCCAGGGTGCGAGCCGGTTGCCGCGCACGGGGTTCTTCGAGTGTGTGGAGCGCCTGGGACGCTTCTCCGGGCCGTCCGACGGCGTAGCTGCAGCGTCCTGGCATGCTTCGGAAGTGGTTCGGGTGTTTGAGTACGAATACCCTGAATCTGCGGAGGCCTGAGTGTTGCTACGACTCAAGGCACATGTCAGCTACTGGCTGGCTCGCCGGTTGTTTCACTGGTCCTGGTTTGTCCGTCAGCCGCGGGGCTGGGCCTGGCTGGAAGGGCAGTTTGCGCGCATGGCCAATTTGGGTGATGTGGGGGCCCAGAGCTTCTATGGTCACATCCTGACGTTTCGCGGGGTCGGTCTTGGGGCTCGCGAGGAGGGCGTGCGCTTGTTGCGCCTGGCGGCGTTGGCGGGCGATGGCAAGGCGGCCTATCAGGTGGGTGTGATCAGTCTGGCTGGGACGCCGAGCAAGGCTCCGGATCCGCTGGAGGCGGCTCGCTGGTGGGGGTTGGCGGAAAAGGCCGGGCATCCGTTGGCTGCGATCAAGTTGCGGGAGTTGGCTGCGCGGGCTGGTTGATCTGGGTGTAGATCCACTCCTGCGGTTATGGCGGCTTAGGGTTGGGTCCCCTTGTGGGAGCGGGCTCGCCCGCGATGGCGATCTCCGACAAACCACAAATCTGGCGAATACCCCCAATCCCCTGCAGCAGCTGCCGAGCCCCCCAGGGTCTGTATACGACCTGATCCGACAAGAAACTAACGACCAAAAAAAACCGGGCAAGCCCGGTCTTTTCTGGTCAGCGTGTTGCTTGGGTGGCCATTACTTCTTGTTGCTGGCGACCGCGGTGTTGAGTTTCAGGTAGTCCAGCAGGATCCGCCCGGTTTCGCTGAGGTAGGCGTCGTCTTCCGGCTTGGTCTTGTCTGGCTCGGCCGCGATGGCGTCCTCGTCTTCTTTTTTCAGTTCCTTGAGCGGCTCTTCGCCTTTGGCTTTGCGGCGAATGTTTTCCATCGTCAGCTGTTGGGCTTCGATATCGGCATGTTGCGCGCGGCGTTCGGCTTCGTTGAGGCTGACGGTTTTTTCCGCCATCAGCTTCTGGGCCAGGGCCAGTTTGTCGCGGATGAAGACAAACTCGGCATCCTTGGCGGTGCGCTCGTCATGCTCGGACTTGAGCTGGGCGAGGAAGGGTTTGAACGGGTCGACGGCCGGTTTGATCGCCGGGCGGATGGTGTCCCACGGCATGGCTTCCGGCAGTGCGCTTTCGCCGATTTCCTTGGTGTCGATGATCGACGGGTAATCGATGTCCGGCAGTACGCCCTGGTGTTGGGTGCTCTGCCCGGAAACCCGGTAGAACTTGGCCAGGGTCAGTTTCAGTTCGCCATGATTAAGCGGCTGAATGGTCTGTACCGTGCCCTTGCCGAAGGTCTGGCCGCCGATGATCAGTGCGCGGTGGTAGTCCTGCATGGCGCCGGCAAAAATCTCCGAAGCCGAGGCTGACAGGCGGTTGACCAGCAAGGCCATCGGGCCTTTGTAGAACGCCCCCGGGTTTTCGTCTTCGAGTACATCGACCCGGCCATCGGCGTTGCGCACCAGGACGGTCGGGCCCTTGTCGATGAACAGGCTGGTCAGTTCGGTGGCTTCCTGCAGGGAGCCGCCGCCGTTGTTGCGCAGGTCGATGACCACGCCGTCGACTTTTTCCTTTTGCAGTTCGGTCAGCAGTTTCTTGACGTCGCGGGTGGTGCTCTTGTAGTCCGGATCACCGGCACGGAACGCCTTGAAGTCGAGGTAGAAGGCCGGGATCTCGATTACGCCGAGCTTGTAGTCCTTGCCATCCTGCTTGAGGTTGAGCACGGATTTTTTCACTGCCTGGTCTTCAAGCTTCACCGCTTCGCGGGTGATCGGCACGATCTTGCTGGTCTGGTCGTTGGGCGCATTGCTGGCCGGAATCACTTCCAGGCGGACCACGGTGCCTTTCGGCCCACGGATCAGCTTGACCACTTCGTCCAGGCGCCAGCCGACCACGTCGACCATTTCCTTGTTGCCCTGGGCGACACCGATGATCTTGTCCGCCGGCGCGACCAGTTTGGTCTTGTCGGCTGGACCTGCAGGCACCAGGCGCACGACCTTGACCTGGTCGTTGTCGCTCTGCAACACGGCGCCGATGCCCTCGAGGGACAGGCTCATGTTGATGTCGAAGTTTTCCGCGTTATCCGGTGACAGATAGTTGGTATGCGGATCGTAGGACATGGCGAAGGTGTTGATGTACGCCTGGAAGATGTCCTCGGCGCGGGTCTGGTCCAGGCGCGACAATTGGTTCTTGTAGCGTTTGGTCAGGGTTTCCTGGATCTGCTTGGAGTCCTTGCCGGCAATTTTCATGCGCAGCACTTCGTCCTTGACGCGTTTGCGCCACAGGTCGTCGAGCTCGGCATTGGATTTGAGCCACGGGGCGTCCTTGCGATCGATCAGCAAGGTTTCCTTGGCGTTGAAGTCGATCTTGTCCACGCCTTTGTTGAGTTCTGCCAGGGCGAACTGCAGACGCGATTTGACCCGGTCCAGGTAGCGCTTGTAGATGGTGAACCCGGGGTTCAGGTCGCCACTCTTGAGGAAGTCGTCAAACTGGGTTTTCCATTTGTCGAATTCACCAATGTCGCTGGCCATGAAGTAGCTGCGCGATGGATCCAGCAGCTTGAGGTAGCTGTCGTAGATGATCACCGAGCGCGCATCATCAAGGGGCGGCTTGCTGTAGTGGTGGCGCTTGAGCAGTTCGACGACGTTCAGGCTGGCGATCACCTCGTCACGGTCGGGCTGAAGCTTGTCCCAGCTATTGGCTGCGAATGTATCGGGCGCGAGCGATAAGCTGCCCAGGCCGATGAGGAGAGCGAGTGCGGTGCTGGGGAACAAATGCTTCATGCCGATTCGACGCGGGGACAATTGATAACGCATATTAGGCCGTCTTTGAAGTCGCCGGTTCCACAAGGACCGGTCGCATAATGCAAAAAGCCCGGCGCTATAGCATCGGGCTCAGTCCAGACTCACTATGGAGGCACTGTGAAGGCATTGCAAGGCGTTGAGGGACATGTGGAGTGGGTTGAAGAGCCGGCTCCGGTCTGTGATGTGGGGCAAGTTCGCATCCGTGTTGCGGCCGCGGGGTTGAACCGGGCCGATCTGCTGCAGCGAGCGGGGCTCTATCCTGCGCCTGCGGGTGCCAGCCAGGTGCTGGGGCTGGAGTGCTCGGGGGTCATCAGCGAGGTGGGCCCGGGCTCGACCTGGCAGATCGGTGACCGGGTGTGCGCGCTGCTGGCCGGGGGCGGGATGGCCGAGGAGGTGGTGGTCGATGGTCGCCACGTCCTGCCGGTACCTGAGGGCTTGTCGTTGGTCGAAGCGGCGGCGCTTCCGGAGGTGTACAGCACTGCCTGGCTGAATCTGTTTCAACTGGCTGCGCTCAAGCCCGGGGAAAAAGTCTTGCTGCATGCCGGCGCCAGTGGCGTAGGGTCGGCGGCCATCCAGCTGTGCAAGGCGTTTGGCAACCCGTGCTGGGTCAGTGTCGGTTCGGCCGATCGGTTGGCCTATTGCGAAGCGCTGGGCGCCCAGGGCGGGGTGGTGCGCACCGATGGTCTGGAGGGGTTGAGCGATCTGGGACCGTTCGATGTGATCCTCGACCCGGTCGGCGCCAACTACGCGGCGTTGAACCTGAAGGTGTTGGCTCGGGACGGACGCTGGGTGTTGATTGGCCTGATGGGCGGCCGTGATGCCAAGCTCGACCTGGCGCAAGTGCTGGCCAAGCGGATCCAGCTGTTGGGTTCGACCCTGCGCAGCCGCGACGAGCAGTTCAAGGCCGATCTGTTCAGCGATCTCAGCCAGCACGTCTGGCCATTGTTCGCCGAAGGCCGCTTGAGCCCGCAACTGGCCAAGACCTTCCCGATCAAGGATGCCGAGGCGGCGTTTGCCGAACTGGCGACCAATCAGGTGTCGGGCAAGCTGGTGTTGGTGATTGACGAGAGCCTGACCTGACGACATTGCACTGAAACGGTGGGAGCGAGCAGGCCGCTCCCACACAGGTATTCGATTACTTCCAGTGGTGAATCGGCCACCCGGCCTGTTGTGCATGCTCGCGCAGCACTGGGTCCGGGTTGACCACGTGGGGGAAGTCGACCTTGAGCAGCAAGGGCAGGTCGTTGCGGGAGTCGGAATAGAAACTCGCGCCCTCGAGATTTTCTTCTTCGGCGTCCAGCCATTCCAGCAGGCGGGTGATTTTGCCTTCGCGGTAGGTCAGGGTGCCGACGGTATGGCCGCTGTAGAAACCGTTGACCAGCTCCAGTTCGATACCCAGCACCTCATCGATGCCCAGGCGCTCGGCGATGGGCTTGACCAGGTGGGTGCCCGAGGCGGAAATCACCAGGATCCGGTCGCCGGCCTTGCGGTGGGCGGCGATGGTCTTGGTGGCATCGCTGAAAATGATCGGCTCGATAAAGTCTTCGACCCAGGGCCCTACAAGGTGCTCGACCTCTTGCGGGGTACGCCCGATCAAGGGTTCCAGGCTGAAGGCCATGAACTCTTCCATGGCCAGCTTGCCGTGGCTGTAGGCGTCCATCAGTTCGTTGTTGCGGCGCATGAACGACTCGCCGTCGACCCAGCCCAGGCGGGCCATCTGCTCACTCCAGAGGGTGGCGCAGTCGCCGTGGATCAGGGTTTCGTCCAGATCAAAAATTGCCAGGGCCATCAGTGCTCTCTCTTCAGCTCATTCGTTGACATCATCAGGCGACCTCACACAGGGCGCTCGGATCAATGGACAGTGCCAGGCGTTGACCGTCGGCATGCAAGTCAGCCGCCGAACGGTTCAGTACATCCACCACCAACTCCACACCGCGCGACTCGACCCGATAGCGAATCACGTTGCCCAGCAGACTGTGGCTGCGGATCAGGGTATCGGGTTCGCCCGTGCGGCTCAGCACGATGGCCTCCGGGCGAATCGCGATGCGGCTGTTGACGGGACGTTGCAGCAGTTTACTGGCACTGGCGGCATCAAGCAGGTTGTAGTTGCCGATGAATCCGGCGGCAAACACATCCACTGGCGCAGTGTAGAGGGTCTCTGCGTCGCCACTTTGTACGATTTTTCCCTGGTTCATGAGGAAAATCCGATCAGACATGGTCAACGCTTCCTCCTGATCGTGAGTGACGAAAATAGTCGTCAGCCCCAGCTCACGCTGGATCTGGCGGATCTGTTCGCGCAGGTGCTTGCGAATCCGTGCATCCAGTGCCGACAGCGGCTCATCGAGCAGCAGCAGGCGTGGACGGGTGACCAGGGAGCGGGCCAGGGCTACGCGCTGGCATTGGCCGCCGGACAACTGGTGCGGATAACGCGCGGCAAAGTCAGTCAGCTCCACCAGTTGCAGTACTTCCTGTACGCGCTTGTGGCTGTCGTCGGCATTGACCTTTTGCATGCGCAAGCCGAAGGCGACGTTCTGTTCCACGGTCATGTTGGGGAACAGCGCATAGCTCTGGAACACCATGCCGATCCCACGTTTTTGTGGGCTCAGGGGCACCAGGTCCTGGCCCTCGAGCAGGATCTTGCCGCCATCCACCGCGGTCAGCCCGGCAATGCAGCGCAGCAGGGTGGACTTGCCGCAACCCGAAGGGCCGAGCAGGGTGACGAACTCGCCCTTGTGGATTTCGCAGTTGATGTCGCTGAACACCGTGGTGCCGGAGTAGTTTTTTTGCAGGTGTTGGACGCTGACATAGCTCATTGGCTTTTGTCCTTGTTCAAGATATTGGCAGCCCAGGTCAGAACCAGCACAAAGAGGAAGTAGGAGATCACCAGCGCGCTGGTGAAGTGGCCACTGCTGTTACGCATGTTGTTGAGGTACACCTGCAGGGTTTCGTAGCGGGTGCCGACCAGGATGTTGGCGAACACAAACTCGCCGAACAGGAACGAGAACGACAGCAGCAACGCCACCATCAGGCCCTTGCGCAGGTTCGGCAGCACCACCAGGAACGCCGCCTGGAAGGTGCTGGCGCCGAGCAACTGGGCGGCGTCCATCAGGTCGCGCAGGTTGATTGCCTGCAGGTTGTTGGTGATTGCCCGGTACATGAACGGCAGCGCCACGGTGAAGTAGCAGCCCACCAGGATCCAGGGCGTACCGACCATGGCGAACGGCCCGGAACCGTAGAGTTGCAACAGGCCCACCGAGGACACCACCGGCGGCACCGCGAACGGCAGCAGGATCAGGATGTTCATCAGCGCATCGAGTTTCGGGAAGTGGTAGTGCACAACGAACAGCAGCGGCAGGATCAGCACCACCGACAGGATCAGCGCCCCGACGCAGACCAGCAGCGACTGGCCGAAGGCGTTGAGAAAACGCGGGTCGCTCCACAGTTGCAGGTACCACTTGAAGCTGAAGCCCGAGGGCAGGATGGTCGCCGACCAACTGCTGGAAATCGAGTAGATCAGAGTGCCAACCAGCGGCAGTAACAAGATGGCAAACAGCAGGTAGACCACCACGCGGTGATAAAGGGCCGCAGAGCCGGGTTCAGCGCGAGACATGGTAGCTCCTCTTCAACAGTAACTGATGGACCACGGTCACCACGGTCATCAAGGCCACCAGCACCACGGCCAGGGCACTGGCCAGATTCGGGTCCAGGGAAATGTCACCTGAAACCATCGCCGCGATGCGGATCGGCAACACGTTGAAGTTGCCGGTGGTCAGGGCGTACACCGTGGCGTAGGCGCCCAGGGCATTGGCCAGAAGGATCACGAAAGTGCCGAGCAGGGCTGGAGTCAGCACTGGCAGGCCGATGTGGCGCCAGTACTGCCAGCCGTTGGCCCCCAGCAACTCGGCGGATTCGCGCCAGTCTTCGCGCAGGGCGTCGAACGCCGGGTACAACAGCAGTACGCCCAGGGGAATCTGGAAGTAGGTATAGAGGATGATCAGCCCGGTTTTTGAGTACAGGTTGAAGTCCTCGATGATCCCGGCCTGCTTGAGCATGATGGTGATGCTGCCGTTGAAGCCCAGCAGGATGATGAAGGCGAAGGCCAGGGGCACGCCGGAAAAGTTGCTGGTCATGTTGGCGAAAGCGTTGACGAAGTTGCGCAACCTGGAGTCGACCCGACGCAGCGAGTAGGCGCCGAGGATGGCGATGACAATGCCGAACAGGCTGGAGTAGAAACTGATTTCCAGACTGTGCTGGATCGCTTGCAGGTAGAACCTGGAGCTGAAGATCTTGTTGAAGTTGGCTAGGCCCCAGCCGAACTCTTCCGATTGCAGGCTGTTGATCAGCACCCAGCACAGCGGGGCGATCTGGAACACGAAAAAGAAGATTGCAAAGGGCACCAGGCACAACGCTGCCAGCCATTTGCCGCGTGTGATGGCATTCACTTGAGCAACTCCCGGCATACAGGTTTGTCGTGGGGTATGCCGAGCAACTGGCACACCGTGCCGCACAGTTCGAGCTGCCTGGGAGCGGCATCGGGGTCGAGGCTGAAGGCATCGCCAATCACAAACAGCGGGACTTCCCGTTCCTCGGCCAGCAGGCCATTGTGGGAGCGGTCGTTGTTCATGCCGTGGTCGGCGGTCACCAGCACCTGGTAACCGGCGTCGAGCCAGCCTTGCAGGTAGTCGGCCAGGATGATGTCGGCCGAGCGGGCACTGTTACGGTACTGCGGGGTGTCGAGGCCGTGCTTGTGCCCGGCGTCGTCGATGTTCATCGGGTGCACCAGCAGAAAGTGCGGGGCATGTTGCAGGCGCAGGTGCTCGGCGTCGGCGAACAGGTGCGAATCCGGGTAATGGTCGGACCAATAGAAGTGGCCGTACTGGATCGGAAGTTCGGGCTCGGCGGTGTGGCGATCCCGGGCCGCGACGAAAGGGCAGCGGTTGTACAGCTCGCTGACCCAGTGATAGGCCGCGGCGGCGGTGGTCAGGCCGGCGTCACGGGCATAGTGATAAATGCTGCGCTGGTTGGACAGGCGCGCGACGTTGTTGTGGACGATGCCGCTGTCGATGGGCGTGACCCCGGTCAGGATCGTTTCGTAGAGCGGGCGCGATAGCGCAGGAAGCTCGCAGGTGAGTTTGTACAGGGCAGCTTTTTGCGCCTGCACATAGGCCTGCAAATGCCCCATGGCATGCCGCGCGACTTCGTAGTTGAGACCGTCGAGAACGACAAGGATGACGTTGTGACTCATGGCACTGAAACTCCGTACATCGGTAACTCGAAACATCGTAATTCGTTGTAGGAGCGAGCCTGCTCACGAGAACGGCCTGACACCCGAGAAGGTCTTCGAATGTCAGGTCGCCATCGCGAGCAGGCTCGCTCCTACGGGGGTTATTTCATTTCGACGATGACTTCTTCGTTCCACTTCTGTGGCAAGGCCTTGGAGGTTTTTTCCCAGGCGTCGGCGTCCTTGATCGGGGTCACGCCTTTGTACTGCTCGTTCGGCAGCAGCTTGGCCTGGATCTCGGCGGGCAGGGTCAGGTGTTCGGCGCGGATTGGCCGGGCGTTGCCTTTGGCCAGGTTGATCTGGCCCGCATCGCTGAAGATGTACTCACGGGTCAGCTTGGCGGCGTTGGGGTTCTTCGCGTATTTGTTGATGATTGTGGTGTAGCCGGAAATCACCGAACCATCGGACGGGATCAGCACGGTGTAGTCATCCGGGTTGGCCATCTTGGCCTTGTAGCTCAAGCCGTTGAAGTCCCAGACCACGCCAACCTCGACCTCGCCTTTCTCCATGGTGGCAATGGTCGGGTTGGCCATCGACAGGCGACCCTGCTTGGCGATTTCGGCAAACAACAGCAGTGCTGGTTGCAGGTTCTTCTCGTCACCGCCGTTGGCCAGGGCCGCTGCCAGTACACCGTTGGCAGCCTGGGCGGCAGTGCTCACGTCACCGATGGAGACCTTGTATTTGCCGGTCTTGAGGTCGGCCCACTTAGTCGGTGCAGGGGAACCGTGCAGCAGCTTCTTGTTGACGATAAAGGCGATGGTGCCGGTGTAGGCCAGGGCCCAGTTGCCATCTTTATCCTTGGCCCAGGCCGGTACCTGGTCCCAGGTCGAAGGCTTGTAGGGTTGCACCACGCCTTGCTTGACCGCGATCGGGCCGAAGGCCGCTCCGACGTCGCCGATGTCGGCGCTGGCGTTGTCCTTTTCCGCGGCAAACTTGGCGATTTCCTGCGCCGAGCTCATGTCGGTATCGATGTGCTTGAGGCCGTAGGTCTTGGCCAGGTCTTCCCAGGTGCCTTTCCAGTTGGCCCAGTCATCGGGCATGCCGACACTGTTGACCGCGCCTTCCGCTCGCGCAGCGGCTTCCAGGGTTTTCAGATCGGTATCAGCAGCCATGGCGGCGGTGCACATGGCAATGGTCGAGCCTAACAGGGATGCCAGGAAAAGCTGTTTCATCGAAAGCTCCTTTGGGCGTATTCAACGCTGCGTTTTTATCGAACGTTTGCGGTTGGGTTGGTCTAGGTCAGCAATACCTGAGCCAATTTAGGTGGGCTGGATGACACTTTGATGTCGGCGGCCCCAGCCCAGGGCTTTTTTTCGCTCGCTAGGGGTGACAACGAGATAAGCGTAGACCATCGGGAGGAGGCCGGTTTACCGGGACTTGGCCGCACAATTGCAGTGCTTAGATGCTGCCGTTGGGCGGCTTTGTCATCGATCAGTCATATGTTGTGCCTAGGCTTGCACTAGCTTAGAGGAGGCGTTTTTTGGCGCACTCCGGCCCCGAAACAGTGCTGGTCTAGTCCAGAAAGGTAACCTTGATGCGTGAAGAGGCAACCCGCGCGGTGACAGCCATTGGCCAAGTCCTGCAAGAGCAGATCGACCACGGTCTGCTGGCGCCTGCCAGCAAGCTGCCGGCCGAGCGCAAGCTCAGTGAGCTGTTCGGCACCACACGCATTACCGTGCGTGAAGCGCTGTTGCAACTGGAGGCCCAAGGCCAGATTTATCGGGAGGAGCGCCGTGGCTGGTTCGTCTCGCCACCCCGGCTGGCTTACAACCTGATGCAGCGCAGTCACTTTCACGCGATGGTCAGTGCCCAGGGGCGGGAGCCGTCGACCGAGGTTATCTCGGCGCGTCTGCAGCCGGCGTCGGCAGCCGTGTGTGCCTGGCTGCAGCTGCCGGCGCTGTCGAGTGTGATCCAGATCTGCCGCGCTCGGCGTATTGACGGGCGACTGGTGCTGTATGTGGAGCACTACCTGAACCCGCAGTATTTCCCGGGGATTCTGCAGCTGGATCTGAATCAGTCGATTACCGAGTTGTATGCCCGGCATTACGATTTGCACTATGGGCGGGTGCGCTTCGAGATCGTGCCGACCTCACTGCCGGTGGATGCGGCGGCGGCCTTGCGGGTGTCGCTGGGCAGCCCGGGGTTGCGCATCGCCCGGGTCAACTACGATCAGCATCAGCGGCTGATCGATTGTGACCTGGAGTTCTGGCGGCATGATGCGATTCATGTCGGGGTGGATGTGGTCTAGCTGCCGCCACACTGTTGAATGTTCCGTTCCCATTGCGGTATCGGTATCTACATAACTGTGGTGCGACGTTGCATTTGTGGGCCTCTGGGGTGTTGGATCAGGCGGAGTACATATCCATTCTTGCGGTAACGGCCTCCTATGGTTCCGCCTGACGGCGGCTCACTTTTGAACAGCGCAAAAGTAAGCAAAACGCTCTTACCCCACCACTCGGTGCC